>JAZGBC010000041.1:0-6597 GCA_036444495.1 Kiloniellales bacterium
ACCGAGGCGGCGGCGGTCGGTGCGGTGGGCTCGCTGCTGCTCGCCGGGGTGCGCCTCGATAGGGCCCACGGCGTGCCGATGTACGTCGCCGGCGCTTGTCTGATCGGCATGTTGATCCTTTCGGAGGTTTTCGACCTGCGTTTGGCGCGGACGGAGATCCCGGTCGACGACCAGATCGCCATTTACATTGCCGAGGTGTTCATCCTGGGCCTCGTCTGGGGCCTTGTGGTGAGCTTGATGCGGGTCTACCGCACCAGAATCGTGCATGAGGTCATACGCACGACCATGAAGATCAGCTCCATGGTATTCGTCATACTCATCGGCGCCGCACTGTTCTCGCTGGTGTTCCGCGGCCTCGGTGGCGACGTCATGGTGCACGACTTCCTCAAGACCTTGCCCGGCGGCGCGTTCGGCGCAGTGGCCCTCGTCATGCTGGTCATCTTCTTTATGGGCTTCTTCATCGACTGGATCGAGATCAGCTTCGTCGTGGTGCCGATCGTGGCGCCGATCCTCTTGCAGTTCGACATCCATCCGGTGTGGCTCGGCGTGATGATAGCCATGAACCTGCAGACCTCTTTCCTGACCCCGCCGTTCGGCTTCGCGCTGTTTTTCCTTCGCGGCGTGGCGCCCCCGGAAGTCACGACCATGCACATCTACAAAGGGGTCGCCCCCTTCGTGTTGATCCAACTCGTCGGCCTCGCGACGCTCGCGATGTTCCCCGCGTTGGCCACCTGGCTGCCAAGTGTCATCTTCGGGTAGCTCTGGACACAGGGGAACGGCGAGTCCCCCAACCCCCCTCACCAGCCCCGTTCGTGGCCTCTGCGGTCCTGGGCCTCGATGAAGACGCGGGTGATCTCCGGCCGGGCCGCCTTGATGCGCCGCTCCAGGGCGCTGATGGCGCGCTCCACCTCGTCGGAGGTCAGGCCACCCTTGAAGTCCAGGCTCAGGTTCAGCAGCACGTCGCGCGGGCCCAGGTGCATGGTGAGCAGCTCGTTGATGCGCAGGATGCCCCGCTCGGCGGCCAGGATGCGGCGCAGCTCGGCCTCGACCGCCGGATCGGCCGCCTCGCCGATCAGCAGGCCCTTGGTCTCGTAGGCCAGCAGCAGGGCCACCCCGGCCAGCATGAGCCCGATCAGGATGGAGGCCACCGCGTCCAGCGCCGGAACATCCAACGCCTCGGAAAGCGCGATGCCGGTGAGCGCGATCAGCAGACCGAGCAAGGCGGCCGAGTCTTCCAGAAGGACCGTGAACAGCGCGGCGTCCTTGCTGACCCGCACCGCGGCCAGATAGCCGCGCCCGCCCTTGACCTTGTTGAACTCCTTGAGCGCGACGAAAAAGGAGCCGCCCTCGAAGACGATGGCCAGGCCGAGCACGATGTAGTTGATGTAGGCGTCGGTGACGGGCTCGGGATGTTGCAGCTTCGCGATACCCTCGTAGAGCGAGACACCCGCGCCGGCGGCAAAGATCAGGATGGCGACGACGAAGGCCCAGAAGTAAAGCTCGCGGCCGTAGCCGAAGGGATGGCGCGCATCGGCCGGCCGTGCGGCGCGCGTCATGCCGTAGAGCAGCAGCGCCTGATTGGTCGTATCGGCGAGCGAGTGGACCGCCTCGCTGAACATGGCGGCGCTGCCGGTCATGGCCGCGGCCACGAACTTGGTCACCGCGATCAGCCCGTTGCCGAGGAAGGCGGCGATAACGACTTTTTTCGATCCCTGGGCGGCCATATTTCTTGTCACTGTTCCCCGGGCGCGGGCTAGTCTTGCGCCCATCGTAACTCGCGGGCCGGACAAACGCCGAGGCCGCGGTTGGGGGAAGGTTATAGGGAATGAGGCGATTCGTCGTCTGGATCCTGCGCGCGCTGGTCGTGTTGCTCCTTATCGCCGCGTTCGGCGCGGGCGGCGGCTACTTCTGGCTGCGCGGCTCCCTGCCGCAGGTCGAGGGCGAGCGCGTTATCACGGGCCTGAGCGCGCCGGTGGAGGTGCTGCGCGATGGCGACGGCATCGTCACCATCCGTGCAGAGGACGAGCTGGACGCGTCCAGGGCGCTGGGCTTCGTCCATGCCCAGGACCGGCTCTGGCAGATGGATTTCATGCGCCGCATCGGCGCGGGGCGCCTCTCCGAGGTAATCGGCCCGGCAACCCTCGGCACCGACCGCTTCATGCGCACGCTGGGGCTTTACCGGGTGGCCGAGGCGAACCTGACGCAGCTCTCCGCCCCTGTGCGCGCCCTGCTCGACGCCTATGCCGAAGGCGTGAACGCCTTCATCGGCAGTCCCGGCAAACCCTGGCCGCCGGAGTTCTATATCCTGCGCTACGAGCCCGAGCCCTGGCGCGCGGCGGACAGTCTGATCTGGGGCCGGCTCATGGCGCTTCGGCTTTCCGGCAACTGGAGCGAGGAGTTGCTGCGCGCCCGGCTCGCGCGGCGCCTGAATCCCGAGGAGGTGAATTTCCTCTGGCCGCCCTATCCGGCCGATGCGCCCGTGACGCTCGGCGATCTGGGCGCTCTCTACCGCGGCCTGCCGCTCAAGCAATTGGGCGAGATCCTGCCCCGGGAGCTCAAGCCCAAGGACGCGTCCAACTTCTGGGTACTGGCGGGCAGCCAGACGCGAAGCGGGCGCCCCATCCTGGCCAACGATCCGCATCTGTCGCTGCGGGCGCCGGGCACCTGGTACCTGGCGCGCATCGAGACGCCGACCCTCACACTCGCGGGCGTTACCGTGCCGGGCATGCCCTTTCACATCCTGGGACACAACGGCAGCATCGCCTGGGGCTTCACCACCACGCACAGCGATACCCAGGACCTTTTCGTGGAACGCCTGGCCGAGGGCGATCCGGGCGCGTACCTGACGCCGGATGGGCCCCGCCCCTTCGATATGCGCGAGGAGGTGATCGAGGTGCGCGGGCAGGAAGCCGAGCGCCTCACCGTGCGCGTCACGCGCCACGGCCCGGTGATCTCGGACGCCATTCCCCGGGCGAGGGAGTCGGCCGAGCCCGGAACGGTCCTTGCGCTCGCCTGGCCGGCGCTCAGGTCCGACGACCGCTCGGGCGAGGCGCTCTACCGCCTCAACCGCGCGCGCGACTGGCGAGGCTTTGTGGACGCGCTCAGGAATTGGCACAGCCCGCAGCAAAACATCGCCTACGCGGACAAGAGCGGCACGATCGGCTTCATGGCGCCGGCGCGTGTGCCGATCCGGCGGCGGGGCGACGGCACCCTGCCCCTGCCCGGTTGGACGGGCGAGAACGATTGGACCGGGTTCATTCCTTTCGAGGACCTGCCCGTCGCGCGCGATCCCACGGGGGGGCGCATCGTGAACGCCAACAACAAGATCGTGCCCGACGGCTATCCCTACCTGATCGCCGCCCACTGGCCCGAGCCCTATCGGGCCCAACGCATCCACCAGATGCTCGACGCGGGCGGCCCGGCCACGCCGCCCTCGATCCAGGCCATGCAGCAGGACACCGCCTCGCTCGCCGCGCGCGAGCTCCTGCCCCTCCTGCTCGAAGCCAGGCCGGAGACCGACCGCGGCCAGGTTGCGCTCTCCCTTCTCTCCGCGTGGGACGGACGCATGGAGCGGGACCAGGCGGCGCCGCTGATCTTCTACGCCTGGCTGCGCGAGCTGACCCGGGTGATCTTTGCCGACGAACTGGGCGACGACTTCGAGGCTTTCCAACGCCCCAGGCCGGCGCTCGTCGCCAAGGTGCTGCGCGAAGAGCGAGCCTGGTGCGACGACCGGACAACCGAGGAAACGGAGGGTTGCCCGGCGCAGCTCGTCACCGCGCTCGAGGACGCGCTCAACCTGCTGGCCCTGCGCTTCCGCCAGCCCCTGGACCGGCTGCGCTGGGGCGAGGCACACCTCGCGCGTTTCGGCCACCCGGTGCTGAGCCGGCTGCCCCTATTCGATGCAATCTTCGGCTTCGCGGTGGAGACCAGCGGCGGCGGCTTCACGGTGAACAGGGCGTCGGCGAGCTTCACCGGCCCGTCCGACAGCCTGTTCGACGACATCCACGGCCCCGGCTACCGCGCGGTCTACGATCTGGGCGACCTCGACGACTCGCGCTTCATCATCGCCACGGGCCAGTCGGGGAATCCCCTGTCTCCCCACTACGGCAGCCTGGCGGAAAGTTGGCGTGACGGAATCTACGTAAAACTGGACGGCGGCGGGCAAGCACCGCACACTCGCCTGAGGCTCATGCCAAAATGAGTCATGAGGGAGGGGAGAACGCGCCCATGAGCGTCACCGCCGAGGACATCAGGGCCGCCGCCAAGGAAATCGAGGGCGAGGTGATCCGCACGCCGCTGGTCGCCGCCCCGCGCCTGGGCGAGCTGCTCGGCTGCGAGCTTTATCTCAAGCTGGAAAACCTGCAGCGCACCGGCTCCTTCAAGGACCGCGGCGCGCTGGTCAAGCTGAAGAGCCTGACGCCCGAGCAGGCCAAGTCAGGGGTCATCGCCATGTCGGCGGGCAATCATGCGCAGGGAGTCGCCTACCACGCCCAGCGCCTGGGCATCCCGGCGACCATCGTCATGCCCGAGTTCGCCCCCTTCTCCAAGGTGGAGCGCACGCGCAACTTCGGCGCCCGCGTCGTGCTGACGGGCGACACCCTGGACACCTCGGCGGTGGCCGCGCGCGAGATCGCCGGGAAGGAGAACCTCGCCTTCGTGCACCCCTACGACGACCCCAAAATCGTCGCCGGCCAGGGCACCATCGGCTTCGAGATGCTGGAGGACGAGCCGGACCTGGACGCCATCCTCGTGCCCATCGGCGGCGGGGGCATCATCTCGGGCATCGCCACGGCGACCAAATCGGTCAAGCCGGAGCTGCAAATGTTCGGCGTGGAGGCGGAGCTCTACCCCTCCATGTACAAGGCGCTGCGCAAGGAGTCCGGGGAATTCAGCGGCCAGACGCTGGCCGACGGCATCGCGGTCAAGATCCCGGGCGAGCTCACCCGCGGGATCATCGAACGCCTGGTCGAGGAAGTCTTCCTGGTGGACGAGCCGCACATCGAGACCGCCGTGCACCTGCTGGTCGAGGAGCAGAAGATCGTCGCCGAGGGCGCGGGCGCGGTGGGGGTCGCCGCGCTGCTGCAGAACAGGAAACGCTTCGCCGGGCGCAAGGTGGCCACGGTCATCTGCGGCGGCAACATCGACGTGCGCCTTCTGTCCTGGGTGCTCACGCGCGGCCTGGTGCGCGACGGGCGCATGGTGCGCCTGCGCATCGGCATCGTGGACCGGCCCGGCGTGCTGGCCAAGGTGGCGCACCTCATCGGCGAGACCGGCGGCAACATCATCGAGGTCTATCACCAGCGCCTGTTCTACGACGTGCCCGCCAAGCAGGCCGACGTGGACGCCGTCATCGAGACGCGCAACGCCGAGCACGTGCAGGAGATCATCGCCAACCTGCAGGATGGCGGCTTCCCGACCCGCGTGCTCTCGGCCCGCTCCGACGACAGCCTGGAAGAGGTCGGCCCCGTCGTGCAGTCGTGAGCATCCTCATCACCGCAGGGGATATGCAGGACGCCGCCCGCGGAGTACCCTAAAGACGCTTGGCAAGGACCGAGACCGCGCCGCGGCAAAAATCACGCAGGCACCCCCATGACCGCGCCCGTCTACCACAACGTGCTCGAGGGCATCGGCAACACACCGCTCATCGAGGCCAAAAGGCTCGACACCGGCCCCTGCCGGCTGTTCCTCAAGCTGGAGAACCAGAACCCCGGGGGCTCGATCAAGGACCGCATCGGCAAGTCCATGATCGAGGCCGCGGTGCGCGACGGCACGCTCAAGCCCGGCGGCACGATCATCGAGGCCACCGCGGGCAACACGGGCCTGGGCCTGGGCCTGGTCGCCGCGCAGATGGGCTTCAAGCTCATCATCGTCGTGCCCGACAAGATGGCGCAGGAGAAGATCTTCCACCTCAAGGCGCTGGGCGCGGAGGTGCTGCTGACCCGCTCGGACGTGGGCAAGGGCCACCCCGAGTACTACCAGGACATGGCCGAGCGCATCGCCGGGGAGACCGGCGCCTTCTACGCCAACCAGTTCGCCAACCCGGCCAACCCGGAGGCGCACGAGACCACCACCGCGCCGGAGATTTGGGAGCAGATGGAGCACGACCTGGACGCGGTGGTCTGCGCCGTCGGCTCGGGCGGGACCATCACGGGCATGTCCCGCTTCTTCGCCAAGGTGGCGCCCGACGTGGAGATCGTCCTGGCCGACCCGGAGGGTTCGGTGCTCGCCGAGTTGGTGCTCACGGGCAAGCTGGGCGAGGAGGTGGGCTCCTGGCTGGTCGAGGGCATCGGCGAGGACTTCCTGCCGCCCAACTGCGACTTCGCGCGCGTCAAGCGCGCCTACACCATCGGCGACGGCGAATCCTTCGAGGTGGCGCGCGAGCTTCTGTCCAAGGAGGGCATCCTGGCCGGCTCCTCCACGGGCACCCTCATCGCCGGCGCCCTGCGCTACTGCCGCGAACAATCGGAGCCCAAGCGCGTCGTCACCTTCGTCTGCGACAGCGGCAACAAGTACCTGTCCAAGATGTTCAACGACTTCTGGATGATCGACCAGGGCTTCATCCAGCTCGAGCGGCACGGCGACCTGCGGGATTTCATC
>JAZGBC010000042.1:0-11118 GCA_036444495.1 Kiloniellales bacterium
GGCGTTCCCGCTGGCCGTTCTGGAGGATCGTGCGGTTGCCGATCCAGTGGTCGCCATAGGCATGAGCCGTGACGGCGTAGAGGACGCCGCCTGGATGGGTGATGCCGTCGGCCGGCCCCAGGCATACGTTCATGGGCCGCGGCGTATTCCACTCCGCCACCATGTTGGCGGAACCCGCATCGAGCGAGTCCAGGATCCAGGCCTTCTGAAGGAACCAGGCATGGGAGCGGCCGAGGATCGTCACCTCCTGGTCCGGCAGCACGCAGAGGACCGCGTGCCGGTGTTCGCCGTGGACCTTCAGCCTGTCGAACAGCGCGTCATCCGGCATCACCGGATAACAACCGTAGGCGGCTGCATCGCCCGCCTTTTGCCGCCCGATCAGCTCATCGATTTCGCCCTGCGCCAGATAGGCCGGCGCGGACCAGTCCATGTCTTTGAATTGGTCCCGATCGAACTCCGGGACGCGAAAGCGCCTCCACTTGTCCCCGGCCGCCGAATGGGCCGGGCCCTCCGCTCCGCTCATGGCCTCCCGCTCCGATTTCTTGTCTCCCGCCTTGCACGCTATTCTATCAAGGCGGGGCGGGCAAAATAAAGCCGGGGGTCGGGCGGAAGAGGGGTGCCTCCCGCATCACGGTCTGCTCCCGGCGCATAGGGCGCCCTATGGATCGCCCGGGGTCTTCTTGGCATAGTGGGGCGTTATTGCCTGGGAGAAGCCCTGCGCGGGGCTGCCCGGGTGAGGAAAAAGGAGGCGGAGCATGCCCAGACGCTTGGACCCCAAGGGGGTGCCGGAGTTCCTGGCCCACTATGAGACCGACGAGTCCTGCGGGAGCTGTGGGTCCGGCAACCTGAGTGTCACCGTCTGGGATCACTATGGCACTCAGCCCGAGGACGGCAGCCCGGAGGCAAAGGAGGGCAAGGGCACGTTCATCGCCGCGATCGTGGTCTGCGAGGATTGCGGCGGCGACCTGACGCTCGACCGGGCGGCGCTTTCGGCGAAACAGGCGGCGGCGTAACTCTCTTTCCCATCCCTGGTTTCTCTCCAAAGAAAAACCGGCCTGGCGCGCGCCGTTGCGCCAAGCCGGTTTCGCGTCTCTAGCGCCCGGGCCGGCGGTCCCCCGGGCGGGCCGCCGATCCGATGCGTTTCTTAGGTTACTGCTGCCAGGGCGGCGCAAAGTCCTGGAACTTGCCACCCTTGTAGATGACGTAGGACATATCCTTGACCAGGAAGTGCTCCGGCGCGTTGCCCTCGCCGATGGTGATCTCGGGCACGACGCTGCCCTTCCAGCCGTCTATGCCTTCGAGTGTGCTGACCAGACGGTCGCGGGTGATGTTGTCCCGGCCCATCCGGCGCAGCGCCTCGGTGAAGACCTGGGCCCCGGTGAAGCCCCAGAGGTGGATCGCGTCGGGCTGCTCCTCCGGGTAGTACTTCGCCAGGATCGCCTTGGCTTCCTGGATCTGCGGCGCGGGCGAGTTGTAGTCACGGAAGATGGTCGTAAAGTAGACGCCCTCGACCGCGTCCGCACCGGCCAGCTCGGGCACCTTCGGGCTCTTGCCGAAGAACACGTTGATCACCGGCACGTTCCAGCTGAGCTTCTTGCGCTCGGTGTAGAAACGGGCCGCCGGCTCCGGCGCGCAGGAACAGAGAACCGCTTCGGCCCCGGCGTTCTTCATGGAGATCACCTGGGAGCTCACGTCGATCTCCTTCTGCTCGTAGCCCTCGGCCGCGACCAGCTCGATCCCATACTTGTCGAGCACGGAGTTGATGCCCTTGAGGTGGGTCTTGCCCGAGGGATCGTTCTGATAGAGCAGCCCGATCTTCTTGACACCGAAGACCTTGCTGGCGAAGCGCACCAGCTCCTGCCCTTCCATGAAGTAGCTGGGATAGAGCGGGAAGATGTACTTGCTGGGATAGGTCAGGTTCTTCTCAGCGCCCGTACCGGCGCCGATCAGCGGCATGTTCTTGCTCGCGATGTAGTCGATCACCGCCGCCGTTGGGGCCGAACCCAGCGGCGCCACGATGGCGAAGCACTTGTCGCGCTCGACGAAGCGCTTGACGATGTTCTTGGTGCGGGCCGGCTCGTACTTGTCGTCGACCATCTTGAAGTTGATCATCCGGCCGTGCACGCCGCCGTTGTCGTTGACGTGCTTGAACCAGGCGTCCGCGCCCTTGCCCATGCGGAAGTAGCTGGAGATCTTTCCGGTCATGGGCTGGTAAGAGCAGATGAGAATCTCTTTGTCGCTGACGCCGGGACCGTTGGCGGCCCAGGCGCTTCCCGCGCCCAGGGCCAATGCCCCGATAGCCGCCAACGCCAATGCTAAGTTCCATAAGTGTTTCATTTTTAGCCTCCTGTTTAACGTTTACTCCTTAGATGATTCCGCCGCCTAAGCGGCTCTTCCTATCGGCCGATCCTGCTGTCGAATTCACGCCGCGGTTTGCAAGCGGCGGCGCCGCCATTCCGCTCATCCTCGTGAACGCTGGATCGGCAAAAAACCTCCTAATTCTAACTCCTTTCTTCCTTGGTCCTTGTAACAATTTATTCGAGATAACTTTCCAGGGTCACACTACTACAGGGCGAAGCGGCCCGCTGAGTCGGTGGGCGTCACCCGGCGGTCGCGTGGGCCTGAGTGCCCATATACGATGCGATGACCTCCCGGTTCTCCAGAAGCTCCTTGGCCGTACCCTCGACAGTGACGCGGCCCAGTTGCAGGACGTAAGCGTAGTCGGCGTTCTGCAGGGCAACGTGGACGTTTTGCTCGATGATGAGCAGCGTCATGCCCTTATCGGCATTGATCATTTTGAGGATGCGGAAGATGTCGGCGATGATCAGCGGGGCGAGCCCGAGGGACGGCTCGTCCAACAGCAGCATCCGGGGCCGGGCCATGAGGCCGCGGGCGATGGTCAGCATCTGCTGTTCGCCGCCGCTCAGGGAACCGCCAAGCTGCTTGGCGCGCTCCTTGAGGACGGGGAAGAGGTCCAAGACCATCTCCTGGTCCTGGGCGATTCCCGCCCTGTCGCTGCGGCTGTAGGCGCCCATGCGAAGGTTCTCGTTGACGCTCAGGTCCTTGAAGATTTTGCGCCCCTCGGGCACCGTGGCGATTCCCAGCCTGATAATTTCGCGGGGGCTCAATGAATTCAGCCGCTGGCCGTCGAACTCGATGTCGCCGGCTGTCGGTTTGAGCAGGCCCGAGATGGCCTTCTGAATCGTCGACTTGCCGGCGCCGTTCGCCCCCAGCAGGGCGACGATGCTGCCCGGCTCCACGCTCAGCGAGATACCGCGCAGGGCGCGCACCGCGCCGTAGTTGACCTCCAAGTCCTTGAGCCTGAGTAACGTCATGGCGTCGGCTCGCCGAGGTAGGCAGCGATCACGTCGGGATTCTCCCGCACCTCGGCCGGCGTTCCATCCGCCAGGTTGGCGCCGAAGTTGATGACGTATATGTAGTCGCAGACCTTCATGACCATGGACATGTCGTGCTCGACGAGGAGGATGGTGACGCCCAGGTTCCGGTTGACGCTGCGCACGATCTCCTCCAGTTCCGCGGTGGCCTCGTCGTTGCACCCGGCAACGGGTTCGTCGAGCAGGATCATTTCGGGTTCGGCGGCCAGCGCCCGGGCCAGCTCGACCCGCTTGCGCCAGCCGTAGGAAAGGCTCTTGACCGTTTTGTCGAGCTGATGGTTCAGGTGCAGCATGTCGGCAATTGCCAGCGCCTTGTCGACAAGCGCCGCCTCGGTGCGTCGCGCCCCGGGAAGGGAGAACATGTTTGCCAGGGGATTCCCTAGGTGCCGGTGCGCCCCGATGAGGATGTTGTCCAGGGTCGACTGCTCGCCGAACAGGTTGAGGTTCTGGAAGGTGCGGGCCATGCCCAGCCGAATCATTTCGTGCGGCTTCTTGCGGTCGACGTTTCGGTCCCGGTAGGTGATGTGTCCGGACTCGTATTCCTGGAAGCGGCTGAGTACGTTGAACAATGTCGTCTTGCCGGCGCCGTTGGGCCCGATCAGGCCGACGATTTTACCTTCCGGCACATCGAGGCTGATGTTATCGCAGGCCATGACGCCGCCGAAGCGAACAGTTATGCCTTCGCAGCGCAGGTGGGTCATGACCCGCCTCCCGCGGACGGCCCCGGCGCGTCCGCCAGTTCGGGCGATTCCCCCGCCTCCAACAGTTTCCGTTGCCGCCACGCCCGAACCGGCCTGGAGACGAGCTCGGCTATGCCCACCGGCGCCAGGACGAGAACCGCGATCAACACGACGCCCTTGAGGATGAACGCGAAGTCATAAAGTTCCTCGAGAAAGAACGGCACCATGGCGACGAAGAAGCCGCCGAAGAAGGGCCCGAACAGCATCGCCGAGCCGCCCACCACGGCGGCGACCAGGATGTCCACCGAATACCAGATGTCGGCGTAGACCTCAGACGAGACGTAGTTGACGATGAGGCCGTTGAGAGCGCCGGCCACGCCGGTGATGAAGGCGCTGATCGAGAACGAAAGGCTGCGGTACAGGACCCGGCTGACGCCGCTGCTTTCGGCGGCCTTGTCCGAGTCCCTGAGCGCCTTGAACGCGCGGCCCACCCCGGAGCGGATCAGGCTGTAGACGAACAAGGTGGTCAGCGCCAGGGCCACGAGCGCGACGTAGTAGAAGCCGAAGTCGTCGATCTCGAACCCAAAGACCGTGTTGGGCGGCAGCGAGATTCCCGTGCGGCCCTCGAAGATCGGTACGTTGTTGACGATGGAGCCGATGAAGAAGGCGAAGCCGAGGGTGCCGATCGCCATGAAGGCGCCGGCGAGGCGCAGGAACACCAGGCCGAGGGCAAACCCGATGACAGCCGACACCAGCCCGCCGGCGATCATCCCGGGGATCACCGAAAGGCCGGTGTACTTCATCAGGAGCGCCGCGGTGTAGGCGCCGATGGCGAGGAAGGCGCCGTGGCCCACCGTGACCAGCCCGGTGTAGCCGGTCAGGATGCTGACCCCCTGGGCCGCCATGATGTAGATGATGACGAGCGCCGCTTGGTTGACCATCCAGCCTTCGACGAAGGGCAGCAGGGGATACGCGAAACAGGCGGCAAAGAACAGGCCGGCCAGGACCCAGTTCTGCATCTGGAAGATATTTCTGAGCGTGGCGACCGCCGCTCTGTTCCCGCTCGGCGCCGGCGCGGCCGTTGTTGTGATGAGTTCCGCCATCTACACTTCGCGCCGTTTCTGGATGCCGATCAATCCCTGCGGACGGAAGGCGAGCAGGACCACGATCATGACGAAGGCGGTGGCCGTCTTAAAATGAGCTCCGAGGTAGCCGCCGGCCAGGTTCTCGGCGACCCCGATCAGGATCGCGCCCAGGATCGCGCCCGGGATCGAGAAGAGCCCGCCGAAGACCGCGGCGACGTAACCCTTGATCAGGACCTCGTCCATCATTTCCGGCGCGACATAGATGATCGGCGCGGCCAGGATGCCGGCGAAGGCGGCGAGGAATCCGGCCATGGCCCAGGTCAGCATGACGATGAAGCGCACCGGAATACCCATGAGCTGCGCCGTCTCGGGATCGTCGGTGACGGCGCGCATGGCGATGCCCTGCTTGGTGTACTTGAAAAAGATGTAAAGCAGCACGCCGATGGCCGTGACCCAGGCCATGTTGATGAGATGGCCTTGGCTGACGATGGTGCCCAGGATTTCAATCGGGGTGGGATCGAAGGTGACGGGAAAGGCTTTCGTATCGCGGCCCCAGAGCCAACCGGAAACGCCATGCAGGATGTAGTAGACCCCGAGCGTCGCGGTGAAGAGCGTCAGCCAGTCGGAGTTGGCGATGGGCCGCATGACCAGGCGCTCGGTGAGCACGCCGAGCGCCATGACGCAGACCACGCTGAGCCCGAGGGCGAAGAGGTAGTTGAACCCGAGGGACTTGATAAAGATGAGCGCGAAAAACGCGCCCATCATGGCGAAATCGCCCTGGGCGAGATTGATCGTGCGCGTATTGCGGAACACGACGACCACGGCAACGGCGGTCAGGGCATAAAGGCTGCCCGCCGCCACACCGCTCATGATCAACTGACCAAGCACGTGCCCGCCTCCCTGTTTCCGCGTGCCCGATCCAGGCTCACGGTTATTGTTTTACTTTAGGGGCTTAGCCCTTCATTGCGGGGCGCCCCTACGGTTTATTCCGCCGCTCCCGGCCCGAAGCGTGCGTGGGCGTCGAGTACGATACCGGGCATGCCCTGGGCGGCCAGGCGGCTCGCGGCTCGCTCGCGTCCCTGACTGGCGAGCTCGGCCATGGCCCCGGACTTGATGGCGCCGGTCGGGCAGATTTCCTCGCAGGCCCGCGGCAGGCCCAAGGGCCGCTCCTTGCCCGGCGTCTGGCAGAAGTTGCACTTCTCCATCTTGCCGGCCGCCGCCGAAAGCTGCGGCGCGTTGAACGGGCAGGCCCAGGTGCAGAAGCCGCAGCCGATGCACTTGTTCTGGTCCACCACCACGATGCCGTCCTCGGCGCGTTTGGTGATGGCTGCGACCGGACAGGCGGTTTGGCAGGGTGCGTCGCCGCAGTGCATGCAGGCCATGGAAACGTTGATCGCGCTGACGTCGGGGAAGCTGCCCGAGGTCACCTTGACCACCTCGCGCCAGCGCGGGCCGACCTCGACCTCGTTCCAGGTCTTGCAGGCGATCTCGCAGGCGTGGCATTTCACGCAGAGCGTATGATCGAAATAAAATCCGTGCTGCACCCTACGTTCTCCCGTTCTTTCCAAGGCGCGGTCAAATTCCGCTCAGGTCCGACCCCCTCAGGCCCGGCGGATGCGCACCTTGCACTCGTTGTAGCAGTTGGCGCCCGAGATCGGGCCGGTGTGGCGGTCCATGAGCACGTTGGAATGGGCGCCCTTGCCCTTCGCCACTTCGCCCATGGCCCAGTGCCCGAAACCGTGGCCGTGACGCACGCAGATCACACCGGGCACGATCCCCTCCACGACCTTGGCCAGAATCGTGATGCTGTCCTTGGGCGATTCGATTACCACCCGACCGCCATCCTCGATGCCGTGGCGCGCCGCGTCTTGCGTATTGATCTCCGCCCAGTTCTCCGGACAGATCTCCATGAGGTAGGGATTGTTCTGGGTCACGATGTTGCAGTGCATGGAGAACTTGGAGTGGATCAGCTGCAGCGGATAGTCATCGTCGGGTATGACGCTGCGCTCGCTGTACTCCGGATAGGCGTTGTGTCCCGCGTCCACATAGGCCTGCGAGGAAATCTCGATCTTGCCCGACGGCGTGGGCAGGCCGTCCGCCACGCGGCCGTAGCGCATCTCCCCCGCCCAGAAGCCCTTTTGTTTCAATTCGTCGAGCGAGATGGGCGCGTCCTTCATGGCCACCTCGCCCCAATCCTCCCACTTCTCGTAGGCGAAGTGCTCGCCCCAGCCCATCTTCCCGGCGATGCCCTTGACGATATCGTAGAGCGGCTTGGACTCGCCCACGGGTGCGACCGCCGGCTGGCAGATGATGATCTCGGGGCCCAGCCAGAGGCCCTGGCGCAGCTCCGCCTGCTCGTAGAACGAGGTCTCGGGTAGTACCAGGTCGCACTCCAGTGCCGTCTCGCTCATGAACACTTCGATCGCCACGCCGAACTCGAGCGCCCGGAACATCTCGATCATCTTGTTCTTGTCCGGGTCGCTCATCACCGGGTTGGTCGACTGCACGAAGATCGCCTTGACCGGATAGGGATTGCCCTCGAGCACCGCCTCCGGCAGGCGCGAATTCGGCAGGTCCGGGGCGAGCGGATAGCCCATGGCCACGTGCAGCGGCGGCTTCTCCGGCGTTGCCTTGGCCTCGTCCGGAATGATCACGGGCGGGCCCAGCGGCGCCCAGTCCTTGAGGTACAGATTACCCGGGTTGTCCACCTGGCCGGTGATGGCGTCGAGCAGGTAGATCGCCCGGCTCGCGTCCGCCCCGTTGGTGTAATAGCCGGGGCCCTTGAAGCAGGCCGAGAGCGCCGGCTTGCTGGTGGCGAACTCGCGCGCCAGGCGCGCTATGGTCTCGGCCTTGACGCCGCAGATGGACGCCGCCCATTCCGGCGTGTAGCCCTTCTCGCGCAGATGGTCGCGGAAGCCGTCGAAGCCCGCACAATATTTCCCGACGAAATCCTTGTCGTATAGGTTCTCGTCGATGATCACCCGGCACATCGCGAGCGCCATGGCGCTGTCGGTGCCCGGCTTGATCGGGATCCACTCGTCCGCCTTTTGCGCGGTCTCCGTGAACAGCGGATCGACCACGACCAGCTTGCAGCCCTTCTTCTTGGCCTGCAGCAGGGCGCGGCTCTCGAACAGGCCCTGGTTGGCGCCCAGCATGTTCATGCCCCAGAGCATCACATAGCGCGAGTGCGCGAAGTCGTGCATCGGGAAGACGTGGCCGAAAAGCGTGAGACAGGCGAAGCGCCGGTCCTGCTCGCAGCCCGAGGTGTGCGTGTAGAGGTTCGGCGTGCCGTAGAGCTCGCCCAGCAGATGACGCGCAAAGGCCGTGTTGGGATCGTGGTGGCAGGTCCAGACCACCGCCTCGGGGCCGTGCTGCTGCTTAATCTCGGTCAGCTTGTCCGCGATGATCGTAAAGGCCTCGTCCCACGAGATGCGCGCGAATTGGCCCGGCTCACTCTTGGGGTTCGTGCGCTTCATGGGGAATTTCAGGCGGTCCGGGTCCTGTACGATGTACGAACTCGCCATGCCCTTGGCGCAGCGCGAGCCGATGTCGTTCGGCGACTCCGAATTGCCCTTGTGATAGACGATCCGCCCGTCCCGGACGTAGATCTCCGTCGGGCAGTTCCACGGACAGGTGTAACAGAAGCTGCGGATGACCTCCGCGCCCTTGATGCGCGCCAGCTCCGCGCTCAGGTTGCCGCTCTCAACCGTCATCGCTAGTGCCCCCTGTTCCTCCCTGCATCCCTTTATCCGCAAATATACTGTGGATATATTGATTGTCACCGCCTTTTTTAGTCCATCGCCGTTCCTTCGCGACTGGGCGGTGGTTGTCGGGACGCTGTTGAGCGTGAAGGATGTTGGATCAGGTGTCTAGGTCCAGGATCGCCGTATGGGTATTCGCTCAGCGAATGCCGGGTTCAGGGCTAATACCAAATCTCGCCGATAATGACCCATAGAGATCGCGCGGGCGATCCGCCGGGTAGGAGGGGAGCCGCAGGCGATGTGGGGCATCGGCAAGGCTTTCCGACGCCCTCCGGCGGTTCGCCCGTGCGACCGGAACGGCGGCTTCCCAAGGCTTTCGGACGGCGTCGCGCATGGCTTCCGATACCCCGCATCGCTGCGCCACGCGCTCCTAGCCGAAAACCTTGGAAAACCGTCTCTATGAGTCATTATCGGCGAGACTTGGTATAAGGGCGGAGATCGGGCAGGAGCGGGTTCAGACCGTGCTGTGTTGGGCGCCGGTCCTTGACACGAGAAATGCCGCTGGGTGTATTAGGCATGCCCTGTGCGGCGCGCCGCCGGCTTGGCGGATAACGAACGAATGTCATGAGTGAGGGGGAGGGGGGATGATCGATTTGCGCAAGCTAACGCGCCGCGATTTCATGAAGGTGAGTGGCTCCGGCGTGGCCGGGCTGGTCGCGGTGCAGGCGGTGCCGCGCGCCCAGGCCGCTACCGATAGCGGCACGGAGCCGGGCTATCCGGTGGCCGATGTGGCGCCGCTCTCCTCGATCGAACCCGGCGCGGTCCTCGACTTTTCCTATCCCGACGAGGATTCACCGGCCGTGCTCCTGCGCCTGCCGGAGCCGGGAGAGAGCGGCATCGGGCCCAACAACGAAATCGTCGCCTTTTCCATCCTCTGCACCCACAAGGGCTGTCCCGTGGGCTACAGGGCGGAGCGCAAGATGCTCATCTGCCCCTGCCACTGGAGCACCTTCGATCCGGCCAAGGCGGGAAACCTGGTGATCGGCCAGGCCAGTCAGGCGCTGCCGCAGATCAAGCTGCAAATCGCCGGCGGCATGGTGCAGGCGGCCGGCGTAACCGGGCTGATCTACGGCCGGCACACCAACATCATCTGAGCGGATTCTTCAGTGGGACAGGGTATGGCCAAGGTTCCGCTCCCGCCACCGGGCGCGCGGCAGTTCACCACCGTCTGCCAGTTCTGCATCGTCGGCTGCGGCTACCGCGTCTTCAAGTGGCCCGAGGGCCGCGACGGCGGTCCCGCGCCGGATAGGAACGCACTCAAGACCGACTTTCGCCGGCAGCTCCCGGCCATGGACGATTGGATCGCGCCGGCCATGCATTCGCTGGTGACGGACCGGGACGGCAGCCGCCACAACGTGGTGATCCTGCCCGACAAGGACTGCCGGGTGAACGAGGGCATGGCCTCGGTGCGCGGCGCGGGCCTGGCGCAGACGCTCTATGCCCCGGACCGGCCGACCAAGGCGCGCCTCTCCAAGCCGCTGCTCGACGAGGGCGATGGCCACAAGGCGATCTCCTGGGAGGCGGCGGCCGATCTCGGCGCGCGCGTGATCAAGGCGGTGATCGACCGCTGGGGCGCGGACGCCGTCGGCATGAAGTTCTTCGATCACGGCGGCGGCGGCGGCGGATTCGAGAACAACTGGGCGGTCGGGCGCTTCTTCTTCTCCGGCGTCGGCACGCGCGCCGCCTCGATCCACAACCGGCCCGCCTACAACAGCGAGGTCCACGCCGCTGGCGATGCCGGAGTGGCGGCGCTGACCAACGCCTACGTGGACGCGCAACTGGCCGATACCATCCTGATCGTCGGCGCCAACCCCTACGAGACCCAGACCAACTATTTCCTCGCCCACATGGTGCCCAACCTGAGCGGCGAAAGCCTGCCGCGCAAGCGGGCCACCTTCGGCGCCGAGCCGGTGGAAGCCGGGCGCATGATCATCGTCGACCCGCGGCGCACCATGACGGTCGCGACCGCCGAGGCGGCCGGCGGCAAGGACCGGGTCCTGCACCTGCAGATCGAACCGGGCAGCGATATTCCGCTGCTCAACGCCATCGCGCGCATCGTGCTGGACAAGCGCTGGTATGACGTGGGCTTTGTCCGCGAGCGGACCGAAGGGCAGACCTTCGAGGCCTATCAGCGCTCGACGCTCATGGTGGACCGGCCGCTGGACGAGGTGGTGGACGAGGCCGCGCGCTTGGCCGG
>JAZGBC010000043.1:0-2041 GCA_036444495.1 Kiloniellales bacterium
AACAGAAGATCGATATCTCGACCCTGCCCAAGCGCATCGCCCACGTCATGCAGTGCGCCTTTAACGGCCGGCGCATCGTGGTCTTCTCCGGCGGCGCGGCCAAGGACCTGGATTCCGTCTTCGCCGAGATCCGCGCCGTCCGCGACGGCGGGGGCAGCGGCTCGATCATCGGCCGCAACACCTTCCAACGCCCGCGCGATGAGGCGCTGAAGATGCTGGACACCATCATCAAGATCTATCAGGGCAAGGCTTGAGCAGGCCGGCCTGCCGGTCAATCTTCATCCCTAGGTGTCTCATCCGCCGCCGCCGGCGGATCCCTCCGGTTTGGATTCGCTCCCGCCGCCGCGGCCGGCGGACCCCTCCGGTTTGGGTCTGCTCCCGCCGCCTGCGGGACGGGCGCCGGGGTCCGGCTGAAAAAGATAAAGGCCACTCCCGCGATTACGACGATGCCGCCAAGGGCGGCCTGCAGCGTCAAGCGCTCGCCCAGAAGGGTAACGCCCCCGAGCACGGTGAAGACCGGCAAGAGCAGCAGGAAGGGCCCGACCCGGCTCACGGGGTGGCGGCCCACCAGGGAGTACCAGAAACTGTATCCCAGCGCGGTCATGATCAGCCCCAGGTAGAGGACCGTGCCCCAGACGACCCAGTTCGCCGAGCGAATGTAGGCGAGGTGGTTGTCTTCCAGCGCCAGGGAGAAGGCGAAAAGCTGCGGCGCCGCGAAGACCGCCACCCAGGCGATCAAGGTCATGCCGCCGACTTCCCCCAGGCTCCGCACCATGATCTGTCCCACGGCCCAGGAAAAAGCGCCGCCGGCCAGCAGCACGAGCGAGCCCCAAGCGCCGCCCAGGCGCGGCTCGCCGGCGATGAAGGCGACCCCGGTAAAGGCTATCGCGATTCCGATCCACCTGCGCCATCCCGGCTTTTCCTTCAGAAAAAGGGCGCCAAGAAGCACGATGAACGGCACTTCGAGTTGGATCACCAGCACCGCCGTGGAGGCGTCCACGCCACGCAGCCCGTTGAAGGTGAGGCTGTACTGGATCGCGGCGGAGACCAGCGCGATCCAGAAAATCCGGCGCATGAGATGCCAGGGCGGCTTCACGAACCAGACCAGCACCAGGGCCGTCAGTGTGAACCTGAAGGCCATGAGCAGGACCGGCGGGAAATGCTCGATCGCCGCCTTGGCGAAAACCACGCCCAGGCCCCAGATAAGGGGCACGGCGATTCCCATGAGGATATCCCGGGGCTGCAGGGCCATCCGCGGCCTCAACCCGGTCCCGTTTGGCCAAGGACCGCCCGGGTGATGATGAGCACCTTTGTTATCCCGTTACCGCCGGATCAGGAAGCCGCCGCGCCGGCGACGATTTGGAAGAAAATGCCCGCCATCGCGACCCAGCCGATGGCGAAGGCGATCGTGCGCCCGAAGGGGACGTTCGCGACGTAAAGGACGGCGTGCGCGGCGCGCGCCCAGAAGAAGGCCGTCGCCTCGGCCGCCGTCGCCTCGCTGGCCGTCCCGGTGAGGTGCGCCACAATGACCAGGGCGGCGAAGGGAACCAGGTTTTCCACCGCGTTTCCATGGGCGCCTTTGGCGCGCTGCGCCCAGGCCGGCAGGGGAGCGAGGCCGTCACGGTAGGTGAGGGAGGGGATAATGCCGGAAACGGCCAACCGCGTGCCGATATAGGGAAGCCAGAGGACGGCCGTCAGCGCGGCGGTCCAGGTGAGCATCTGGAGATCTGTCGTCATCGAAGCCCCTCGATCCCTTGAGAGCACGGGAATGCGGTATCTCCCGGTGCTGAATTCCTATTGATTGTCCTTCCGGCCTTCTTATCACCCGTCAGTAGGTTTGTCCTCCTCATACCAACGGTCCTTAATATCGGCCTATTTCATGGGTGCAAATCGGCTCACCCGGGCAGGCGCGGTGCGAAGCGCGATGCGGGACATCGGGCGAGCGCCGCAACGAACCCGGCGGACCGATTTGCCCCACCCTCCGGGCCGGGCGCTTTTTCCCGCCAGATGCGTCGCTCGCTGCTTGAAGTGGACGGCACTA
>JAZGBC010000044.1:0-23976 GCA_036444495.1 Kiloniellales bacterium
GCAATGTAAACTACGACCCAGGCACGGGTGAAGTGTCGTTCACTGTGAGCGGTCATTACCGCGACAAGAACGGCGACGACGACTTCGAGTGGGAAGTTTGGTTTACGATCCTGGCCTTGGGCTAAGGTATAGAGGACCGACTCGGCAGGGAAGCCGCTTCTGACAAAGCAGCCGATAGCCGTCCCTACCCCGCGCGCTTCCAGGTGGTGCCCTCGGCGCCGTCTTCCAGCACAACGCCCTTGGCCGCCAGCTCGTCGCGGATGCGGTCCGCCTCGGCGAAATCCCTGGCTTGGCGCGCCGCCGCCCGCGCGGCGATCAGTTCGTCGATCTCGGCTGCCTCCCCGCTGTCTGCCGCCGCGCCCTTGAACCAGGCCTCCGGGTCCTTATCCAGCAAGCCGAGCAGGCTACCGGCGGATAGCAGCGCGCCCTTGAGCCGCGCCCGTTCGCCCGCACCGCCCGCCTTGTTGAGCGCAGTGCCGATCTCGTGGATCTCGGCCAGGGCTTCCGGCGTGTTCAGGTCGTCGCTCAGCGCGGCCATGACGCCCGTGGGCGGCGCGGCGATCTCGGCGTCCGCATCCGCCGCGTGGCGCAACGCCCCATAGAGACGATCCAACTGCGCCTTGGCCTCCTTCAGCTTGTCGCGCGTGAAGTCGAGCGGCTGGCGGTAGTGCGCGGTGAGCAGGCCCAGGCGGATCGCCTCGCCGGGCCAGCCCTCCTCCAGCAATTGGCGCACGGTGAAGAAGTTGCCGAGCGACTTGGACATCTTCTCGCCGTCGGAGATGACGTAGCCGTTGTGCATCCAGACGCGCGCGAACTCGACACCCTTCGCGCAGGTGGATTGGGCGATCTCGTTTTCGTGGTGCGGGAAGATCAGGTCCTGCCCGCCGCCGTGGATGTCGAAGGGCTGGCCCAGGTGCTCGGCGCTCATGGCCGAGCATTCGATGTGCCAGCCGGGCCGGCCCCGGCCCCAGGGGCTGTCCCAGCCGGGCTGCTCTTCGGTGCTCGGCTTCCAGAGCACGAAATCGGCCGGATTCCGCTTGTAGGGCGCCACCTCGACCCGGGCGCCCTCGATCAGTTCCTCCTGGCTGTGGCGCGACAGCTTGCCGTAGTCGGGCATGGAGGGCACGGAGAAGAGCACGTGCCCCTCGGCGGCGTAGGCGTGGCCCTTTTCGATCAGCGCCTCGATCATGGCGATCATCTGCGGGATGTGCTGGGTCGCGCGCGGCTCGATGGTGGGATCGAGCGCGCCCAGGGCCGCCATGTCCTCGTGGAACGCCTTGGTGGTGCGCTCCGTCACCGACTCGATGGGCTCGCCGGTCTCCTTGGCCGCCTTGATGATCTTGTCGTCCACGTCGGTGATGTTGCGCGCGTAGGTCACGTGATCCGGCCCATAGACCTGGCGCAGCAGGCGGTAGAGCACGTCGAAGACCACCACGGGCCGCGCATTGCCGATGTGGGCCAGGTCGTAGACCGTCGGCCCGCAGACATAGACCCGGACGTTGCCCGGATCGAGCGGCTCGAAGGGCGCCTTCTGGCGCGCGAGCGTGTTATAGAGCTGGATCGTCAAGGTCTCACAACTCTCTGAATCTCTAGCTTTTTCGGCTCCGGCCGAGCCCGGGCCGGGCCGGGCCGGGCGGGGCGGCATAGCGGTAGCAAATTCCAGGGCGCCGGTCCATGGCCGAGGCCGGCGGAAATATGCGGGCGCGCGGCCCGAATTTATGAAATGATCCCCTCAGGGCATGGAGAATCCCCGGAGCAAAAGGCGGAAACCGGCCCCTCGAGTCTGGGAAGAGGGTGCAGGAATGACCGGGCGCAAGACCTTTCGCGTGGTTCTGATCAAGCCGTCGCACTACGACGACGACGGCTATGTCATCCAGTGGCTTCGTTCGACCATCCCCTCGAACTCCATGGCCTCGGTCTACGGCCTGACCAGGCAGTGCGCCGAGCGCCGGGTGCTGGGCGACGAGGTGGATTTCGAGATCACGGCCTATGACGAGACCAACACGGTCCTGCCCATCAAGAGGATCATCCGGGACCTGAAGCGCGCCCATAGCGGTTTCGTCGGGCTGGTCGGCGTGCAATCGAACCAGTTCCCCCGCGCGCTGGATATCGCCCGGCAGTTCCGCGCCGCCGATCTACCCGTGGTCATCGGCGGATTTCACGTCGGCGGCTGTCTTTCCATGCTGCCCGAATTGCCGCCCGACATCAGGGCCGCGCAGGAGATGGGTATTTCCCTCTACGCCGGCGAGGCCGAGGGGCGCCTGGACGTGCTTCTGCGCGACGTCTACGAGGGCAACCTGAAGCCGCTCTACAACTACCTGAGCGACCTGCCGGACATGGCCGATGCGGCGGTCCCCTTTCTCCCCGAGAAGGTGGTCGCCCGCGCCGCCGGCCATTACACCAGCTTCGATTCCGGGCGCGGCTGTCCCTTCCAGTGCAGTTTCTGCACCATCATCAACGTACAGGGCCGCAAGTCGCGCTATCGCACGCCCGATGATATCGAGGCCATCATCCGCAGCAACGCGGCCCAGGGGATCAACCGCTTCTTCATTACCGACGACAACTTCGCCCGCAACAAGAACTGGGAGGCCATTCTCGACCGCATGATCGAACTGCGCGAACGCGAGGGTTTCAGGTTCAGGTTCATCATCCAGGTCGACACCTTGTGCCACCGGACTCCCGGGTTCATCGAGAAAGCCGCGCGGGCCGGCTGTAACCGCGCCTTCATCGGGCTGGAGAGCATCAATCCCGACGCCCTGATGGGCGCCAAGAAGCGTCAGAACAAGATCTGGGAATACCGCAAGATGCTCCAGGCCTGGAAGGACGCGGGCATCATTACCTATGTCGGCTACATCCTGGGCTTTCCGCCGGACACGCCGGAATCGATCGAGCGCGACATCGAGATCATCAAGCGCGAGCTTCCGCTCGACATGGTGGAGTTCTTTTTCCTGACGCCGCTGCCGGGTTCCGAAGACCACCGGAATCTGCATATGAAGGGCGTGTGGATGGACCCGGACATGAACAAATACGACTTGAATCATGTCACGACCGGCCATGCCAACATGTCCAAGGAGCAATGGCAGGAAGTCTCCCGGCGCGCGTGGAAGCAGTACTACACGCCGGAACACATCGAAACGATCCTGCGGCGCGGGGCGGCGAAAGGCATCAAGCTCAAGAAGCTGTTCCTGCCGCTCGGCGGTTTCTGTGGCGCCGTCACCTTCGAGAAGGTCCACCCGCTCGAGGCGGGCATTTTCCGCCGCAAGGTGTGGAGCCAGCGGCGCAGCAGCCTGCCGCGGGAGAACCCGCTAACCTTCTTCCCGCGCCGGATCTGGGAAACGCTATTCACCCACGCCCGCTGGGGGCTGCTCTATCTGCAATACAGTGGACTCGCCAAGCGTATCGATGCGGACCCGACGAAGCGCGACTACATGGATACGGCCCTCAGCCCGGTCACCGAGACCGCGGAAGACGAGCTCGAGCTGATGAAGGTCCACCAGGCCGCCATTCCCGACACCTACGGCAAGCCGGAGACCGGCAAGCCCAGGACCGAAAAACCCAAAGAGCACGTCGCCGCCGAGTAGCGGAGGGTCCAAAGGGATCGGAGGTACGTCCCGCGGCGGTTATTCGGGGTGCACCGGCTTGCCCCGGCCGAAGGGCCAGCTCAAGAGCAGCGCGACGCAGGCATAGAAGACGACGATAACGGCGTGGCCCTCCCAGTAGACGAACGAGACGCCGAATTCCGCAAACTCGAAGAACCCGGTCCAGGAGAAAAGAACGCTGGGGACGAGTAAGAGCATCAGAGCGGCCATGAACATAGGCGCTCCCAGAAACGGGACCACGATGCCCCAGACAGGGAAGTACAGGAGCAGATAGATCGCCGTCAGGATGATCCCGAAGGGCATCCAGCGCCGCCGGTAGAATCTCGTCAGCCCCATCATGCGATTTTGCGGCCTAAACAAAGCAGGATGAGCCCCCCTCACCCAGCTCCGGCTAAGGCTCGGCCTTGGGCCTCGCCAAGCCTCCACAACCCTCTCCCCCCGGGAGAGGGATCAAACCCTCCAGTGGAGGGTTTGATGGGAACGGAGCGACCGAGGGTGAGGGGGTGCTTTCGCTCAAGCTCTACACCGGGCCCTTGAAGGCGTTGGTGATGGGATAGCGGCGGTCCTTGCCGAAGGCGCGGCGCGTGATCTTCACGCCCGGCGCGGCCTGGCGGCGCTTGTACTCGGCGGTCTCGAGCATGTGCCAGACGCGGTTGACCGTGGCCAGCGTGTGGCCGCGCATGGCGATCTCCTCCACGCCCATGTCCTGCTCGATCAGGCATTCCAGGATGTCGTCCAGCTCCTCGTAGGGCGGCAGGCTGTCCTGGTCGGTCTGACCGGGCCGGAGCTCGGCCGAGGGCGCTTTGCTCAGCACCCGCTCGGGGATGACCCGGCCGGCCGGGCCCAGCGCGCCCTTGGAGATCGCCTGGTTGCGCCATTGGGCCAGCTTGTAGGCCGTGGTCTTGTAGACGTCCTTGAGCACGTTGAAGCCGCCCGCCATGTCGCCGTAGAGCGTGGCGTAGCCGACCGAAACCTCCGACTTATTGCCGGTGGAGAGCAGCATATGGCCCAGCTTGTTGCTGATCGCCATGAGCGTGATCATGCGCGAGCGGGCCTGGACGTTCTCCTCCGTCGTATCCGCCGGCAGGGCGTCGAACAGCGGCTCGAGCATGGCCTCGAAGGCGTCCATGGCCGGCTCGATACCCACCTGGTCCAATTTCACGCCGAGCAGGCGCGCGGTCTCGGCCGCGTCCTCCAGGCTCTCGGGCGAGGTGTAGGGCGAGGGCATCATGACGCAGTGCACGCGCTCCGGTCCCAAGGCGTCGGTGGCGACCGCGGCCGAGAGCGCCGAATCGATGCCGCCCGACAGCCCGAGGATGACGCCGGGGAAACCGTTCTTGTTCACGTAGTCGCGCAGGCCCAGGGTGAGCGCCTGATAGATGGGCTCCATGCCGTTCTCCGGCGCCTCGCGCGGGCCCTCGGCGCAGGTCCAACGGCCCTCCGCCCCGCGCGCCCACTCGGTCAGGCTGAGCGCCTCGCGGAACAGGGGTAGCTGGGCCAGCAGATTGCACCGGGCGTCGAGCACGAAGGAGCCGCCGTCGAAGACCAGCTCGTCCTGCCCGCCCACCTGGTTGACATAGATGATCGGCAGGCCGGTCTCGGTCACGCGCGCCACGCTCGTCTGGATACGCATATCGGCCTTGTCGATCTCGTAGGGACTGCCGTTGATGACGACCAGGATCTCGGCGCCGGATTCCTCCAGGCACTCGCAGACATCGGGCACCCACATGTCCTCGCAAACCAGCACACCCAGGCGAACGTCGCGAAAATTCATGGGGCCCGGCAGGGGCCCGGCCTTGAACACGCGCACCTCGTCGAAGACGTCGTAATTAGGCAGATCGTATTTGTGCCGGATCGCCTGAATCTTGCCGCCATCGAGCAGCAGGACCGAGTTGGTCACGTGATGGCGCAGGGACTCCGTGATCTCGCCCTCTTCCAACCAGGGCGCACCAACCAAAAGACCTGGCCCATCGTCGGCGGTGTCCTTCGCCAGATCTTCTACCGCCTCGCGCACCGCGCTCAGGAAGGCGGGCTTGAGCACCAGGTCCTCGGGCGGATAACCGGTGATGCTCAACTCGGTCGTAACCAGCAGTTCCGCGCCAAGGGCGGCGGCCTCGGCCCGGCGCTGGCGGATCAGCGCCAGGTTGCCCGGAATGTCGCCCACCGTGGGATTGATCTGCGCGAGGGCTATGGAAAGCCGGTCGGTCATGACCGGTTACTTACTCTTGAAGGCCGGGGCCGGCAAGATGGCTAAAGCGCGCCGCTTCAATCTTTCTTCTTCAGCAGGAACTCGCGGCCGACCTTGACCCGGATCTCGCCGTCGTACTCCACGATATCGGCGGTGGCGTAGGTCTCGGACCACTCCTCGGGCAGGTAGCTGCCGGTGCCGATAACATCGATGGGCGCGTGGGCCTCGGCCATGACCTTGCATTTCGCCGGGCCGAAGCCGGAGGAGGCCACGATCTTGACCTTGTCGAAGCCCTCGGCATTCAGCGCCTCGCGCAGCGCCCAGATAGCGGCGGCCGAGACCCCGGGACCCACGAGATAGCGCAGTTCCGGCTCGGTGCGGTAGCCGCGCACGGCATCGTGCGCGTTGCGTTCCAGCACGGCGTAGGAGGCCGGCGGGTCCAGTCCCTCGATGAAGCGCCCGCCCGGCGTGTCCAGGCGGATCGACAGCTTGCCCTCGGCGGCGCGCCCGGGGAAGCGCCGGCAGACCGTGAGCGTGTCCGTGATCTCGCGGGCGAAATAGTCGACCAGCACGGTCATGGGATCGTCCGGATAGCACTCGTCGAACATCTCGGCCGCGCGCAGGGTGGACTTGGCGTAGCCGATCAGGGCGTGGGGCATGGTGCCCAGGCCGCTCTCGGCGCCGAAATAGTGGGCCGTGGCGTCGGTCGCGTTGCCGATGAAGCCGACCGCCCCCACCTTGCGCTTGGCCCGGGCCGAGCCCACCGCGGCGGCATAGGCCATGGCCTCGGCCATCTCGGTGCCGGCGCAGTGGCGCGCGTCCATGGCCAGGAAGGCGACCTGCGGCAGGTCGGCGCACATAGAATAGGCGTTGTAGGCCGCGACGCAGGGCGGCCCCAGCTTTTGCAACAGCAGGGTTTCCAGATCCACGAGCTGGCTGAGCCGCCCGGTCACGTACATGACCGGCTCGCCGGCCCCGACCCACCTGCCCTCCTCGTAGCAGAGCTCCACATCGAAGCGAGCCCCGCGCCGCCCGGCCATGACCTCGAGCCAGTCCATGGCCAGACGCGGGGCCGAGACCACGGGCCGGCGCAGGAACAGCGCGTAGGTTACCGTGGCGTCGCCGAAGCGCCCGACGATCTGTTTCGTGCGGTTGAAGTAGTGGTCGGTCCAGCGCGCGATGTCCGGCTCCTCGGCCGGCCAGGCCTCGATGCTCATGGCCTTCGGCTTGGTCCCGTCAGCGGACATGTCAGCCCCCCGCTGTGGTCCTTACTGTCACGACACCGCGGCGATGCGGTTGCCGCCGTTGCGCGCGATGCGCTCATCCTTGAGCCGCTCGGCGATCAGGAAGGCTAGCTCGAGCGCCTGGCTGGCGTTCAGCCGCGGGTCGCAGTAGGTGTGATAGCGGTCGCCCAAGGAGGCCTCGCTGATCGCCTGAGCGCCGCCGATGCACTCGGTGACGTCCTGGCCGGTCATCTCGACGTGCACGCCGCCGGCATAGCTGCCTTCGGCCCGGTGCACGGCAAAGAAGCCCTCGACTTCCTTGAGGATGCGGTCGAATGCGCGGGTCTTGTAGCCGGTCGAGGATTTCACCGTATTGCCGTGCATGGGATCGCAGGCCCAGACCACCTTCAGGCCGGCGCGCTGCACCGCGCGCACCAGCGCCGGCAGCTTGGCCTCCACCTTGTCCGCGCCCATGCGCGAAATCAGCGTGAGGCGTCCGGGCTCGTTGTCCGGGTTGAGCACCTCGATGAGGCGCAGCAGCTCGTCGGGCTCCATGGCCGGCCCGCACTTCATGCCGATGGGGTTGCCCACGCCGCGCAGGAACTCCACATGCGCACCGTCGAGCTGGCGCGTGCGCTCGCCGAGCCAGAGCAGGTGCGCCGAGCAGTCGTACCACTTGCCGGTCAGGCTATCGACACGCGTGAGCGCCTGTTCGTAGTTGAGCAGCAGCGCCTCGTGGCTGGTATAGAAGTCGGTCTCGCGCAATTGCGGCACCTCGTCGGGCGTGATGCCGCAGGCCTCCATGAAACCGAGCGCCTCGTCGATGCGCGCGGCCAGCTCCTCGTAGCGCTGGCCTTGCGGGCTGTCGGCCAGGAACTGGAGGTTCCACTGGTGCACCTTGTGCAGGTCGGCGAAGCCGCCTTGGGCGAAGGCGCGCAGCAGGTTGAGCGTGGCCGCCGACTGGTTGTAGGCGCGCAGCAGGCGCTCCGGGTCGGGCTTGCGCGCGGCCTCGTCGAACTCGATGGCGTTGACGATGTCGCCCCGGTAGCTCGGCAGTTCGACGCCGTCCTGCGTCTCGGTCGGGGCCGAGCGCGGCTTGGCGAACTGCCCGGCCATGCGCCCCAGCTTGACCACCGGGCAGGCCGCGCCGAAGGTCAGCACCACCGCCATCTGCAGGAGCACGCGGAAAGTGTCGCGGATGTTGTTGGCGTGGAACTCGGCGAAGCTTTCCGCGCAATCGCCGCCCTGGAGCAGAAAAGCCTTGCCCTCGGCGATCCGGCCGAGCTGCTCCCTCAGGTTCCGGGCCTCCCCGGCAAAGACCAGCGGCGGGTACTCGGCCAGCGTCTCCTCGACGCGCGTCACCGCCACCGGGTCCGGATAGTCCGGGACCTGGCGAATCTCTCTATTCCGCCACGTATCGGGCGCCCACTTGGCCGCCATGTCGATTGCCTCCTCGCGCCGGTTTCCTACCTGGTCCAACCGCCAGTCAGGTAGCGTTTTAGCAGCTTTATGCGGGTTTTCCACAGCAAAAGGGGCTATTCTGCCTCGGCTCGGCCGGATCTGGACGAACCCCGCTGAACCAAGGGCTTAGACCGCTTCCGGAAGCGTCCCACCCCGGCCCGCGGGCCGGGGGTGGGCAGGAACACAACAGGGAAACAGGCAGGCAGACCATGGGCACGCCCCGCTTCCATAGCTTCGCGGAGGCCGCCGCGCCGGTCGCCCCCTACAGCCACGCGGTCGAGGAGGACGGCTGGGTCTTCCTCACGGGCCAGATTCCCAACGATCCGGCGGACGACGAGGCGCCGCTGCCCGAGGGCATCGCCGGCCAGACGCGCCGGGTCATGGACAACCTGATCCTGGTCTTGCAGGGCCTGGGCCTGGGGCTGGAGCAGGTGGTGGCGGCGCGCGTTTTCCTGACCCGCTTCAAGGAGGACTACGCGGCCATGAACGCGGTCTACCGCTCCTATTTCGCGGAGGACCGCCTGCCGGCGCGGACCTGTATCGGGGTCACCGCGCTGGCCCGCGACGCGCTGGTGGAGATCGACATGATCGCGCGACGGCCGTGAGCGGGGCGCGGCTGCTTGAGATAATAGGCCCAGTCACCTAGGATTAAGTGCCGGGGACACCCGGAAAAGGGAGGGCCGGGTATGGAGTGTCCCGACTGCCGGGCTGAGAATCCCACGGAGCATCGCTTCTGTGCGGAATGCGGTGTTCCTTTGGCCATCGTTTGTCCCGAGTGCGCATTCTCCAACCCCCCGGGCGGAAAATTCTGCGGCGGCTGCGGCGCCGGACTTCAATCCAAACCCGCGGAACCGGACAAATCCCACCCCGAAGGCGAACGCCTGGAGGGCGCGCGGACAGAGGCCGAGCGCCGCCAGATCACGATCCTGTTCTGTGATCTGGTGGGTTCCACCGAGCTTTCCCAGCGTCTGGACCCGGAAGACCTGCGCGAGGTGATGCGAGGCTACCAGGACGCGGTCGCCGGCGCGGTGACTCGTTACGAGGGCCATGTCGCGAAGTTCCTCGGCGACGGCGTCCTGGCCTATTTCGGCTGGCCCAAGGCGCACGAGGACCAGGCCGAACAGGCCGTCCGCGCGGCGCTTGCGGCCGTGAGTGCGGTGCAACTCGTCAAGGCGGAGGGCGATCATCCCTTGCAGTCCCGCGCCGGCATTGCCACCGGTCAAGTGGTGATCGGGGATATCGTGGGAGACTCGGCCGAGGAACGCGACGCCGTGGTGGGCGAGACGCCGAACCTGGCCGCCCGGCTGCAGACCCTGGCGGACCCCGGCAGCGTGATTATCGGGGCCAACACGCGCCGCCTCATTGGCGACGTCTTCGAGTTGGGAGATCAGGGCGAGCACGATCTCAAGGGATTCGCCGACCCGGTCAGCGCCTGGCGCGTGCTCGGAGAGCGGCGGGTCGAGAGCCGCTTCGAGGCGGCCCATGGCGCCGCGCTCACAGACTTCGTTGGCCGCACGCAGGAGATCGGGCTGTTGCTGGATCGCTGGAAGCACGCCAAGACCGGCGAGGGACAGGTGGTCCTGCTTTCAGGCGAGGCCGGGATAGGCAAGAGCCGGATCCTAAGGGAGTTCAGGGAGCAGTTGCGTGAGGAGCCGCACCTCGCCCTCCGCTATCAATGCTCTCCCCATCAGGTGAACGCCGCCTTTCATCCGATTGTCGAGCAACTGCAGGATGCGGCCGATTTCAGGCAGGAAGACACGAGCGACGAGAAGCTCGACAAGCTGGAGCGGCTTCTTGGGGATACGGGCGAAGATGGATCGGACGCCCGGCCCCTGCTGGCCGCGTTGCTATCTTTGCCGACCGAGCGGTATCCGCCGCTCGACATGACCCCGCAACGACAGAAGCTGCAAACCATCGCGGTCCTGGTGGCGCAGATCGAGGAACTCGCCAGGCGGCAGCCGGTCTTGCTTCTGGTCGAGGACGTTCATTGGATCGATCCTTCGAGCCTGGAAACCTTCGGCGCCGTGGTGGACCGGTCACAGGAGCTGGCAGCCCTGGTCGTCATGACCCATCGTCCGGAGTTCGAGTCCCCATGGATGGGCTACGGTCACGTGACGAATTACTCCCTCAATAGGCTGAGCCGCGGCGATGGCAGGGCGCTGGCCGAACGGGTCTCGGGCGGCAAGGCTTTGCCCGAAGAGGTGCTCAATCGAATCTTGGAGCAGACCGATGGGGTGCCGCTATTTGTCGAGGAGTTGACCAAGACGATCCTGGAGGCAGGTTTTCTCGAAGAGAAGGAAGACCGCTACGTTCTCGCGGGGCCGCTGCCGACGGTCGCGATTCCCGCGACGCTGCACGACTCGCTGATGGCGCGCTTGGACCGGCTCGCCCCGGTGAAGGAGGTTGTCCAGGCGGCGGCCTGTATCGGCAGGGAGTTTTCGCCCGGCCTTCTGGCCGCGGTGATGTCGATGGATCGGGCCACTCTCGACGATGCGGTGGAGCAACTGGTGAATGCCGAGCTTGTGTTCCGGCGGAGAACGGCCGAAGGAACCAGCTATCTCTTCAAGCATGCGCTGGTCCAGGACGCCGCCTATGGGAGCCTATTGAAGAGCAAGCGCCGGGCGTTGCACGCGAAGCTGGCATACGCGCTCGAGGAGTTGGAAGAGCCGGATCCATTGGATCTGGCGCGCCACTACTCGGCCGCGGGATTGGCGGAGGAAGCCGCCACGTCCTATCTCGCGGCCGGTCGGCGTCTGCTTGGCGCCTCGGCCCTGCCGGAAGCATCGGGTGCACTCGAGTTGGGCCTGCGGCAGGCCGAGGCCCTCGCCCCTTCGGCGAAACGCGACCGCCTGGAGCTCGATCTGCGCACGCCCTTGGGGGCCGCGAATATGGCCCGCTTGGGATGGGCGCATCCCTCGGTCGGTGAGGCGCTGGAGCCGGCCTTCCCCCTGGCGAAGAAGCTGAACGATCGGGAGACCCTGGGGCCGGTCCTCTGGGGGCTCTGGGTCCATTACCAGACGAGAACGAATTTTCCGCGGGCCCACGAATGGCTGAAGGAACTGGATAACGAGGTGGGGGAAGCGGATGATTCCGAACTCTCCGTCGTCCGGGACGATGCGAGCGGCTGCCAGTACTTCTGGCAGGCCGAGTATGACAGGGCGGCCGCCTACACGGATCACATAAGGTCCACCTACGACGAGGAGAAGCACGCAAGGATCGTGGAATTCACGAACCACGACCCGCTTGTCTTCTCGCTGCAATGGGCCGGCAGCTTTCTCGACTGGATCGTCGGCTATCCCGATCGCTCGATCGAGCGGCTCGAGGAGGCGGTCTCCCTCGCGCGCCGCCTGAACCACCCCTTCAACCTGGCCTTCGCCCTGACGGCGGGTTCGCACGCTTACCTTCTCCGCGGCGATAGCGAGCCCATCCTGTCCCACTGTGACGAAGTGGAGAGGCTCGCCGTCGAGGAAGGTCTGGGACCCTTCGCGCAGAACGTGCTTGCCAACCAATGGCGGGGAAAGGCGCTAATTCTGCGTCAGGAGTTCGCGGCCGGGTATGAACTGATGAAACAGGGCAACGATTTCTGGAACATGAGCGAAGGGCGTATCTGCAACGCCCTTTTCTGGAGCTGGATGACCAGGGGGCTCGCTGGCATGGGCGAAACGGCCCAAGCGCTTGAGCTGATCGAGCGCGCCATCAAGCACTGCCGCGAAACCGGCGATTGCTACATGGAGCCCGAATGTCTGCGGCTAAAGGGGGAGTTTCTCCTTCTCGGCGAGAGCCCCGATCATAGGGCCGCGGAGGCGGCCTTGCGCGAGGCCGTCCAGCTTGCCCAGGCGCACAAGGCCAAATCATGGGAGCTGCGCGCGGCGATGAGCCTTGCCAAGCTCTGGCGGTCCCGGGACAAGCGCAGCGAGGCCCGCGGCCTGCTCGCCCCGGTGTACGACTGGTTCACGGAAGGCTTCGACACCGCCGACCTGGTGGAGGCGAAGGCTTTACTCGATGATCTGGCCTGACTCGGACCCGCATCGGGATCACCGCGATTCGCATGCGCATTTCAATCATCATTCCCGTGCTCGATGAGGCCGGACGTATTGGTCCGCTTGTCAGAGATCTATTAACCCGGAACCCAATTCCCGAGGTTCTGGTGATCGACGGCGGCAGTAGGGATGCCACAGTGATCGAGGCCACATTTGCCGGCGCTCATGTCCTTAAGGCACCGCGTGGCCGGGGCCAGCAGTTGAGCATCGGGGCGCAGGCGGCTTGCGGAGACGTGCTGCTCTTCTTGCACGCCGATACGCGTTTGGGAAATGGCGCTCTCTCGGCGCTGCGCCGGGCGCTTTCCGATGCAGCCGTCTCGGGCGGCAACTTCCGGATTCTCTTCGACGGAGACGATCGCTTCTCGCGGCGGCTCGAGGGCCTTTATGCTTGGTCCCGCCGGTTAGGACTGTACTACGGTGATTCGGCCATCTTCGTGCGCCGCAATGTCTATGACGCTTTGGGCGGCATGCTTCCGGTCGAACTGATGGAGGATTTCGACTTCAGTCGCCGCCTGGAGCGCTATGGCGGGACTATCTGTATCGTGGATCCACCGGTGACGAGTTCCTCCCGGCGTTTCCAGGGCCGGCGCCCGGTGAGCATCGTGATCGTTTGGCTGTGGATCCACTTGCTCTATTATCTCAAGGTCAGGCCGGCGACGCTCGCGGGGCTGTATGACTCCGAGCGCAGACGCCGCACGATCCGGACCTAATACCAAGGAGCGCTGGTGGAGATCGACTTCATCGCCCGACGGCCGTGAGCGGGGGGGGTGAAGGGGCGGAGAGCGCGCTGGATGGAAAGTGGACGTTCCCGAATGGGGTCCAGTATGGCCGCTTTTAGCCGAGGCTGTTGAAAAAGTCCCGGAGGTCAAAATTCTTGAAACAATGATTCAAGTCTGGGCCCTTGCCGTCAGTGCGCTTTAAACTAAGTCGGCCTTTTCGTTATCCGGCTGCCGCAAAACTCACAAGCTTTTTGTTATCCTCGTCCCACAGGGCAAGGGGGATACATTTGAGGCTCTCGAAAAAGTGCAGTTTTTTCGGAATTGCCAATAGCTCGGGGCTGGCATCGAGACATTCCTGTAACCGGTAATTTGGAATACGACCGTTGAGATGGTGAACATGATGCAGGCCGATGCTGCCCGTGAGCCATTGCACGGCTTTCGGCAGGACATAGTATGAGCTTCCCAATAGGCCCGCGAGATAGAAGTTCCATTCATCATCCCGCTCCCAGTAGACGTCTTCATATTGGTGCTGAACGAAGAACATCCAGCCGCCAATGACCGAGGCGGCGAATAAAATGGGGAAATAGATCGACAGGAACGTCCCCACTCCAAACAGGTACATCAATCCGCCGAGAAAGAAAACGAGGGCAAGGTCGAGCCCCAATATGCTGCGCCAGATTTGGTGAGTGGGCAGAGGTTGCCCGAAGGGAAAACGCTGGAGAATGACGGTGTGAATGGGAACACCGATCAAAAACAGGATTACCGGGTTTCTGTAGAGGCGGTATTTCAGCCGGTACAAGAGGGGCAGAGCCCTGTATTCCTTGACAGTGAGGGTTGAGATGTCACCGACACCACGTTTTTCCAGATTTCCACAGTCGGCGTGATGGATCGTATGTGTCCGCTTCCAGTAATGATATGGAGTAACGGTAAAAAGACTGAGGATGCGCCCCAGCCAGTCGTTGGCTGTGCTGGATTTAAAAAAAGCTCCGTGGCCGCAATCGTGCTGGATGATAAACAGACGAACAAGCATTCCGCCGGTGGGGAGGGCTAGTGCTAGGGTCAGAGGGTAGGAAATATCAAGGCTCCAGCGCATGAGAGCGAAGGAGCCGAGAAACAGACCCATTGTGACGAAAAGCTGTGTCAGGCTGCGTCTTAAACTGGCATCGCGGTAATTTCTGCAATGCTCGGCAAGCTTTTTACCAAGCGCCTTCAGCTCTTCCAGTGTCAGACTTTGTGCTTCGGGAAGGGGGGCGTCGCTTTGAGACGTGTTCATGTGATCCGTCGATTTTGGTGTTTCGATTATGCTCAACTGATAGTTCCCAGATAACCTTCAAATTCGGGGCGACGGTACCAAAATTACGCCGCCGTTGGAATGGTTTTTCTCCGCAGCTTTCCCGCCCCTCCCCTCCGCCGAATTTGGCGCTGCCCGACCTTTCCCAGATGCGCTAAGCTTGCGCCGCGCCCATGGGGCCCGCGCGGGACCGCGCGAGAAGACCGGGAAGAGGAGAGGCATGAAGATCAAGGCCGCGGTGCTGCACGAGGTGGGCAAGCCGGCGCCCTATGCCGAGAGCCGGCCGCTCGCGATCGAGGAGCTGGAGCTGGAGAAACCCGGCGAGGGCGAGGTGCTGGTGCGCATCGCCGCCGCGGGACTGTGCCATTCCGACCTCTCCGTGATCGACGGCAACCGGCCGCGGCCCACCCCCATGGCGCTCGGCCACGAGGCCGCGGGCGTCGTGGAGGAGACCGGCCCCGGCGTGAGCGACCTCAAGCCCGGGGATCACGTGGTCATGGTCTTCGTGCCCAGTTGCGGTCACTGCCTGCCCTGCATGGGCGGCCGGCCCGCGCTCTGCGAGCCGGGCGCCGCGGCCAACGCGGCCGGTGCGCTCATCTCGGGCGCGCGGCGGCTCCGCCTCAACGGCCAGGAGGTGCACCACCACATGGGGGTCTCGGCCTTCGCCGAATACACCGTGGCCTCGCGCCATTCCCTGATCAAGATCGATCCCGATCTGCCGCTCGATATCGCGGCGCTCTTCGGCTGTGCCGTGCTCACGGGCGTGGGCGCGGTGGTGAACACGGCCGGCGTCTGGCCCGGCGCCTCGGTCGCGATCGTGGGCTTGGGCGGCGTCGGGCTCAACGCGCTGCTCGGGGCGAGCCTCGCCGGCGCCGCCCGCATCGTGGCGCTGGACCTGAACGACGGCAAGCTGGACCTGGCGCGGCAACTGGGTGCCTCCGACACCTTCAATGCCGGGGAGCCGGACTGCATCGAGCGGGTGCGCGAGGCCACGGGCGGCGGCGTGGATTTCGCCTTCGAGATGGCCGGCTCGGTCAAGGCCATGGACCTGGCCTACCGCATCACCAAGCGCGGCGGCACCACGGTGAGCGCGGGCCTGTCGCACCCGGAGCACAAGTTCGAGCTGCAGCACGTCAACCTGGTCGCCGAGGAACGCACCATCAAGGGCAGCTATATCGGCAGCTGCGTACCCCTGCGCGACGTGCCGCGCTTCGTCGCGCTCTACCGGGACGGCAAGCTGCCGGTGGACCGGCTCATGAGCGGGCGCGTGGGCCTGGACGATCTCAACGCCGCTTTCGACCGCCTGGCCGGGGGCGAGAGCGTGCGTCAGGTGCTCGTGCCTTGAACACGGCCGGGATGACTTTCTCGATCAAGGGACTGGATCACGTGGTGTTGCGCGTCGCCGACCTGGAGCGCGCGCTTGGCTTCTACTGCGGCGTGCTCGGCTGCCGAGAAGAGCGGCGCGTGGAGTCCATCAAGCTTGTGCAGTTGCGCGCCGGAGCCTCGCTCATCGACCTCGTGCCGGCGCAAGGCACGCCGGACCCCAAACGCGGCAACATGGATCACTTCGCGCTCAGGATCGAGCCCTTCGATCTGGCTGCCCTGCGGGCTCATCTCGAGTCCCACGGCGTCGTGGTGGGCGAGGCCGCGACGCGCTATGGCGCGGAAGGGCAAGGGCCATCGCTCTACATCACCGACCCGGATGGAAACACGGTGGAACTCAAGGGACCGCCCGATGAATGATAGGGTCTCCAGGGAACCAGGCGCCTATGTCCTGCTGATCGAGTTGGACGCGCCGCTCGCGCTCGAGGTCGCGACACTGCCGCGCGCGGTCCTGCCCCCGGGGCGCTACGCCTACTGCGGCAGCGCCAAGGGCCCCGGCGGCCTCGGGGCGCGCATCGCGCGGCACCGGCGCAAGGGCAAGCCCGAGCACTGGCACGTGGACCGTCTGACCGCCGCCGGGCGCATTGCCGCGGTCCATGCCGAGCCCGGCGGTAGCGAATGCGATCTCGTGAGCCGCCTGTGCGCCCTGCCCGGCACAAGCGTGCCGGTCCCCGGCTTCGGCAGCTCCGACTGCGCGGCCTGCCCGGCGCACCTGCTGGCCGTGCCCGTCGATTTCGACCCCGCAACGCTTCAAGGATCGTGACAAAGACCATGAACGCTTCCGCACCGCTGACCGTCCCGCCCGGCGAGGGGAGCGCGAGCTTCCTGGGCGCGCCGGTCTGCACCGACCTGGCGCGCCTGGAGGCGGAGGTGGCTATCCTGGGCATCCCCTACGGCGATCCCTACAGCTACGACGAATTCCCCAACGACCAGGCCAAGGCACCGGCCGCGATCCGCGCCGAATCCGCGCGCATTGCCGACAAAACCGATCACTGGGATTTCGACCTGGGCGGTCCCCTGCTCGACGGACGCAAGGTGCGCATCGTGGACTGCGGCGACGTGCCGCGCGATGCGAACGACCGGGGGCTGCACTACAGGCGCGCCGAGGCGGCCGCGCGCCTCATCCTGGAAGCCGGCGCCCTGCCCATCACGCTGGGCGGCGATCACGGGGTACCCATCCCAGTGTTCCGCGCCTTCGAGGGACGCGGGCCCATCACGCTGGTCCACATTGACGCCCACCTCGACTGGCGCGACGAGATCGGCGGCGTGCGCGAGGGCTATTCCAGCCCGATCCGCCGCGCCTCGGAGTTGCCGCACATCGAGGGCATCTTCCAGATCGGCCTGCGCGCCCAGGGCAGCGCGAGAGCCGAAGAGGTGCGCGCCGCCCGCGCCTACGGAGCCGAAATCGTCACGGCCTACGAGGTGCACGAGCAGGGCATGGAGGCGGTGCTCAAGCGCATTCCCGGCGGCGGGCGCTATTACCTCACCATCGACGCCGACGGCCTGGATCCCACCGTCATGCCGGCGGTGGCCGGGCCCGCGCCCGGCGGGCTCTCGTTTCCTCAGGTGCGGACCCTGATCCACGGTCTCGTGGCCAAAGGCCGGATCGTGGGCATGGACATCGTCGAGATCACGCCGGGGCGCGACGTGAACGGGATTTCCTCGCTCACCGCCGGGCGGCTGATCCTGAACCTGATCGGGGCTGCGGCACGCGCAGGGCATCTCGGCTGAGCGAGGCTTATACCAAGTCTCGTTGATACGGGCATGAAGATCGCCGCACCGATCCAACCGGTATAACCCGGCTCAAGACGGCAGGTAGGCGTGCAAAGTTAAGATAATTTCAACAAACCAGCCTTAACTACTTGGTGGAAACCTTTATCGCTCCGCACAACCTCGAATAGATCATGCCATCGGGCACCATTCTCCTTGCCGAAGACGACCCGAAGCTGCGCAAGCTTTACACGGATGCGCTCTCCGCGGCCGGCTACGACGTCCTGGCGGCCAAGAACGGGTTTGAAGCCCTGGAACTGCTTAACAAGCTCACACCAAGGGTGATCATTCTCGACGTCATGATGCCCAAGATGAGTGGGATTGAGACCTGCCGCCGGATGCGCAATAGGCTGCACCAAAGGATTCCCATCCTTTTTCTGACCTCCCTCGATCGGGTGGAAAACGTTCACCAATGCCTCGAGGCGGGCGGGGACGACTACCTCATCAAGTCGAGCAGCATCAAAGAGCTGCTCGAAAGAGTCGGACACTGGGCCACGCGCCCAAGCCTTCAAGCCCACGATCTGCGCCGTGAAAAAGCGCTCACCGAGGTCGAACTGGCCATCGCCGGGGCAAAAACAGCCGGTTCCCAAGACGGGGTCCTATCGAGCGACACCGACGCGGCCGTACGCGACATATCGGGCGTCATCACCAGGAGCATGAAGCTTACCGCGCCCGACTTCGGGCAAACCTTGGCGCAGAAGCTATACTTGCTCGGATACGTGGTTGGGATCGTCGAAAACTGGGCAAAAAACCGCTCGGTCTTGAAGCTGCGATTCAATGATTACCTTTTCGCCGTTCTGGAGGAGACCGAGGTCCTTGTGAGCGGTGAGGCCAAGATGATGATCGATTCCCTGGAGAATTTTTCGTCCAACTCCATATTTCGTGACGCTCACGCGCGCGGTCAGTTCGATGCAACCGAGATCGTCCGGCGTGGGACGGATTTCATCACACGATCGCTCGCCGACTTCGACGAGCAGCTCCAATCCGAAGCCGCGGAACAGCTCGCATCAACCCTGCGACAGACGTAATAATCGTCCTATTCTGCGGCTTTCTCGCTCGGCTCCGCGATCGGTTCGCGCAGGGTGACGAACTCCTCGGCCGCGGTAGGGTGGATGCCCACGGTGGCATCGAAGACCTGCTTGGTCGCCCCCGCCTTGATCGCCACCGCCACGCCCTGGATGATCTCCGGCGCGTCCAGGCCCACCATATGGGCGCCCACCACCTTCTGCCCCGCGCGCTCGACGATGAGCTTCATCATGGTCTGCTCGTCGCGGCCCGAGAGCGTGTGTTTGAGCGGGCGGAACGTGGAGCGGTAGATGTCCAGCGCCCCGTATTGCTCGCGCGCCTGAGGCTCGGTCAGGCCCACGGTGGAGACCGGCGGCTGGCTGAACACGGCGGTGGGCACGTCCTTGTGGTCCATGGCGCGCGGGGACCCGCGGTAGACCGTATCCACGAAGGCCATGGCCTCGGCGATGGCCACGGGCGTGAGCGCAAGGCGGTCGGTCACATCGCCCACGGCGTAGATGTTGACTTGGGTCGTGCGCGAGTAGGCGTCCACCTTGACCGCGCCCCTCTCGTCGGTTTCCACGCCGGCCTCCGCGAGCCCCAGGTTCTCCGTATTGGGCCGGCGCCCGGTGGCGGCCATGACCAGGCCGGTCTCCAGATGCTCGCCGCCGGACAGGCGCAGGACGAGGCCCTCGCCCTTCTTCTCGATCTGGTCGATGGTGGTCTCCACGCGCAACTCGATGCCTTTCTTGACCAGCTCGGCGGCGAGGCTGTTGCGCACGTCGTCGTCGAAGCCGCGCAGGATCTGCGGCCCGCGGTAGATCTGCGTAACCGCCACGCCCAGGCCGTTGAAGATGCCGGCGAACTCGACGGCGATGTAGCCGCCGCCGTAGACCACGGCGCGCTCGGGCAAGGCCTCCAGATGGAAGGCCTCATTCGAGGAGATGCCGAACTCCCAGCCGTGGCCCGGGGGGAACACCGGCCGCCCGCCGGTCGCGACCAGGATGGTCTCGGCGCTGAATGTCCTACCCTCGACCTCGACCCGGTGGGAGTCGAGCAGCCGGGCGTGGCCGCGATGAACTTCCACGCCCGCATCGCCGAGCAGGCGCTCGTAGATGCCCTCCAGGCGGTCGATCTCGGCGTCCTTGTTGGCGATCAGGCGCGCCCAGTCGAAGCTGTCGCCCGCCACCGCCCAGCCGAAACCGGCCGCGTCCTCGAAGTCCTCGCGGTAGTGCGCGGCGTAGGCCAGCAGCTTCTTGGGTATGCAGCCGCGGATCACGCAGGTGCCGCCGTAGCGGTACTCCTCGGCGATGGCCACGCGCGCGCCGGTCCCCGCCGCCATGCGCGCCGCGCGCACGCCGCCCGAGCCACCGCCGATCACGAAGAGGTCGAGGTCGTACTTGGCCATGGTTACCTGAGCCGCGCCTTTAATTCGCCGGGCAATCTAGTGTTGTGTTTTTAACAAAAGGTTCCCGATGTCGGCTTTTGAATTTTCACCACGAAGACACGAAGAAAGGACTCACCACAGAGACACGGAGGCACAGAGGAGAACCAAGAGAAGGTTGGCCGCGCGCGAGGCGCGCAAAGAAATACTTCTCTGTGTCTCTGAGTCTCTGTGGTGAATCTATTTTTTCCCGCCCATCAGGTGCGAAATGTTGGAGTCGGAACACTAGGCGGAGGCGGGGCTGAAGGAAACCGCCTCGCCCGAGGCAGGGCTTCCGGCCGGCTCCGCGCCGACCCGCAGCAGCATCTTGCCCTTGTTTCCCCCGGCGAGCAGACGGATCAGCGCGGTGGGCGCGTTCTCCAGGCCGTCCACGATGTCCTCGCGGTACTTGAGCCGGCCGTCCTTGACCCAGGCGGAGAGGTCCCCCAGCGCCTCGGACAGGCGGTCCATGTGGTCGAGCACCAGGAATCCCTCCATGCGCGCGCGCTTCATCAGGAGCTGCCGGTTGGGCCGCGGCCCGGTGGCCGCCAGGCCGCCCTTGATGCCAATGATGCCGCAGACGACGATGCGCGCGCCCACGTTGATGTGCTGCAGTACGGCGTCGGAAATCTCCCCGCCCGTGTTGTCGAAGTAAACGTCCACCCCGTCGGGGCAGGCCGCGCCCAGCGCGCCGCTCAGGTCACGCTCGCTCTTGTAGTCGAGCGCCGCGTCGTAGCCGAACTCCTCCAGGCAAGACCGCAGCTTCTCGCCGGAGCCGGTGATGCCCACCGTGCGGCAGCCCTTGATCTTGGCGATCTGCCCCACCGTGGAGCCGACGGCGCCTGCGGCCGTGGAGACCACCACCGTGTCTCCCGCCTTGGGCTGCCCGACCTCGAGCAGGCCCAGATAGGCGGTGAGCCCCGTCATGCCCAGCACGTGCATGGCGGCGGAGAGCGGCCCGTCCGCGGGATCCACCTTGCGCTCGATGTTGCCGCCGTCGGAGACGGCCCATTCCTGCCAGCCCTGGCGGCCGTAGACGATATCGCCCGCTCTGTAGTCCGGGTGGTTCGAGGCCGTCACCTCGCCCAGCGTGAAGCCGATCATCACCTCACCCAGGGGCACGGGCTCCTGATAGCCGGGCGCCTCCGCGATCCAGCCGCGCATGGCCGGGTCGAGCGAGAGATAGATGACGCGGACGAGAAACTCCCCCGGCCCCGGCTCGGGCAGCGGCGTTTCCGAGAGCTCGAAAAGCTCGGGCGTCACCCCGGCCTCGGGCCGGGCGATCAGGCGCATCTGGCGGTTCACGGTCTCGGGCATGGCGGCGGCTCCTTTTTCCACAACAAACCGGGGTGCGGCACCTCCGGATCAGTCGGAGGTCCGCCGCGATATCCCAGCCGTTTCGTTTGTAACGCCATCGTCAGGACGGCAACTCCGAGGACGCGGGCGTGATCAGGGCGCCTCCCTGGTGCCATCGCCAGCCCAGCGCCACACAGACCAGTAGTACCTCGGCAAAGACCGGCCCCACGGTCCACAGCGCCGTGTCCCCTGGAACCGGTAGGAAGAAGGGCAGAACGGAATCCCAGCCCGCACTGCCTACCAGTCCTCCAAATACCGTGTAGAGCAGCAACAGATAGACGAAGGCGACCAAATCAGGCCGTTTGCGGCGCGACCTCAGGCTCAACAGCATCACAATCCCGATATCCCGCAACACGAAAAGCATGATCGCCAGAACCACAAAGGCGGAAAAGGCGATTTTCGGCCCCAGCTGGAGAAGGCCATCGGAGGAAAGGGGCTCGATTGGCACCTGCGTCATCAGCAACACGCCGAGAACCAAAAGGAGAAACAGGCTGGGTAACCATAAGGGGAGCAGATAACCGACTCGCGGCCAATCGGCCGCCGCCGTGGCGCGGACAAGGGCACGCTGCGACACCGTGTCCTTGGGTTCCGCGAATAACGCCGCATACAGCAGCGAGACGGCGACGAGAAAGCTTGGCGTTAACAGCCACATGGCCGGGCCCTCGTCGTAATGGAATCTGTCGGACCCAGTTTCCCAGACAAATCCAGCCGCGTACGTCATTAAGAAAAGGGAAAAGCAGATCCAGACCCACGGCAGAGCCCGGTGCTGTAATTCAACTCGCATGAGCCGGTAGGCGGCAATGATCGCCCAAATCAGGAACGCCGACACGCTCAGCAACCTGAAGTCGGCCGCCGGAACCGTCCAACCGTACCAAAGAATCCCTTCCGCGGATTCCGGAAATCGCCGGAAGATGAGTGGCCAGTCAAATCCGAATGGCACCACGGCACATAGCCCAAAAAACTGGCAAAGGGTGACCGGCAATCTCGGCCTCGATGGCATCTTGCGCAACAACACAAGGGCGACGACGAAAGCCACGACCTGCCCGAAAAGGCCGGAGAACATGGCGGTGGCAGCCAAACGCCATGCGGTAGCGGCACTTGTGTGATTGGACTCGGCAGCGACGAAAGCCAGCAGGCAGATCACGCCGCCATACCAGATGAAGGCCGTGCCTCCGAGTAACTTGCCCCAGGTCATGGACCAGGCGTCCAAGGCGGACATGCGCTGGCTGTCCCAGGTTCTCCCACGAACTTCGTCCGCCAGCGCGGCGGCGGCGCGCCGGGTACCCCAGAGGTAAACGATAATGTAGAAGGCGGAGATCGACGCCACCCGCAGCCCAGAACTCCTGCTCGTCTCCTCGATTAAGGCCGAAAGGATAAAGATCGCCACCAGGATCACCGGCATGGCGATCAAGCGATGCGGCGTAAGCTCGAGCCAAAGGTTGCGCCTAAACTCCGGGCTGATAATCACTGGCCGTCCCCGCCACGCATTCGCTCAAGATAAGCGTCCTGCAGGTTTGCCTGGCTTGGCGCAAATTCGCAGACGGCCAAACCGGTATCAACCAAGTGGCGCAGCAACTCGCCCGCGGCCGCTTCGCCACCCTCCAGGAAGAACTCCGCGCCGGTATCCTCGGCCCGAACATCGTCAACACCCGGCGCTCGCCCGAGCACTTGGGCAAGACGCCTGTCCGGTCGCGACAGGCGCAGCATCATCCGCAGCCGCCCACCCGCCCCGGCACCTTCGATGGCGCGGTGGTCCACCACCCTGCCTTCGTTCAGGATGAGCATATCCGTGGAATAGTCCTGCAATTCCGCAAGGATGTGCGAGGATACCAGTATCGTCATCCCCTCGGCGCTAAGCCCACGGAGCAACCCCGAAAGCTCTTGCCGGGCTTCGGGATCGAGTCCGGAAGCCGGCTCGTCGAGTAACAAAAACCGGGGACGGTGAATGATCGCTTGGGCGATGGCTAAACGCTGGCGCAGACCCCGGGACAACTCGCCAGCCTTCTGTCCCATGCGCTCGGAGAGCCGTACCTGTGCCGCAACCCGTTCAGCCGCCGCCACCCGTTGCGCCGGGGCAACGCCTTGGGCCATCGCCCTGTAATCCAAGCATTGCCGGACAGTCAGATCGTCATAGAGACCAAAGAAATCCGAGAGGTAGCCCATCTCCCGGTGGCTCTTCCGAGGCTCTTCGTGAACGTCAAAACCTTCCAGCAGCACGCGCCCGGCAAAGGGTGCATCCAGTGCCGCCATGCAACGCATCAGCGTCGTTTTGCCAGCGCCGTTGGGCCCGACAAGGGCCGTGATGCCGCCCGGCTCAATGGAAAAGGAAACGCCGTCGAGAGCCCGCACCCCCGGATAGTCGAAAACGAGGCCTTCGACAGAGATCATCGCCCTAGTCGTCAAGGGCTAGACACATCCCGCCTCACACCCCGCCCATGCAGAGGTATTTGACCTCGAGGAAGTCCTCCATGCCGTACTTGGAGCCCTCGCGGCCCATGCCCGATTCCTTGACACCGCC
>JAZGBC010000045.1:0-8157 GCA_036444495.1 Kiloniellales bacterium
GTAAGGTTTCCCGACGCCCTCCGGCGGTTCGCCCGCACGACCGGAACGGCGGCTTCCCAAGGCTTTCGGACGGCGTCGCGCATGGCTTCCGATGCCCCACATCGCTGCGCCACGCGCTCCTGGCCGAAAGCCTTGGGAAGCCGTCTCTATAGGTCATTATCAAGGACCTTTGGTATCACGGGGTCACTATAGCAAGCCGCTCTCGCACGATCTCAACCGTTCTACCGGCACCGGCGGTATCCAGGTCGCCGAGACGGGAGGTGCGGTTTGGCGTCTCCTGCGCCAGGGCGGCGCGCACGGCGGCAGCCAGGGTCTCCGGGCTCAGCTCCGGCTGCTCGACCACGGTAAGCGCACCGCGTTCGGCCAGCAGCCGGGCGCGCAGGGTCTGTTCCGTTTCGGTGCCGCCGGAGAACGGCACGACGACCGCGGGGATGCCGGCCGCCAGGACTTCGAGCACCGTGTTATAGCCGGCTTGGCTGATCGACAGGCGCCCGCGCCGCAAAAGCGCGCGGAAGTCCGTCCGGGCTCGCTCGACGATGACGCCGGCCGGGGCGCGCTCGGCGATTCCGCGGAACCTGGCCTCGGGCAGGTTGTGGCCGATGAGCGCGCGCCAGGGGACGTCCTTGAGCGGCGTATGCGCCCGGGCGGCCAGCGCGGCTTCCACCAGCGGCGCACCGACCGCGCCGCCGCCGGTCGAGACGATCACCTCGCCCGCGCCGGCCCGGTCCGCCGGATCGGCGAGCGGCGCCTCGTCCAGCACGTAGCCCGTGTAGCGCAGCTTGTCGGCGATCTCGCGTGTCCGGGAAAAGCTGCGGTCGAAGGGCAGGAATTCAGGGTCGCCGTGCAGCAGCAGCAGGTCGAAGTAGCGCTGGAAGGTCTCGATCATCCAGTCGATCTTGTCCGCCGCCTTGTCCTCGACCAGAACGTCGCGCATCGAGCAGAGGACCTGCGGCCGCGGCCGGCTCGCCCGCGCCGCTTCCAGAAGCGGCAGCAGCTCGAAGCGCATCTTGCGCCGGCCAAAGGGGAACAGTTCGATGACGAGCGCGCGCGGCTGGAGCTCGCGGTAAAGCGCCAACAGGCGGTCGCGCCGGTCCACCATCCAGGCCTCGTCGACCGGCCGGTCGTGCCCGTCGACCAGCACCTTGAAGGTCTCGTCCATGGCCCGCGCCGGCGGCAGCTGGACGAAGCGCGCGGCGCCGATGTCCAGGCCCTCCACGGGCAGGCCGCCGCTGACCATGACGACCTTGAGGCTGGCCGCGTCCATGGCCCGCGCGAGAACCGCGGCGCGGCGCAGGTGTCCGATGCCGAGCAGGTGCTGGACGTAGACCAGGACGTCGGTGGTGCCGCTTTCCATGGGGACTCGGCGATCGGTCATGGCGCAAGGGGGACGTTCAATAGCTCGGCCCGGGGCGCGCCGCCGCCCGCGAGCGTGAAGCGGTGGGCGCAGGCATCGCACAGCTTCTCCGGCGGCCGTCCGGTCATGTCCCAGCCGCTGGCCAGGGCATAGAGCGCGCGGATCACCCCCTTGTGGCTGACCGCGACGGTGGGGCGTCCGGCCGCGGCCAGGGCGGCGAGCAGGGGCAGGAGGCGCGCCTGCACCTCGCGCGGGCTTTCCCCGCCGGGTGGGCGAAAGTCGAGGCCGCGCGCCTCTTCCTCGGCCATACTCGCGCCACCCTCGCAGCGCAATTCGGCGAGCCGCCGGCCCTCCCAGCCGCCCCAGTACATCTCGATGAGGGCCTGCTCCGTAGGAATCCCGGCGGCCCCGTTATCCGCTCTCAGAAGGGCGGCGGTCTCGCGCGCGCGGGCCAGCGGGCTGCTCAGCCAGTCCCAGCCGCCCGCGTCCCGGTCCAGCAGCTCCGGCGGCAGGTGCCAGCCCTGCACCGCCGCCCGCCCGTCCGCCGAGAGCGGCACATCGCTGTGCCCCTGGATACGCCCCTCGGCGTTCCATTCGGTGGGACCGTGGCGGATCAGGATGAGCGGGGTCACCGGGCGGCCACCTCCGCCAGGATCGCGTCCAGACGGCACGCGGCGGCCTCCAGGGTGTGCTCCGCGGCCACCTTGTCCGCGGCGGCCCGGCCCAGGGCGCGGCGTTTCTCCGGTGTTTCGAGCAACTCCCGGAGGGCCGCGCCGAAAGCCACGGCGTCCCCGGGCGGGGTAAGCAGGCCGGTTTCCCCGTCGCGAACGATGGCGGCCAGACCTTCGCCATAACCGGCCACGACCGGCAGCCCGGCGGCTTGCGCCTCCAGGATCGCCATGCCGTAAGCCTCGTTGACCGCCGGCCAGACCATGAGGTCGCAGGCGGCGTAGATCCCGGGCAGCCGATCCGGCTCGGCCACGCCGTAGGTGCGCAGCCTGTCCGTCCCGGCCCAGGCGAAGGCGGCTTCTACCTCGGCGCGCGCCGGCCCGTCGCCGACCAGGAGCAGCTGCCAGTCCCTGTCCCCGAGCCCTTCGAGCGTCCGGGCGAGCAGGCGATAGGACTCCAGCTTGTCCCCGGGGCGCATCATGGCGACGGCGAGCAACCAGGGATATGCCGTATCGAGGCCCTGTGCGGCGGCCATTTCCGTGCGCGCTGCGGCCCGGCGCTTGGCGGCGGCGCGGAAAGGCGCGGGGTCGAGGAAGGGCTTGATCGGCCGGACGCGCTCGGGGTGCGGCAGGCACTTGGCGTCGAGCGGGTTGAGCGAGATGACCCTGGCAGCCTGGTCGAGTGCCGCGATCGTCGCCTCGTGGCCCAGCGCCCAGGGCCCGTTGGCGCGCTTGTCCGCCACCGAGGCCTCGGCCACCAGATAGGGGATGCCCAGCGCGTCCGCGACCAAAGGGCCGATGTGATCGGGCGCCTTGTAGTAGAGGTGATAGGTGAGCCAGGCGCCGGGCCGCGCCGCGGCCGGGCGGGCCCGGTAGCGCCGCAGCAGGCGTTCGGCGAGCGCCCCGCCGACCCGCTGGAGCCGGGCCTGTCGCGCCGGGTCCGGGCTCCCATTCCAACTGCGCAGGCGGCTGGCCAACTCGACCTCGTGGCCGGCGCATTCGAAGGCGTCGATGAGGAGCCGCGCCATGCGCCGGTCGCCCGAGGGGACGGCATGATCGGGCGGCTTGAGCGGCGCGTAGAAGGCGATCCGCATGGTCTCGCCTCCTGCCTGAAATCTATTCCGCCGCCCGGACCGCGGGCGGCAGGCCGAAGCGCGCGGCCAGCGCCTCGATGCCGGCATCCATGGCGAACCGCTCGCGCACGCGGGCCGCCCCGGCGGCGCCGAGCCGGGCCCGGGTTTGCGGCTCGCGGATCAGCCGTTCGAGCGCAGCGGCCAGCGCGGCGGTATCTTCCGGCGCGACCAGGCCCCCGGTCGCGTCATGCTCGATCAGTTCCGGGATCGCCGAAACATCGGTGGACAAGCAGGCCAGATCCTGGCTCTGGGCTTCCATGAGCACGTTGGGCAGTCCGTCCCGGTCGCCGTCCGCGGCCACGCGACAGGCCAGAACGAAAAGATCGGCCCGGCGGTATTCGGCCAGCACCCGTTCCTGCGGCTGGGCGCCCAGCCAGTCGATGCGATCGGCCAGCCCTAAATCCCGGGCGCGCGCCTTCAGTTGCCCGGAGAGTTTGCCGCCGCCCACGTGCGTGAAGCGCCAATGAATCTCCGCCGGCAGGCGCGCCAAGGCCTCCAGCAGATCGTCATAGCCCTTCTTTTCCACGGCCCGGCCGACGGAAAGCAGCATGACTGGGTCGCGCTTGTCGCGCCCGTCGCGCCCGGGCCGCTCGCCCGGCGGCGGCGGAAAGCGGGAAAGATCGAGCCCGTGATAGATCAGGCCCACGGCCTCGGGCTTCGCCGCGAGCGAGCGGAGGCGCGCCTGGCCGGCGGCGCTGCAGGCAACGGCCCAGTCGGCATGATCGAGCTTTTCGGCAAGCTCCCAATCGGGCGTGGTCCAGATGTCCTTGGCGTGCGCCGAGGCCGACCAGGGCAGTCCGGCCATGATCGCGGCGTAACGGGCAACCGAGGAGGGCGTGTGCAGGAAGTGGGCGTGGAGCCGTCCCACCACCTCCGGCAGCTCGACCGCCAGCACGCAGGCCTGGCCGAAGCGCCGCAGACGGTTGGGGGTGGGGTCGCGCCTCAGGTCCCTGAGGAACGTGCGCCGGGCGGCGCAGTAGCCGGGCATGCGCCGCGCCAGCCGCCAGCCGCGCAGCACGCGCAAGGGATCATCCTTGAGGTATTCCGGCAGGTAGGTAACCGGCGCCGCGATCTCCCGATGCACCGGGTGGCTGGCCGGGTCGGTCGGCCGGCGCAGGGAAAAGATGAGCAAATGCAGGCCGCGCCGCTCCAGTGCAAGAATCTCCTGCGCGATGAAGGTCTCCGACAGGCGCGGATAGCCCTTTAGCACGATGGCGACGGTTTCGCTCATGGGCATGACGGTAGAAGTCCGGGAGTGGGGCCGTCAAGCGGCCGCTGGAGCGTTATTCCGCACCCTGACCCACGGCGAACAAGGAGCGCTCCGCCTCGGCGAAGGGCGTTCCGCCCTGCTCCAGCAACTGCCGGGCCAGCTTGATCACGTTCGCCCGGCCATCGAGCAGGCCGGGCACCACCACACTCGACGGCGGCGCTTGATGCGGCAGGGCCCTCAGCGCCTCGGCCATGGTCTGCGGCGCGCGCCGGCCGTCGCCCGCCAACATGCGCGTAAGACCCAATTCCTCGGCGCGCGTGGCGCGGATAAGCTGCTCCTTGCGCGGGGCGGTGCGCGGGATGACCAGCGCCGGCTTGTCGAAGGACAGCACCTCGCAAAAGGTGTTGTAGCCGCCCATGCAAACCACGCCCATGGCGCGCGCCATCAGGCTTTCCATGTGCGCGTCGAACGTGATCGCCTCGACGTTGGCGAGCCGGTTGGCGCGCTGCAGGAATTCGGCCTGGTGCTGGGAGCCCATGAAGGGACCGAGCACGAGCAGCGCCGGATAGGGCAACTCCTTGTCCGTCTCGTAGGCCGAGAGCACCCAGTCCATGATCTCCTCGCCATCGCCTCCGCCGCCCACGGTGACCAGGATGAAGGGATCGGAAATCTTCTCCGGCACGAAAAGCGGCGCGGCTTCGGGTACGTGGCGGGGCAGGTAGCCGGTATAAGTCATGCGCCGGCGAACCGTCTCGGGCATCTCAAGACCGGCCAGGGGGTCGTAAATCTCGCGCAGGCCATAGACCCAGATATGGTCGTAGAACTCCACCAGCCAGGGGACCAGGTTCCTGCGCCGCCATTCGCTTTTCAAAAGCACGGGATCGTCCATGACGTCGCGCAGGCCGAGCACGCAGGCCGTGCCGCGCGCCTTCATCAGGGCGAGCGTATCGCGCACCTCGCCGCGCAGGCCCAGCGGCTCCTTGTCCACCAGGAAGATGTGCGGGTCGAAGATCTTGGCCGTGTGCTCGATGATGGAGGCGCGGATGGCGAGCGTATGCTCGGTGTCGATGTGCAGGCTGAGCGAGGTGTACTCGCCGTTGCGCAGCTTGATGACGCCCGGTATGCGCACGAAGTCGACGCGCGAGCGGAAGTTGAAGCTGCCGATGATCGGCGAGCCGGACAGGATCAGGACGGAAAGGTCTCTGTCGGCGCCGACCAGGCTATGCGCGATCTCTCGGCAACGGCGCAGATGGCCGAGGCCAAATGTATCGTGGCTGTAGATAAGAACGCGCTTGCTCTTGCGGCCCTGCATCATACCGCTTTCCCCCCCCTGTTTTACTCCGGTGCCGGGGCCCGGTTCGCCGGACTATGGCATAGTGTCCCCGCCCCGGCATAGGATTGATTTTATGACGATTTCGTGATGTGAACCGGGGTGGCAGGCGGCCCTGTCCGCCGGTTTCCGCTGGCCGGCCCCGGTTTACCCTCTTCTTGGCTTGGGATAAGGTCTTGGGCTTCGGCGCGGGAAAATTTTTCCCTACCCGGGCGGCGTTTTTTGTCCGAGGCTCATGGAACCGAACCTTTTCAAGTACATCTGGCGGCACTCCAAGAGCGAACAGGTCTCGATCCTCCTGCTCGTGCTGTTTTCGCTGCCCTTCTACTTCATCGCGCTGGATGTGCCGAAGAGGATCGTCAACCGCGGCATCCTGGGCGACGGTTTCGACGGACCCGGCTCGACCCAGGCCTTTCTCGCCTTCGACCTGCCTCTGGCCGAGACATTGACGGGCGAACCGCTGCGCCTGTTCGACGGATTCCAGATGACCCAGGAGAACCTGCTGCTCGGGCTCAGTTTCATCTTTCTCCTGCTGGTGATCATCAACGGCCTGTTCAAGTTCATCATCAACATCGGCAAGGGGCGCATGGGCGAGCGCATGCTGCGCCGCCTGCGCTACGAATTGAGCGACCGGCTCCTTCGTTTCCCCATCCTTCAGGTGCGCAAGGTCAAACAGGCCGAGATGGCCACCATGATCAAGGACGAGGTGGAGCCGCTCGGTGGGTTTATCGGCGACTCCTTCATCGCCCCGGCGTTCCTCGGCGGCCAGGCCTTGACCGCCATGATATTCATTATGGTGCAGAGCTTTTGGCTCGGTCTGGTTGCGGCCAGTATCGTGCTGTTCCAGGCCTTCCTGATCCCCAAGCTGCGCACGCCCATCCTGCGCCTGGGGCGGCAGCGCCAGCTTACCTCCCGGCGCCTGGCGGGACGCGTCGCCGAGGTGGTCGATGGTGCGGTCGAGGTGCACGTTCACGACACCTCGAACCTGGAACGGGCCGATTTCTCTTCACGCCTGGGGCGCATTTTCGAGATCCGCTATGAGATCTTTCAGCGCAAGTTCTTCGTCAAGTTCCTGAACAACTTCCTGGCTCAGATCACGCCCTTCGCTTTCTACGCCGGCGGCGGACTGCTGGTCATTTACGGCTACCTGGACGTGGGTGCGCTGGTCGCGGTGATCGCGGCCTACAAGGACCTGCCGGGCCCGATCAAGGAGCTGATCGATTGGGACCAGCGGCGCAACGATGTGCAGATCAAGTACGAACAGGTAATCATGCAGTTTCAGCCGGATGAGATCCTCGAACCGGAAGTCCAGGATCCGGATAAGAGCGCCGGACCGCCGCTCGAGGGCGAGCTCATCGCCTCGGCCGTTACCCTGCTCGACGACAACGAGAACCGCCTGGTTGAATCGGTGAGCTTTACCGCTGGGCTCGACGAGCATGTCGTAATCATAGGCGCGGGCGGCAGCGGCAAGGAGCAACTGGGCCTGATGCTCGCGCGCCTGGTGCGCCCCAGTTCGGGCAGCATCAGGATCGGCGGGCGGAACATGGCCGAGTTGCCGCAGGCCGTAACCGGCCGTCGCCTCTCGTACGTCGGGCTGGAGACCTATCTTTTTTCGCTTTCGGTCCGCGACAACATGCTCTACGGCCTCAAGCACAAGCCAATACGCGCCGCGGAGTACGACGGCCCGGCGGCGTCGCACCGGGCGGCATGGGTCGCCGAGAGCGCCAAGGCGGGCAACTCGACCATCGATCTCGCCGCCGACTGGGTCGACTACGCCGCCGCCGGGGCCAAGGGCCCGGACGACATCGACGAAAAGATCATCGAAGCCTTGTCCCTGGTGGGCATGGAGGACGACGTCTACCGATTTGGCCTGACAAGCGCGCTCGATCCCGAGACCCACCCGGAAGCCTGTGCGGCCATCCTCGAAGCGCGCGCCGCGCTGCCCGGGCGGTTGGCCGCGGTGGACGGAGTGGACGCGGAAGACCTGGTGGTTCGCTTCGATCCCGCGCGCTACAACGCCAACGCCTCGTTGGGTGAGAACCTGCTGTTCGGTACCCCGACCCGGCCGGAGTTCGCTTCCGGCGCGCTCGCCGAAAATGCGCTCATGACCCGGGCGTTGAACGAAGCGGGATTGATCGGCCAGATGCTGGACATGGGCCTGAATATCGCCCGCACCATGGTTGAAATCTTCGCCGACCTGCCACCTGGTCACCCTTTCTTCGAACAGTTCAGCTTCATCGATGCGGACGACCTGCCCGCGTTCCGCACCCTGGTCTCGAAGGCCGATATAAACGGATTGCAATCGCTCGAGGAAGCCGAACAACTTGCCTTGCGGCGCCTGCCCTTCGATTACGTGGAGGCGCGCCACCGCATGGGCCTGATCGACGAGGAGGCCGAGGTCAAAGCCGTCGCCGCGCGCAAGCGCTTCGCCGAACTCCTGCCCGAAACGGCGCCCGGTGCGG
>JAZGBC010000046.1:0-5090 GCA_036444495.1 Kiloniellales bacterium
TCGAAGGGACAACAAGGGGCGACGTCGTCGCGGCATACGCGTGGGGGCAAGCGGAAAACCGGGGGGGCTCAGGCGGGCGGAAAGCGCGCCTGCTCCTCGACGCGAAACGGAGGAGCGAACATGCCCATCGCTCGACGATGTGCCAAGGTTCCCGGCAGCCACGGCGTCCCCCTGCGCGAGAGATTTGCTCTGGCCCGCCGGCGGGTCCTGGCAAGCGCCGTCCTTTTGCTCGCCCTGACCGGCATCGTTCTTTCACCTTCAACTCACGCCTTCGCCACGGCACCGGACGGCGTCCTGGGCGCGGTCACGGTGAGCGCGGAGGAGCTGATCGAGCTGGCGGCAACCCGGGATGACCTCGTGGTCATCGATTCCCGCAAGCCCTTCGACTGGGGCAACGGGCACCTCGATGGCGCCGTTCACATCGTCAACACGGAAATGACCGCGGCAGGACTGGCCGCCGTCGCCAAGCGCGAGCAACCGGTCGTCTTCTACTGTAACGGGCCCAAATGCCTTCGCTCCGGGGACGCGACCACCAAGGCGGTCGCCTGGGGCTGGACGCGTGTCTACTGGTTCCGCGGCGGTATCGAGGAATGGACCGAAAAGAACTATCCGCTGACCAAGTGAGCGCCCGGCCCGCGCAAAGAAACCATGGCAAACCCGGCCCGAAGCATGTCTGAGCCGAAGTCCACCGCGCGAACTCCCTTTACCCAGCGGCTGACGGTCCGCCCGGTGCTCTTCGCGCTGTCGATCGTTGCCACGCTGGTTTTCTCGGTGGCCCATTTCTGGGCCATCGAAACCTACGCGACGTTCTCCCGGGACTCGCGCCAGGCCGATCTGCGAAAAACCGTCCAGATACTTATCGAGCATCAGCTCGCCGCGCTTCACGTGCCGACGGTTCTCGACATGGCCAGCGGAATAGTCGCCGCGCAAGGCTTCAGGGAAGCTCTCTCCCGCGGGAACGCCGCGGAGCTGGACAGCATCCTGGCGGACAGCTCCAGTCAACAATATGTCGCGAGCGGCAGGATCGCCCTTCTGTCGCTGACGGCCTTCGATCGAGACCTTGTACCTCTCGCAGCGACGAGCGCGCCGTCGTTCGCGGGCGCTCCCTGGGAAGACTTTCTGGCCGGCATAGCCGGACGCGAAGGCATGGCGCGGAAACAGGTTGCCTCGAAGTACATGCTGGATTCCGAGGGCAACCCTCTGCACGTCACGATATTTCCGGTCGGTGCGCTGCGCACGGCCGGTTACCTGGGGATCGTAACCTCGCCCCTGCCGGCGTTGCACGGGCTCGGGGAGACTCTGGGCGCGGGCGTCACGATCAGGAGCGTCGCGGGCCGCGACTTGCTCGTACAGGCCGCCGAGCCGTCGACAATCCCCACCGGACATGAAACAGCCGATTACGATGTCGTCGAGACGGGCTTCGTCACCTCGGACCGGGTCGAGCTTTTCCGCCTCTTCATCGAGACCGACGTAACCGCCTATGAACACGCGGCGACGCACGTCAAAACCGTAAGTTACACCGTCGCCCTCGCCACCATACTCTTCGTGTGGGGCGTCGGCCTGTGGCTGCTGCGCGCCACCGTGTTTCGGCGCATATCCAAGATATCTTCCGCGTTGCGGGCGATTGCCGCGGGCGATCGGCGGGTCGAGGTTCCGCCGGCCGGCCCTGACGAAATCGGCAGGATGTCGGCGGATTTGAAGACCGTTATCGGATACGTCTCGCAAATCGTCGCGCTCAAGGAAAGCCTGTCGCACACCAACACCAAGCTCAATCACGAGATCGCCGAGCGCGGGCGCGCGGAAGTGAGTCTCCGCGCCGCCAAGGAGCAGGCCGAGGCCGCCAACCGGGCGAAGTCCGAGTTCCTGGCCGCGATGAGCCATGAGTTGCGCACGCCGCTCAACGCGGTCATCGGTTTCTCGGAGATCATCAAGAACGAGACGATGGGCCCGGTCGGCAGCGTTCAGTACCGCGGTTACGCGCAGGACATCAACGATTCCGGCCAACACCTGCTCGGCCTCATCAACGACATACTGGACCTGTCCAAGGTCGAGTCCGGAAAGGAGGAACTCTTTGAGGAGGACACCCAGGTCCCGGCGATCATCGTGTCGGTCCTGAGGCTGGTGCAGCAGCGTGCCGAGAATGATCTGGTCGCGCTCGAGCCGGATGTTGCCGATGCCCTGCCCTTGCTGCACGCCGATGAACGCAAGTTGAAGCAGATCCTGGTGAACCTCCTGTCCAACGCGATCAAGTTCACCGAACCCGGCGGCAAGGTCACGCTCAGGGCCTGGTGTGACGCGGAGGGCGGCCATGTGTTTCAGGTCGCCGATACCGGCATCGGCATCGCACCGGAAAACATTACAAAGGTCATGGCCCCCTTCCAGCAGGTCGACGGCGATCTCGGCCGCAAGTTCGAAGGGACCGGTCTTGGCTTGCCGCTGACCCTGGCGCTGGTCGAGTTGCACGGCGGCTCGCTCGAGCTTCAGAGCGAGGTCGGCGCCGGCACCACGGTCACCGTGCGCTTCCCGGCCGAACGCATCGTGCGGCCGTCCGACAGCACGGACGCCTTGGACGGGGAGATCAAGGCGGCGGGCTGATAACAACCCGTCTTGATATTGACCCATCTCACCCCAGCGGGCTTTGCGGCGATTTTTGCCGCCAGATCGCCCGTCGTGGGGATGCTCTACGGCCTGTAAGAAAGAGCGCCTAGCCGAACCGGCCGAGCGAGGGAAAGGTCTCGAGCAGCCAATAGGCCATGTCGGTCATGGAGCCGGTGATGAACAGCACGCCGGTCAGCACCAGCAGACCGCCGGTAACCTGCTCCACCCGGCCCAGGTGACGGCGGAAGCGGGACATGAAGCGCATGAAGGGCTGGGCGAAGAAGGCCGCCGCCAGGAAGGGCACGCCGATGCCGAGCGAATAGACCCCGAGCAGGGAGGCGCCGTAGATGACGGAGTCCTCGCTGCCGGCGACGAAGAGGATCACCGCCAGGACCGGCCCGACGCAGGGCGTCCAACCGAATGCAAAGGCCAGCCCGATGACGTAGGCGCCGATCAGCCCGGCGGGGCGCTCGGCCAGATGGAAGCGCGCCTCGCGCATGAGCGGCAGGATGCGGAAGAGCCCCATGAAGTGCAGGCCGAGCAGGATGATGACGGCGCCGGCCACCTGGGCCAGCCAGTCCAGGTTCTGCGTCAGTGCCCCGCCGATCACCGAGGCCCCGGCGCCGAGCGCGACGAAGACCGTGGTAAAGCCCAGCACGAAGGCCAGCGCCGCATAGATCACGCGCCGCGCCGCCGGGTTGCGCGTGGCCTGCTGCTCGGCCAATTGATCGAGGGTCATGCCGCCGAGGAAGCAGAGATACGGCGGCACCAGCGGCAGCACGCAGGGAGAGACGAAGCTGAGCAGCCCGGCCAGGAAGGCGCCCGCGTAGCTGACCTCGAATCCCGACACCTCGGGCGCTCCTCCCCGGTATTCCCGCTACGCGCCCAGGATCCGGATGTTGCGGTTCTCCTCGGTCCGGATGACCTTGTGGCGCGCGATATAGCTGCTGACCACATCGTAGACGGGCGGCCCCTGCGTCCCCTCGTTGACCGAAGCCCAGCCCGAAACCTTGTAGTTCTTCCCCGCCTCGATCGGCTCGCCGGTCCTGAGCAGCGTCATGTCGGAGATGCGCTTGCCGATCGGCTGGTTGATGTCGATGGTATAGGCCAGCCCGCCGACCCGCACCATGTCGCCGCCCTGCTGGTAGTAGGGATCGGGGTTGAACAGGTTGTCGGCCACGTCCTCAAGCACCAGCTTGATGAATTCGCCGGTGAAGTCGATCCGGTAGGCGGCGGGATAGGTGATGGCGGTCTGGTTGTAGACGTCCTCGACCGTAATCTCCTGCCCGGGAAGGATGCAGGCGCCCCAGCGGAAGCCGGGCGAGAGCGAGATCTCCGCCTCCCGCTCCTCTATGAGCGCGCTGCAGATAACGTCGTCAAAGGTGCCGTTGAAGTTGCCGCGCCGGTAGAGCAGGCTCTCGCTACGCCCAAGCACGCGCGACAGCTCGGCCTTGTGCGGCGCGCGGATCCTCTCGACCAGCGCCGCGATCTCCGCATCCGGCGCGATGGCGTCGGAGAAGACTGGGATCAGGCGGTAGCGGTAGTCCTTGACCCGGCCGCCCTCGACCTCCAGGTCCAGGCGCGAGAGGAACTTGCCGTGGGAGCCGGAGCTCACCATGAGCGTCTTGCCGATCTCGAGCGCGATGGGCAGCGCGTCGTGGGTGTGGGCGCTCAGGAGCACGTCGATGCCCTTGACCCGCGACGCCAGCTTGCGGTCGGTGTCGAAGCCGTTGTGGCTGAGCAGCACCACCAGCTCGGCGCCCTCGGCGCGCACCTGCTCGACCCGTTTGCGGACCAGACTCTCCCGGATACCGAACGACCAGCTCGGCATCTTGTAGATCGGATGGGCCACCGGCGTGTAGGGGAAGGCCTGACCGATGACCGCGATCTTGACCCCGCCGCGCTCGAAGGTGGCTACGGCGTCGAAGACCTCCTCGTCCCACTCGGTGTCGCGCACGTTGCCGGCCAGGAACGGGAAGGCGAGTTTGCCGATCAGCTCCTCGACCCGCTCGGCGCCGTAGGTGAATTCCCAATGGGCGGTCATGACCTCGACGCCGAGCGCGTTCATGACCTCGACCATGTCCGCGCCCCGGGTCGCGAGCGAGGTGTAGGAGCCCTGCCAGGTGTCGCCGCCGTCGAGCAGCAGGGTCTTGCCCGGCCGCTCGGCGCGGATCGCCCCGATCAGGGTCGCCAGGCGGTCGACGCCGCCGACCTTGCCGTAGGACCGGGCCAGCGCGGCGTAGTTTTCGGAACTGAGCGCGTGGGCCTGGGCGGTGCCGGCCGCGATCCCGAACTCGCGCAGGAAATCGCCGCCGGTGAGGTGGGGCGGCTTGCCGCGCGCCTCGCCGACCCCCAGGTTGACCGAGGGTTCGCGGAAAAACAGCGGCACGAGTTGGGCGTGAATGTCGGCGAAATGCAGCAGGGTGACCTGACCGAGCGGCTCGAAACGCAGCAGCTCTTCCTGCGTGATTTTCTGTTGCGCCAGCGCCCGG
>JAZGBC010000047.1:0-8285 GCA_036444495.1 Kiloniellales bacterium
GCCTTCCGTTTTGGGTGATCTGCTTCGCTGTCCTGCCGCTGATCGTCTATGACCTCTGGGATACGTGCTTCCGCAAGAAGTAAGGGCATGTCCGCAACTCCGATGCCCTGTCCGCAGCAGGCGCTAAAAACTTTACGCGCATGACATTGATTGAACTCTCCGCCACCGAGGCTATTCGTAAAATACGCAACGGTGAAATCACGTCCGAAGAATTGGTCCAGGCTTGTCTTGAGCGGATCGAGCAGGCCGATGGCGAAATCGAGGCCTGGGCGCACCTGAAACCCGACCATGCCCTCGATCAGGCCCGGATGCTCGATGCCCAACGCGCAGAAGGCGGCCCGGTAGGACCGGTGCACGACATTCCCGTCGGCATCAAGGACATCTTCGATACCGAATCATTGCCGACCGAAAACGGCACCGTTCTCGATTCCGGCCGCCAGCCGGTGGAGGACTGCAGGGTCGTCAGCCTGCTGGAGGAAGCCGGCGCCGTCATCATGGGCAAGACGGTGACCACCGAATTGGCCGTCTATGGGCCCGGCAAGACCAAGAACCCCCACAATCCCGATCACACGCCCGGCGGTTCGTCCAGTGGATCGGCGGCGGCGGTGGCGTCCTATATGGTTCCGTTGGCCATCGGAACCCAAACCAACGGATCGATCGTCCGCCCGGCGTCTTTTTGCGGCGTTGTCGGCTTCAAGCCCAGCCACGGGCTGATCCCCCGCACCGGGATACTGGCGCAATCCCACTGGCTGGATACCGTGGGTGTCTTTGCCCGCTCGGTCGAGGACGCGGCGCTGCTGGCGGAAAATATTGTCGCTCACGATCCTGGCGACAAGGATACCCGGGCCCGGGCCCGTCCCCCACTTTCCGAAACCGCCGTCGAGGAGCCGCCCGTGCCACCGGCCCTGACCTTTGCCAAAACCGCCGTCTGGGATGAAGCGGAAAAGGAAACCCAAGAGGCCTTCGGGGAACTGAAGGAGCTTCTGGGCGAAGAATGCGACGAGCTGAACCTGCCGGAGCCTTTCCAGCATGCCGTGGAATGGCACCGGACAATCATGTGCGCGGATCTGGCCAAAAGCTTCGCCGGTTATTATGAGCGCGGAAAGGACCGGTTGACGGATACCCTTTGCCAAATGATCGAAGAAGGCCAAAAGACCACCGCCGTCGATTACAACAAAGCCGTGGATTGGCGCGAAGCCCTGAATGACGGGCTCGACGGGGTGTTCGACCGCTATGACGCGATCATCACCCCGGCGACGACAGGGGAAGCGCCGGCCGGGCTGGACTCCACCGGCAGCCCCATCTTCAATTCCCTTTGGACCTATTGCGGCACCCCGGCGATAACTCTGCCGCTGATGGAAGGGCCGAATGGGTTGCCGTTGGGCGTGCAGCTTGTCAGCCGCCGGGGCGACGATGCCAGGCTGCTCAGGACGGCCCGCTGGCTGATGCGCCGGGTCGCGGACGAAGAGCAGGGCTAATACTAAATCTTGTTGATACGGGTCATTCCGTGTTCTGGGCCACCGCGCGGCCCGTGCCGGTGATATCGATGCGAAAGAGACCGGGGCTGACCTCTACCGAGGTGAGCCAACCGGCCTGCCGGCACTCCCGCAGAGTGCGCCAGAGGATGGTCTCGCCGACGCCCTCGGGTACGGCGACCTCTCCCGACATGATCAGGAGTTCGAGAACTAGCTGCTGCTGAGGCAGTGTCTTGGGCATGGACTTACTCTGTCCAATTCAAGGAGGGCTGACAAGGTAGCGGTAGGCAGGGAGCAGGGCGGAGCCCGTGCCGTTAGTAGGGGTTTATTATACCAACGGTCCTTGATATTGACCTATTTCATGGGCGCAAATCGGGTTGTCCGGGCAGGCGCGGCGCGAAGCGCGATGCGGGACATCGGGCGAGCGGCGCAACGAACCCGGCGACGACGATTTGCCCCACCGAAGGCCGGGCGTTTTTTCCCGCCAGATGCGTCGCTCGCCGCTTGAAGTGTCCCGCACTACGGCGCAACTCGCTTCTGTCTGGCGGCAAAAATCGCCTCGGTGAAATGGGTCAATATCAAGGACCGTTGGTATTAGCCCGCTAGATGGAGACGCTGAAGACCGTGGGCTGTTCGGGATAGATGGTGGGCTCGGCTCCGGCACGGCGGTAGGCCTCGCTGCCCAGCGCCTGAGCGTCCCGATGCTGGCTCAAAGGCCCGGTAAAAGGATTGTTCTCCTGCACTAGAAGGTGAACCAGGAGAGGGGGCGTTGCCGGGCCCTGAGCCCCAGCCGGCGGCTGACCCGCAGAACCTCCCCGAGCCTGGCCAGAAGCCGTTGAGGAGCCCGCCTTGGCGCTGTCCTCACTGCGCCGGTTTCGGGCTTCGTCACGGAATCGCCGCGCCCGCGGCTCGTCGCGTGGCGGCGTGATCCGCGTGACCCGCTCGACCGGCCGAGCCAGTTCCGCCTCCAGGCCGGTTCCCGCCCTGGCGTTCACAGCCGTGGCTGCCGGAGCAGCGTGAGGCGGCGCGATGACTGAAGTCAAAATTCCCATAAACGCCCGTTTATCCCTAGGTAGCCTATAATATATAGCAAATTTTATCTAAATTCAACACGAAAACAGTAGTTCGTAAATAACACTTGATAGATACGAAATTAACTAACGTTTTTAATTTTGCATACTCTGAAGGTGTCAGAGTATATATAGGGTTTTTACCTCTATAATACAATGACTATTAACCTTATTATTTGTGAAATTTTCGAATTTTCACAATTTTTAAAGATTCACAACCTACCCTTATCCTCATCAAGGTCCAGATAGGAAGGGGAATCTATGCCGGTTTCGCGCGGGGGCACGGGCCGGGTTTTCAGGACGTGGATTTTCAGGACGAAGGTTAAAGCGTAGCGACGTTAGAAGCCTCAGGTAGGAGGAATCGGTCGTGCTAGGGTCCGTTCGAAAGCAGGATGGCATGGTGGAGCTCGAGCGCCTGCGGGTGGCGATCGAGGCGTCCGGCGATCTGGTCTATGACTGGGACCTCGCCACCGACCGGATCGATTGGTTCGGCCAGGTTGCTGCTGTTTTCGGCCAGAAATCCTCGGCTATGCCGCTGAGCGGCGACCAGTTGAACGGGCGGATCAACCCCGAGGACCTGCCCGTGCGCATGCAAACCCTCTCCGAGCACTTTGCCGGCACCTGCGGCTATGACTGTGAGTATCGGGTCCGCTCCAGCACGGGTGAGTTTCATTGGGTCCATGACCGCGGGGCAGTGGAGTTATCGTCCAACGGCACCCCGGTGCGTCTGTCCGGCACCCTGCGCCTCATCACTCAGCGCAAGCAACATGAAGCGCATCTCGAACAGCTCGCCAACTATGATGAGTTGACCGGGCAGTTCAATAAGCTGCGGCTGCGCGAGGCGCTGGAATACTCTCTGGCCTGCGCCCAGCGCTACGACCAGCCCGGCGCGTTTCTCGCCATCGGCATCGATCAGCTCGATCGCATCAACACGGCCTACGGATATGCCGTGGGCGACCGCGTGCTGGTTGAAATCTCCCAACGCCTCGATCACTGTCTGCGCGGCACCGACGTCATCGGCCGGCTGGGTAGCGACCGATTTGGTGTTGTCCTAAGCACCTGTCCCGAGGTGGAGGCGGTAGCGATCGCCGAGCGCATCGTGCAGGCGGCCCGTCAGACGCCGGTGATCGTGGCCGGGGAGCGGATTCACGGAACCATCTCCGTCGGCGTGGTACATTTTCCGGAGCAGTCCAAGACCAGCTTCGACGTCATCGCCAAGGCCGAAGGCGCGCTCTTGAAGGCGAAATCCAACGGGCGCGATTGTGTCGAGTCCTATCGACTCACCGATCAACAGCGCGACAGTTGCCGCGCCAACATGGAGCTCGGCGAACAAGTCACCCAGGCCATCAAGGACGAGCGCCTGGTCTTCGCCTATCAGCCCATCGTGGACGCGGTGAGCCACGAGGTGAAGTACTATGAATGCCTATTGCGCATGTACGGGCCCGATGGCGAGGTGATCGCGGCCGCCGACTTCGTCCCGGTGGTCGAGCGCCTTGGCATGATGCGCGCGCTTGACCGCCGCGCGCTCGACTTGGCGCTCGATGATCTGGATCGCTATCCGAATATCGAGCTCGCGGTCAATATCTCGGGAGTGACGGTGGCCGACCGCGGCTGGTTCCGCGCCCTGGTGGCGCGCCTCGCGGACCGCCCGGATATGGCGCGCCGTCTAATCGTCGAGATTACGGAAACCGCCGCGCTGCACGACATCGACGACTCGGCCCGCTTTGTCTCCGCCGTGCGCGACCTCGGTTGCAAGGTGGCGGTGGACGACTTCGGCGCCGGCTACACCACCTTCCGCCACCTCAAGGCGCTGACCGTGGATGTCGTGAAGATCGACGGTTCCTTCGTGCGCAATCTGGCGCACAGCGCGGACAACCAGCTCTTCGTGCGCAATCTGTTGAGCCTCGCGCGGGCCTTCAATCTGTCCACCGTGGCCGAATGCGTCGAGACCGCCGAGGACGCGGCCATCCTGACCGCCGAGGGGATCGACCTCCTGCAGGGCTACTACTTCGGCAAGCCGGAAATCTCGCCGTCCTGGAAAGTGGAGAGCGGCGGCCAAGCCACTGCCACTGCCGCGTCAGCCTCCTGAGAGAGGGACGACGCAGCGGGCAATCCTACTCCCGTTGACCGGATTTACTGATGGCCTCGAGCTGCTTTTGCAGCAGGTCGACCTGGGCCTTTAGTTTCTCCAGCGATTCGGCTTCCGCCGATTCCCTGACGCCGTTATCGGCCGGGGCTTTGCCGCCTTCCTCGTTCGAGCCCGTCTGGAACGGAGAAAACATCTTCAAGGCGTTGTCGAACAGCGCCATGTTCTGCTTGCTCATCTCCTCCAGGTTGCCGAAGGGGAACATGCCGCCGAAGGTATCCTGCATGGACTGGCGCATGCGATCCTGGTTGAGCGAGAAAGCCTCCATCATGTGGTCCAGGTAGCGCGGCACCATCCACTGCATGGAATCGCCGTAGTAGCCGATGAGCTGGCGTAGGAAATTGATCGGCAGGAGGTTGTGCCCCTTACCCTCCTCCTCGACGATGATCTGGGTCAGGACGCTGCGGGTGATATCCTCGCCGCTCTTGGCGTCATAGACCGCGAAATCGACCCCTTCCTGGACCATCTGGCACAGGTGATCGAGCGTAACGTAGCTGCTGGTCGCCGTATTGTAGAGCCGGCGGTTGGCGTATTTCTTGATCGTGATGGGGCCGTCGTCGTCGTTGGTTTTTCTGGCCGCCACGTTCCGTGCCCTTCCCTGTGTGCTCAGCGGCGCCAAGCCGCAACCGGCCCGCCCGCCCAGGGCGCAGTTTTCTACGCTGCGCAGCGCCATATTGCTGCGTTGCGGTAAGTGGTGTCAATGCATAGTCGTCCTGGGGTCGTTCCGGGCCGGGAGGTCCGGGCTACGCCGCAGCGCGGCAATCCCTTACGGGAATCAGGCCGTTATTCGCCTTGCTGGTTTTCGGCAGGGGCCGTCTCTATAATTCCGGGCGATGTCGGACAAGGCGGATCTGGACGAACTGGCGCGGCGCTATTTGGATCTCTGGCAGGATCAGATGAGCGCGCTGGCGGCGGATAAGGACTTCACCGAAGCCCTGCAGAAACTCATGACCAACATGGGTTTGGCCGCCACCGCGGGCCCGGACGCCTGGAGCGCCTGGCCGGCCATGATGGCGGGCTTGAACCCGGCGGCTTTTGCGGAGAAGAGCGGCCATGGCCAGAGCGGAGACACAGCCGGCGGACGGGACGGCGGTTCCCCCGGCGGAAGCCCGGCTGGGGCCCCGTCCCCTGCCCATGCATCTGACGGCGGCTTGGCTCGCCTGGACGAGTTCGCGCGCCGCCTTGCCGCTCTTGAGGAACGGATCGCCACCCTGGAGGCCGGAGCTCCTCGAAGCCGCAAGCGCGCTTCAGGCGGACCTCGCAAGAGCCGATCCTGAGGCCTTCGCCCGCGCCGTCGATCGGGCGGTCGTCGGGCGCATGGACGCACTGATCTCGGGCATCCTGGCCTACCGCCGCCATCCCTACCGCCGCCAGCTTCCCGACCCGCCCGTCCTCTGGCGCCAGGGCACGACCCGGCTGCTGGACTATGGCGCCAGGAGCGAGGATGCAGGGGCGGGGGAGGGCGCCGGGGGCGTGCCGGTCCTGGTGGTGCCCTCGCTCATCAACCGCGGCTACATCCTGGACCTGCGGGAGGGCGGCAGCCTGATGCGCTGGCTGGCGGACCGGGGCCTGCGCCCCCTGCTGGTCGATTGGGACCGCCCGGGCGCAGAGGAGCGCGGCTTTACCCTGACCGACTACATCGCCGGGCGCCTGGAGGCCGCGCTCGATGCGGTGCTTCTGGAGACCGGCGCGCGGCCGCTCCTGATCGGCTACTGCATGGGCGGGCTGCTGGCCCTCGCGCTCGCCCTGCGCCGGCAGAGCGACCTATCGGGGTTGGCCCTGCTGGCCACCCCCTGGGACTTCCACGCCGAGGGCAACACGCAAGGCGAACTGGCCGCGGCCGCCGTACCGGCGCTCAGCCCCGTCATCGAGACGCTCGGGGAGTTGCCGGTGGACCTGATCCAGGCGCTTTTCGCCTGCCTGGACCCCCAGCTCGTGCCGCGCAAGTTCATGGCCTTCGCGCGCCTAGGCGCGAGCCCCAAGGCGGCGGCCTTCGTCGCGCTGGAGGACTGGCTGAACGACGGGGTGCCGCTGGCGGGGCCTGTGGCGCGCGAATGCCTCTCGGGCTGGTACGGCGAGAATACGCCGGCCAGGGGTGAATGGCGTGTGGCGGGGCAGGCCATGGAGCCGGGCGGGCTCGAGCTGCCGAGCCTCTGCGTGATCCCCGCCCGGGACCGGATCGTGCCGCCGGCCTCGGCCGCCGCTCTTGCCGAGGCCATCCCGGGCTGCGAGCGCCTCCTGCCCGAGGCCGGGCATATCGGCATGGTTGCGGGCTCCCGCGGCCGCGGCACGGTCTGGGAGCCGCTTCTGGCTTGGCTGGAGCGCCACGCGCCCGGCACCGGTTCGGCAGCCGGCTAGACGATTTTCCCCGATTGCCTCTTGCACGCGCGGGGGGTTCGCCGCTATATGATAAACACTTTTTTGCACTGCAACATAAATGGCCTCCAGGGGGTCCCCGGCCTGGGGAATTGAACGGGGACGCCGCGCGCATTTGGCGGGATGGGGCCGCGCTCCCGAGGGGGCGCCAGGGCACAAGGGAGAAGACCGAACATGACCGAGGTCGTCATCGCAGGCGCCGCGCGCACCCCGGTGGGCGCGTTCAACGGCGGGCTTTCCAGCGTGCCCGCGTCTTATCTGGGCAGCGTCGCCATAAAGGAGGCGATGAAGCGCGCCCAGGTCGAGGCCGAAGAGGTGGATGAGGCCATCCTGGGCCAGATCCTGGCCGCGGGTATGGGCCAGAACCCGGCGCGCCAGGCCGCCGTCGGCGCGGGCATTCCGGTGGAGAAGACCGCCTATGCGATCAACCAGCTCTGCGGTTCGGGCCTGCGCACGGTGGCGCTCGGCTATCAGGCGATCCAAGTGGGCGATTCCGGCATCGTGGTGGCCGGCGGCCAGGAGTCCATGAGCCAGGCGCCCCATGTGGCGCACCTGCGCAACGGCGCCAAGATGGGCGACGTCAAGTTCATCGATTCCATGATCAGGGACGGCCTCTGGTGCGCCTTCAACGGCTATCACATGGGCAACACGGCCGAGAACGTGGCGCGCCAGTGGCAGCTCACGCGCGACGAGCAGGACGCCTTCGCCGCCGCCTCCCAGCAGAAGGCCGAGGCCGCACAGAAGGCGGGCAAGTTCGGCGACGAGATCGTTCCGGTTACCATCCAGAAGCGCAAGGGCGACGTCACGGTGGATACGGACGAGTATCCCAAGCACGGCACGACCGTGGAATCGCTGGCCAAGCTGCGCCCCGCCTTCGACAAGGAAGGCACGGTGACCGCCGGCAACGCCAGCGGCATCAACGACGGGGCGGCCGCCGTGGTGCTCATGAGCGCCGAGGCGGCGGCCAAGCGCGGCGTCACGCCGCTGGCGCGCATCGTCTCCTGGGCGACCTGCGGCGTGGACCCGGCGATCATGGGCACCGGCCCCATCCCGGCCAGCCGCAAGGCGCTGGAGAGGGCCGGTTGGTCGGTGGACGACCTGGACCTCATCGAGGCCAACGAGGCCTTCGCCGCCCAGGCGCTGGCGGTCAACAAGGACCTGGGCTGGGACCCGGCCAAGGTCAACGTCAACGGCGGCGCCATCGCGCTCGGTCACCCC
>JAZGBC010000048.1:0-2722 GCA_036444495.1 Kiloniellales bacterium
AAATCGTCCTCGTCGCCGCCGCCAGCGCCCACCGCCAGGCCGCCTTCGAGGCCTGCCAGTTCCTGATCGACTGGCTCAAGACCAAGGCGCCGTTCTGGAAGCAGGAAGAGACGGAGAGCGGCCCCAAATGGGTCGAGGCGCGCGGAAGCGACGACCAGGCCGCGAAGCGCTGGCGCGCCAAAGACCCCGACGCGGCCAAATAGCGGGCGGGGAGGGGGGCGCAGGCGCCGGGCTATTTTAGCGCTCAACCCGAACGCAAGATTTCCACAACGGCTATGTGAGGTTTTGCGCGTCGGGCGCAACGGCCCTGCTGCGCCGCGCTTGCATTCGACCTTTCAATCGACACCACCGGTCCATGACGCGCCCAAACCCGGCGCCGTCCCATCAAAGGGTCCGGCCATTCGCGGCGCGGCACGCATACTCGATATTTATAGTTGCTTCTCAACCATTGCGTGCTACGATCAACCTCGCGGGAAAAAATATTTTCGTCACTCGCATCGGTCGCGGGACGCGCTCCACGAGTTGGTGCGGCTCCTGACCCGATAGCCAGCGAACCGCGGCACTGAGCCGTAGGAAAAAGCCTCAAGCCACGAAGAGCGCGTCGCCCCGGATCGTGGGGCTAGCGCGTCAATAATCGCCACCCGATGAGGTGGCTCGAACAAGCGAAACAAAAGGAGGGGGACGGCTATGTTTGCAAAATGCGCCTGGATACTCGTAGCAACCGGCATGGTGTTCATTTTGGGCGGCTGCGAGTCGGCGGCCCTGCGCAATTCGATCTTCCGAACGACTAGCTTCGACAGTGGCATCTCCGTCCTTACCGGCGCCAAGCAGCGCGTCGTTACCAACTTACCGGCTAACGTAAAGGGCGGTCAAAATGAACCCACCCGCATCGTCTGTGCGGAGCCCAGCCCCGACGTGGCGCAGGCTCTCTCGGAAGCCTTGACGGCCGCCGCAAGTGTACAGGTCAAGGGACAAGGCGGCGGCTCGGTATCCTTTGGCAAAAGCACCGCGGAATCGGTCGCCCAGTTGGGCGAGCGGCTGGGCACCATCCAATTGCTGCGCGACGGCCTGTACAGGGCCTGTGAGGCCTATGCAAACGGCGCCATCAGCGACATCACTTATGCCGTCTTGTTGAGCAGATACGACGACACCATGGTCAGCATGTTGACCGCCGAACTCGCCGCCGGGGCCTTCGGCCGCTCTCTGGCCGCCCTGGGGGGCCAGGCAGGCACCGAGGCCTCCACCAAGGGCAGCATGGATGCGCTGGTCGAGAAGGCGAAGCAGAACGTCGCCCAGAAAGAAGATGAGCTGGCCGTCGCCGATTCGAAGCAGAAGGACGCCGAGGCCGACCGCGACGAAGCCAAAGAGAGCGATCCGACTAGCGATAACAGCGAGAAAGAGAAAGCCGCAGCGGACGCCCAGAAAAATACGGAAACCGCGAAGGACGCGTTGAAGATCGCCACCGAAGCCCTCACGAAAACCAACGCGGCGGCCACCGCGGTCGCCGCCGGGGCGATTACGCGTTTGCAGAACCCCGCGGTTGCCGAGACCCTGGCCAAAATGCAGCGAAAGTATATCGAGAACATCAACGCTGACGCCCTCATCGTCGCCTGCATCACCGCCATGAGCAAGGACACGTACAAAGGGTCCATACTGGCCGAGGAGTGCAAGGGCGAGAACGGAATTGTCGCGAATGTCCTCAAAACTAATGCGGCTCTGTTGGTAACGGTCAAAAGCCGAAGTTCGTTGAAACACTCGGTGGAGAATATTGTTACGGCCAGGAAAACCCTGAAGACCTTGGAGATCGTGAAATCCAAGGACAAAACCGAGTAGAAAAAGGAACAACTGTCGCGACGATAATCGCCCGGGGCGGCATTGTCGCCCGTATGGCGGAGATGGCTCTGCCGAGACACGCCGCAGTGCCGTCCGGAGCGCCAGTCCTGCCGGTCGAGTCCCAGCCGGTTAATAACTAGGTGCGAATTCGAACGCCCGCGTGTCGCGCTTTGCTTCGGGCCCAACGAAAAAGCGGCGCCCGTCACGGGCGCCGCATCACTCCGTAACGTTGTGCCGCCCCGCGCCCCCCTCTACGCCGCGCTGGCGCTGGCTTTTTGGTGGTTGCGCACGAGGTCGCTGTAGGCGGTCATGAGCTCCTGGGTGATCTCGCCGACGGTGAAGGTCTGGCCGTCGATCTCGCCCACCGGGGTGACTTCGGCGGCGGTGCCGGTGATGAAGACCTCCTGGGTCTTGGCCAGCTCGTCCGGCATGATCGTGCGCTCGACCACCTCGATGCCGCGCGCGCGCGCCAAGGCGATCACGGTCTGGCGGGTCAGGCCGTCGAGGAAGCAGTCGGGTGTGGGCGTGTGCAGCTTGCCGTCCTGGAGCAGGAAGATGTTGGCGCCGGTCGCCTCGGCCACCCGGCCGCGGTAGTCGAGCATGAGCGCGTCGTTGTAGCCCTTGGCCTCGGCGGCGTGCTTGGACAGCGTGCAGATCATGTAGAGGCCGGCCGCCTTGGCGTGCACCGGCGCGGTGTCGGGCGCCGGGCGCCGCCACGGCGAGGTCGCCAGGCGGATGCCCTTGAGGCGCGCCTCGGGCGAGAAGTAGGACGGCCACTCCCAGGCCGCGATCGCGACGTTGATCGAGGTCTGCTGCGCCGAGACCCCCATCATCTCGCTGCCGCGCCAGGCCACGGGCCGCACGTAGCCCTCGACGATGCCGTTGGCCT
>JAZGBC010000049.1:0-4767 GCA_036444495.1 Kiloniellales bacterium
TTGCACGGGATCGGGGGCTATGGCAGCCGCCAGGCGGTCACGGCGGGAACCTCGGTCCATCTGGCCGCCCTCGAAGTGCGCGAGAAGGCCCTCAAGGTCGCCGCTCACACCTTGGAGGTGTCCGAGCAGGACCTTGAACTCGAGCAGGGCGAGGTTCGGGTCAAGGGTGCGCCGGGCATGTCCATGGGCCTGGGCGATATCGCCAAGGCGCTATCCGGCGCCAAGGGCTACTCCCTGCCCAAGGACGTTAGCCCCTGGTTGCAGGCGAGCGTCAATTTCAGGCCGCCCGACGTGACCTATGCCAATGCCACTCACGTGGTCGAGGTCGAGGTCGACGCCGGCACCGGCGGGGTCAAGATCCTGCGCTATATCGTCGCCAACGACAGCGGCCGGCTGATCAATCCGACGATTGCCGAGGGCCAGCTTCATGGCGGGACCGCGCACGGCATCGGCAACGCCCTGTTCGAATGGATGGGCTATGATGAAAACGCCCAGCCGGTGACCACGACCTTCGCCGAGTATCTTCTGCCGACGGCGACCGAGGTGCCGAACTTCGAGATCATCCACAGCAACCATCCCTCGACGCTCAACCCGCTGGGCATAAAGGGCATCGGCGAGGCGGGCACCGTCCCGGCCGCGGCCGCCATCATCTCGGCGGTCGAGCATGCCCTCGAACCTTTCGGCGTCAGGATCGCCGAGGCGCCGATCATGCCAAGCCGACTGATCGAATTGATCCAGGCGTCACAAGGCGAGGGGCGTTAGACTGTATCGACAATCACACCCACCGCCTGTCATCCCGGAAGCCGGTTTGCCTTAAATCTTTGATTTAATCAGGCAAACCGAGCTATCCGGGATCTAGAGCCAGGCCGCCGGTATTCGTTGTCCTGGATCCCGGATCGCTGACTTTATCTTTCCAAATCGAAGATTTGGAGAAAAGCCGCGTCCGGGATGACACTGAATGTCGATTGGCCCTAGGCTTGCGGACCGCTGGTATTGCCGAACAAGCGCCTCATCGCGCGCAGGACGGCGTTCCACAGCACGCGAAGCCCGAGACCCAGCACCGGGACCGGTTTGGCCGGGTGGGCCTCTGCGGCCGGCACTTCTCCGGCCGTCTCTTGCGCCAGTTTCGTCTTCAGGCACTCGGCGAATTGGCCGACGAGAAGTGACGCCAGGTCGGACACCATGCCCGCGCCGCGGCCGTACTGGGCGATCGATCCGGAAAGCTGCAAATCGGTCTGAGCCAACACCTTCGTGGCGTTCCCGTCGGCTTCAAGGGAAAAGGTCACGACGGCCTCGGCGCCGCCCCGGCCCTTCGAGTCGCTGCCCGACGCCTTGATCCGGGCCCGGTAGCCGGCCTCGTCGATCTCCTCGAAGCGCGCGGTTCCGTTGAAGCTCAACGCCACCGGACCGAGCCGGACGGACACCTTGCCCTTGTATTCGGACTCGCTGACCACTTCGGTCAACTCGGCGCCGGGCATGCAGGGCGCGATGCGCTCGATATCCGTGAGCACGACCCAGGCCTCGGCGATGGGCAGCGGCACCTCGAAGGAGTTTGTGATTTCCAAGACGTGGCCTTTCTTCGGCTGGCGCTTTACGGCGGCAAACCTAACCCGGCCTTCGGCCCTCCGCCAAGGGCCCGCAGGTCCGCACCGGTTGACCGGGCGGCGCGGCGCACCCTAGAGTCCGTCCCCTTGCCGGGGAGGAAGAGGCCATTACACGGCTGAAACTGACCATCGCGCTGGAGCGGCTCGACCGCCACGTCCCCTTCTTCATGGAGGCGGTTAGTCTGCCCGACGGAGTGGAGTTAGAGGCGCTGGAGGTCGGGCTCGGCGATGCGACCGACCGGCGCGACGGCACGGACCGGCACGGCCGCATGTTCCGCGACCGGGAATTCGATATCTGCGAGCAGTCGCTCGCCTCCTACATCATCTCGAAGAGCCGGGGCGAGTCCTTCACGGCGGCGCCCGTTTTTCCGCGCCGGCTGTTTAGCCAGAACTGCATGCTCGTCAATGTGGACGCGGGCATCGATAAGCCCGCGGACCTGATCGGCAAGCGGGTCGGCGTCGTGTCGTTCCAGACGACGCTTTGTGTGTTGGCGAAGGGGGACCTCAAGCTCGAATACGGCGTGCCCTGGGAGGAGATCCATTGGTTCGTTCAGCGCTATGAGGAACTGCCCTGGGAAACCCCGGAGGGCGTCTCCGTCCAGAACATCCCCGAGGGCAAGGACGCCGGCCGGATGCTGGTCGACGGCGAGCTCGACGCCCTGTTCCACCCCATCCCCCCGGAAGCGGCGACTGCCCGGACCGACCGGGTCCGGCGCCTGTTTCCCGACCCGCGGGCCGAGGCGACACGCTATTTCAAAAAGTACGGCTACTGTCCGATCATGCATCTCATGGTGTTTCCGCAGGAGCTTATCGAGCGGGAGTCCTGGCTGCCCGAGGCGATCATGGAGATGTGGGAGGAGGCCAAGAAGAAAACCGAGGCTTTCTATGAGGACCCCAGCTATTCCCTGCTGCTGTTCGGCCGCAACGAGCTGGAGGCTCAGCGCGAGACCTTCGGCGCCGACCCCTGGCCCTCGGGGCTGGCGGCGAACCGAGCGAATCTCGAGCGATTCATCGCCTATGTCGCCGACCAGAAGCTGATCGATGCGCCGATTCCGGTGGAAAGCCTGTTCCACGAGTCGGTGCTGGACACCTAATTCCACGGCCCTCCGCGCTGTCTTTGTCCTCTCACCGCTCATTTGTCTTGACAAGTAGGTATAGACTAATAAGGCTTCCCGTCAGGGAGGCTTAGTCTATGGCGAACGCCGTAAAAACCAGGGTCCCGCAATACCAGGCGGTGGCGGCCACCCTTCGCCGCGAGATCGCCGGACTTCCGCCCAACTCCTTGCTTCCCACCGAGCTGCAGCTTGCCAAGCGCTTCGGCATCAGCCGGGTCACTTTGCGCGAGGCGCTTGTCCTGCTTGAACAGGGCGGGCTGGTATCCCGCCACCGGGGGCGCGGCACGATCATCAGCCCCCCCAAGATCACGCGCCGCTTTTCGCCGCTCTACAGCTTCGAGCAGGACCTTACGGAGCAGGGCGTCGAATTCGAGACCCAGGTTCTGTCCTACGAGCCCGAAGCGACGCCGCCCGAGTTCATTCGGGAGCGCCTGCGCCTGCCGCCGGGAAGCGCCGCCGGTTTCCTCTCGCTGGTGCGCCGGGTGGACAGCCGGATCGTCTGTCACGACGGCCGGCATTACCCGCCGGCCATCGCGGCGCGGCTCCGGCCGGAACGGATCGAAGGCCGCGACGCATCCCGGGTGCTCGAAGACCTGGTGGGGATGCGCATCACGGCGGTGGACTGGGAGAGCGAGATCATCCCGTCCTCCATGGAGACTGCGGCGGTCTTGGAGCTTTCGCCGGGTACCCTGATCTTGGCGAATACCTTCACCTACCACGTGGAGAGCGGCGCCCCCATCGAGGCCGGCGTGATCTCCTACCGGATCGATCGCTGTAAGTTCAGGTACGAATTGCCCTTCAGCCAGCACGCGGAGGCGGAACCTCCCGTACCCGACGCCGGCCGGGACTCGGCGGCTGTGACGCGGGGGCGGTGAGAGGGTGGAAATGCAAGCGACACGGCTAGGCGTGGATATCGGCGGCACCTTCACCGACATTACCGTGTTGGAGGAAGACTCCGGCCGGATGACCATCGCGAAGGTGCCCAGCCGCCACGGCGATCCGGCGGGCGCCCTGATCGACGCCGTCGAGCGCGGCCTGGAACTGGCCGAGGTCGACGCGGGCGATGTGACGCTTCTGGTCCACGGCACAACCCTGGTGACCAACGCCGTGCTCGAGAACAAGTTGCCGCGGGCCGCCCTGCTGACTACCGAGGGATTCCGCGACATCCTCGAGATCGGCCGGCACTTCCGCCCGGACATGTACGACCTGCTGCAGGACAAGCCGCTGCCCGTGGTGCCGCGCGAGCGGCGCTTTTGTACCGCCGAGCGTACCTCCGCCAAGGGGGAGATCGAACAGGAGCCCGACCACGGGGACGTGGAGCGCCTGATCGAGGCGATTCGCGACAGCGAATCCGAGGCCGTCGCCATCTGCTTTCTCAATTCCTTCATTAACCCCGCCAACGAGGCCCTGGTCCGGGACTGGTTGCGCCAGGGATTGCCCGGGATCTACGTCACCGCCTCGCAGGAGGTCTGCCGCGAGATCCGGGAGTTCGAGCGCATGAGCACCGTGGCCTTGAACGCCGCCGCCATGCCCCTGGTCGCGCGCTATCTCGAGGAGATGGCCCCGCGCATCCGCTCCATCCTGCCGAACGCAAAAATTCTTCTCATGCAGTCCAACGGCGGGTCGCTCACGGTCGATGCCGCGCAGGAATATCCCGTCCGCCTGATCACCTCGGGCCCGGCCGGCGGTGCCCTGGCCGTTCAGCGCATGGGTAAGGCGGCGGAGCAGCCCAATCTGCTCGGCGTGGACATGGGCGGGACCAGCACGGATATCTCCCTCATCTACAAGGGCGAGCTCCGGATGACGACCGAAGGCGGCGTCGCCGAGCATCCCGTGAAACTGCCCATGATCGAGATCAATACGATCGGCGCGGGAGCCGGCAGCATCGCCTGGCTGGATGAACGAAAGGGTCTGCACGTAGGCCCGCGGAGCGCGGGCTCCGATCCGGGGCCGGCCGCCTATGGCCGGGGCGGGGGCGAACCCACCGTGACAGACGCCAATCTGGCCCTCGGCCGGCTTCACCAGGATCGTTTCCTGGGCGGCCAGAT
>JAZGBC010000050.1:0-5205 GCA_036444495.1 Kiloniellales bacterium
AAGTACGCCAAGTACGGCTATATCATGGAGAACGGACGGATCGTGCTCGACGGCGACGCGGCGACGCTGAGCCGGAACGAGGACGTGAAGGAGTTCTATCTGGGCCTCTCGGCCAGCGGCCGGAAGAGCTACCGCGACACCAAGCACTACAAGCGGCGCAAGCGCTGGCTGGCCTAGAAGGCAGGCCCCCGCGCGGGGGCGCGGCGCTTCAAGGGAACCCACGTAGGGAAAGGGGAGCAAGGTATGGCGGGGCCCGGCGAGTATTTCGACGATCTTGAAACGCGAGAGCCCGAGGAACGCGAAGCCGCGCTCATGGCCGCGCTGCCCGCGCAGATTGCCCACGCCAAGGCCAAGGCGCCGGGCTTTACCCGCATCCTGAAGGACGTCGACCCGGCCGCGGTGACCAGCCGCGAGGCGCTGGCCCAGGTGCCGGTCACCCGGAAATCGGACCTGCTGGAACTGCAGAAGGCGGAGCCGCCCTTGGGCGGCCTGGCGGCCATCGCCCCCGGCGCGGCGGCGCGCCTCTTCACCTCGCCCGGCCCGGCCTTCGAGTTGCAGGGTCCGCGCGCCGACTATTGGCGCGCGGCGCGCGCCCTTTTTGCGGCGGGCTTTCGCGCCGGCGAGGTGGTGCACAACTCCTTCTCCTATCACCTGACCCCGGGCGGCTGGATCCTGGATTCGGGATTGCGCGCGCTCGGCTGCGCCGTCATCCCCGCGGGCGTGGGCAACAGCGAGGCCCAGGTCCAGGTGATCGCCCAGTTCCGCCCCTGCGGATTTGCGGGTACGCCCGACTTCCTCAAGGTGATCCTGGACAAAGGCGCTGAGCTCGGCCTCGACTGCTCCAGCATCACCAAGGCCCTGGTCTCGGGCGGAGCGTTGTTCCCCGCGCAGCGCCAGGAATACGCCGATCGCGGCATCGCCGTCCTGCAGGCCTATGTGACCGCCGATCTGGGATCGATCGCTTACGAATCGGCCGCGGATCAGGGCATGATCCTGGACGAGGGACTGATCGTGGAGATCCTGCGCCCCGGGACCGGCGATCCGGTGCCCGAGGGCGAAGTGGGCGAGGTCGTGGCGACCACGCTGGATCCCGACTATCCCCTGATTCGTTTCGGCACCGGCGATCTCTCCGCCTTCCTACCGGGTGGGAGCCCCTGCGGGCGGACCAATATGCGCCTCAAGGGCTGGATGGGCCGGGCCGACCAGAACACCAAGGTCAAGGGCATGTTCGTCCACCCCGCCCAGGTGGCCGAGGTCATCAAGCGCCACCCGGAGATCGCCAAGGCCCGCCTGGTGGTCACACGCGAGGGGGAGAGCGACGTCATGACGCTGGTCTGCGAGGTGGACGACGAGCTGGCCGGGAACGAGGACCTAGCCGCCGCAGTTGCGGACTCCCTCCAAGGGGTGACCAAGCTCAAGGGTGGGGTGGTGCTCTGCCCGCCCGGCGAGCTGCCCAACGACGGCAAGGTCATCGAGGATACCCGCAGCTACGACTGAGCCCGCCGCGGAGCGCCCGCGGTGCGAACCGCCACCGCCCCTCACCCGGCCGCTTGCGCGGGCCCCTCTTTACGCCCCTCACCCGGCCGCTTGCGCGGCCACCCTCTCCCCGGGGAGAGGGTTTGGCGGATCGGACCCGCCACGTCCACTCTCCCTGTTGGACAGGATTTACCCGGTTGGTGCAGTTGCGTCCCCTCTCCCACGGGGAGAGGGACAGGGTGAGGGGACTCTATGAGCTCTGCCGCTCCATGCGTTCGACACTCTCTAAAATCCGCTGTAGCACGCCATCGATGTTGCCCATCACTTCATGATTCCAAAATCGCAAAACCCGGTAACCCTCAGACTCTAACCAACGGTCGCGCCTTTGATCGCGCTCTGCTTGCACGGCGTGCTGGCCACCGTCGAGCTCGATCACCAGGCCTAACTTGAGACAGAAGAAGTCAACTACGTAGGGACCGAGCGGATTTTGCCGCCGGAACTTAGCGCCACCCAGTTGTCGGTCGCGCAAACGACTCCAAAGGAGTTTCTCGGCCTGGGTAGCGTCGCGCCGCAGCCGCCGGCTCGTTCCTATCATGGACATGTGAGACAGCATAACGCCTGGACCACGCGCCGCCACCGCCCCTCACCCGGCCGCTAACGCGGCCACCCTCTCCCCGGGGAGAGGGTTCGCTGGACCGAACCTCCCGCGTCTACTCTCTCTGGGGCAAGATTTACCCGGTTGGCCCAGCTGCGTCCCCTCTCCCCGGGAAGAGGGTTTGGCGGATCGGCCGGCCGGTACAGATTCCTTCTTTCCGCCGCATTTCGGGCCAAGTCCCACCACAATCCTCGCTTATCCTTATAGTCACGGAGACTTCCCCTCTCTGTCAGAGGCTTCCAGCCGGTCTCGCAACGATTGCCCCCCAATAGGCTGGAAACTCAGGCGGTCACCGAATTCCAATCCCGGTGACCGCCTTTTCCTTGCTTGGCCTGGGGATACCGGGTGTGCCTCGGCGCTTTCGACCCACCCGGGCGATCTGCTATACCCACGGCCTATTCCCGGCCACCGTCCCGACACGGCCCTTTGCCCATGAGTCTCTTCGAAGGCCGCGATCTCATCTGCGTGCGCGGCGAGCGCCGCGTATTCGAGGGCCTGGACTTCGCCCTGCCCGCGGGCGGGGCGCTGTTGCTCACCGGGCCCAACGGCAGCGGCAAATCGAGCCTGCTCAGGCTCATGGCCGGGCTGCTCAGACCCGCCGGCGGCGCGCTGCTCTGGGACGGCAAGCCGGTCAACCAGGGCCCGGAGGCGCAGCGCGGGCGGCTTGGCTACCTGGGACATCTGGACGCGGTCAAGCCGATCCTGACCGCCGAGGAGAACCTGAGCTTCTGGGCCGCGCTCGGCGGCGGGGGCGCGGGCGAGGTGGCACGCGCGCTCGAGGCCTTCGCGCTCGAGCCGCTGCGTGACGTACCCGGACGCATGCTCTCGGCCGGGCAGAAGCGCCGCGTGGCGCTGGCGCGCCTCATAGCCGTGCCCGCCGGGCTCTGGCTGCTGGACGAGCCCACCGTTGGCCTCGACGCCGAATCGGTGGAACGCCTGGCCCAGGCGGCCGCGGCGCAGCGCGCCGATGGCGGCCGGGTCGTGGCCGCGACCCATATCGGTCTCGATCTGCCGGGGGCGGAGGAACTGGATCTGGCGCGCTTCGCGCCCGCGCCGGAGGCGGCGCTCGCCGCCCTGGAGGCGGGCTGGTGAGCGCCTTCTGGACCCTCGTAGGGCGCGAGCTGCGCCTGGCCCTGCGCCAGCGCGCCGACGCCGTCCTGGTCGTGCTCTTTTTCGTACTGGTCGCGGCCATCTTTCCCTTCGGCGTGGGACCCGAGCCCAACCTGCTGGCCCGCATGGCCCCCGGGGTCATCTGGGTGGCGGCGCTGCTCGCCGTCCTGCTCTCGCTCGAACGCCTGTTCCTGGCCGATTATGAGGACGGCGCGCTGGAGTTGCTGATCCTCTCGCCCCTGCCGCTCGAGCTCGTCGTCCTCGGCAAGGCGCTGGCCCACTGGCTGACCACGGGCCTGCCGCTGATCGCCGCCGCCCCGCTTATTGCGCTGCTCTACAACATGGATAGCGCCGGCCTGGCCATGCTGATCCTGGCCATGGCTCTGGGCAGCCCGTCCCTGAGCCTGATCGGGGCGGTCGGCGCGGCCCTCACCCTGGGCGCCCGGCGCGGCGGGGTGCTGATCCCGCTGCTCGTCCTCCCGCTCAACGTGCCGGTGCTGATCTTCGGCGTGGGGGCCATCGACGCCGCCCTGGCCGGGCTCGCCGCCCGGCCGCACCTCCTGATCCTGGGCGCTATCCTGCTGGTCTCCCTCGCCGTCGCGCCCTTGGCCGGGGCGGCGGCCTTGCGGCAGGCCATGGAATGATGTCTCGAAAAAAGAGATAGCGAAAATAGCTAATTTTTGTTATCGTGATGTCAGATATTGACAAGTTCTATGAGCCCGGAAGGAGCCGGAAATGAACGTCTCGCTGACACGGGAACTGGAAGAATTCATCGCCCGAAAGGTGAAAAGGGGCCTGTACAAGTCGGCGAGCGAGGTCGTCCGAGAGGCGCTGCGGCTGCTGCGCCAGCGGGACCAGGCCGGCGAGGGACATCTCGCGGAACTGCACCGCGAAATCCAGATCGGATTGGATCAGCTCGACCGGGGCGAGGGCATAGCCGGCGACCAGGTCTTTGCGGAGATTCGCGGGCGGGCGCGCCGCTGATACGGGATGTCGGGCTATGTGATTTCGCCGGCCGGCCGTCGGGACCTGATCGATATCTGGACCGAGATCGCGAAGGATAACTTCGCTGCCGCCGAGCGCCTCCTCGGCCGGTTCGAAGCCGCGTTCCAGCGCCTGGCCGAATTCCCCGAGATGGGCAGCAATCGGCCCGATCTGATCGATTTGCCCGTGCGCTTCTGGACGCTGGGCAACTATTTGATTATCTACCGGGCAGAGAAGTCGCCGATCGAGATCGTCCGGGTCTTGAACGCCTACCGGAACGTCGGCGCCATGCTTAAGTAGTGAGTGCCGACAGAGTTTTATCGAGGACATCGCCCGGGTCTGATCATGCACCGTTTCGCCAATCCCGGCCGCTTCGTGCGGCTTGCCGACGCGCTCCTGCCCTGGTGCGCGGGCGCCGCCACCCTGTCGATCGCGCTCGGGCTCTATCTGGGGCTTTTCGTCGCCCCGCCCGACTATCAGCAGGGCGAGAGCGTGCGCATCATGTACGTCCACGTGCCCTCGGCCTGGATGGGGCTCTTCATCTATATCGTGATCGCGGCGGCCAGCGCCGTGGCGCTCATCTGGCGCCACCCCTTGGCCGACCTGGTGGCCAAGGCCTCCTCGCCCCTGGGCGCGGCCTTCACTTTCCTGGCGCTGGTCACCGGCTCGCTCTGGGGCAAGCCCATGTGGGGCACCTGGTGGGTCTGGGACGCGCGCCTGACCTCGGTCCTGGTGCTGTTCTTCCTCTACCTGGGGCACATGGCGCTGCTCAACGCCTTCGAGGACCCGCTGCGCGGCATCCGCTCGGCGGCGGTCCTGGCGCTGGTCGGCTTCATCAACGTGCCGATCATCCATTTCTCGGTCGAGTGGTGGAGCACCCTGCACCAGCCATCCAGCGTGCTGCGCATGAGCGGTCCGGCGATCCATCCCTCCATGCTCTGGCCGCTTCTGGCCATGGCGCTGGGCTTCAAGCTCTACTA
>JAZGBC010000051.1:0-4397 GCA_036444495.1 Kiloniellales bacterium
GCGATGACGCAGCGAATCCCTGCGTCCAGGATCGCCCAGGGCGCGTGCTCGCGCGACGAGCCGCAGCCGAAGTTCTCGCCCGTGACCAGAATCTGCGCGCCCTTGTAGGCCGGCTGGTCGAGCACGAAGCCCTCCTTGGGCTTGCCCTTCTCGTCGAAGCGCATCTCATAGAACAGCCCCTCCGCCAGCCCGGTGCGCTTGATGGTGCGCAGGAACTGCTTGGGGATGATCATGTCGGTGTCCACGTTGACCATGGGCAGCGGCGCCGCCACGCCCGTCAGCTTGGTGAATTTTTTCATGACGTCTCCTACTGCCCCAGCTTGGGCTGACGAAATACCTGCGCTAGGCCGAGCGCCACAATGATGCATTGGCCTCGACCGATTCAACCTAAAGGTCCCGGATCGATGCTTCGCACCGTCCGGGATGACGTATGGGAGACTCCCGCCTCTTCCTCCACAAGCGTCGGATCGATGCTTCGCACCGTCCGGGACGACGTGTGGGAGTTTGCCATCACCGATCAGTCATCCCGGAAGCCGCAGAGCGGCTATCCGGGACCTTGAGCTCCCACCTATTGAAGCGCGATTTCATCGTAGAGATCGCGCCACTCGGGATTCTGAGTTTCGATGAGTTCATCTTTCCAAGCTCGCCGCCAACGTTTCAAACGCTTCTCCCGCTCGATTGCGGCCTCCACCGTCGTAAGTTCCTCGAAGTAAACGAGGCGCTTGATCCAATATTTCTTGGTAAAGCCCTCAACAAATCCCTGCTTGTGTTCCCAGACGCGCCGGGCGAGATCGCTAGTCACACCGATGTAGACCGCCCCACGGGGCTTGCTGGCGAGGATGTAAATGTAGAATCGCTTCTCCATGCCGGCATATTGACCGTCGCCCCGGTCACCCCTCTACCCCAACTCCCTGACATCGGCGATGTGGCCGGCGATGGCGGCGGCGGCGGCCATGCCGGGGCTGAGCAGATGGGTGCGCCCGCCGCGCCCCTGGCGGCCCTCGAAGTTGCGGTTGGAGGTGGAGGCGCAGCGCTCGCCCGGCTCCAGCTTGTCCGCGTTCATGGCCAGGCACATGGAGCAGCCCGGGTCGCGCCAGCCGAAGCCGGCCTCGGTCAAGACCCTGTCCAAGCCCTCCTCCTCCGCCTGGTGCTTCACCAGGCCCGAGCCGGGCACGACCATGGCGTGCACGTGAGCCGCCACCTTGCGTCCCTTGGCCAGCGCCGCCACCTGGCGCAGGTCCTCGATGCGCCCGTTGGTGCAGGAGCCGATGAAGACCTTGTCGATCCTGATCTCGCACATGGGGGTGCCGGGTTTCAGGTCCATGTAGGCCAGCGAACGCTCCCAGGCCTGGCGCTTGCTCTCGTCCGGCGCGCTGGCCGGGTCGGGCACGGCGCCGGTGACCGGGACCACGTCCTCGGGGCTGGTGCCCCAGGTGACCTGCGGCACGATCTCGCCCGCCGCCAGCTCCACTTCCTTGTCATAAGACGCGCCCTTATCGGACGGCAGGGTCTTCCAATAGGCGAGCGCGGTCTCCCACTGCCCGGCCTTGGGCGTCATGGGCCGGCCCTTGAGGTACTCGAAGGTAGTCTCGTCCGGCACCACCAGCCCGGCGCGCGCGCCGGCCTCGATGGTCATGTTGCAGACCGTCATGCGCCCCTCCATGGAGAGCGTGCGCAGCGCCTCGCCGCTGTATTCGATGACGTGGCCGGTGCCGCCCGCGGTGCCGATCCTGCCGATGATCGCCAGGATCATGTCCTTGGCCGTGACCCCCAGCGGCAGGGCGCCGTCCACCGTGATGCGCATGTTCCGGGCCGGCGCCTGGATGAGCGTCTGGGTGGCCAGCACGTGCTCCACCTCCGAGGTGCCGATACCCATGGCCAGCGCCCCGAAGGCCCCGTGGGTCGCGGTATGGGAATCGCCGCAGACGATGGTCGCGCCCGGCAGGGTAAAGCCCTGCTCCGGCCCCACGACATGCACGATTCCGTTGCGCGCGTCGGGCACGTCGAAGAGCGGCACGCCGAACTCGGCGCAGTTCCGGCGCAGGGTCTCGATCTGCACGCGGGAGTCCTCGGCCAGATCGGTCTCGTTGGGGTCGGTGGAGATGTTGTGGTCGATGACGGCGAGGGTCGCCTCGGGCCGGCGCAACCGGCGGCCAGAGAGGCGCAGGCCCTCGAAGGCCTGCGGGCTGGTCACCTCGTGCACCAGGTGCCGGTCGATATAGATCAGGCAGGTGCCGTCGTCCTGGCGGTCCACCAGGTGATTTTCCCAGATCTTGTCGAACAGGGTACGCGGCTTGCTCATGGTCCTCGTCATGCCTCCAGGGCGTCCCGGCGCCCCTCATTTTGGGAGCGGGAGAATAGCGCGCGGGCCCCTTGGGCGCAAAGCGCCCGGGCATGCCGGTTTTGACTGGATTTGGCCCCGTCAAGAGACCTTTGCATAATCCAGTTCTGTCACCCTCGGGCTTGACCCGAGGGTCCAGTGCGGCCGAAAGGGCAGACAACAATGATCGTAGAATCAGCAGGTTGCTAACGTTGGCCTGGATGCTCGGGTCAAGCCCGAGCATGACAAGGAAGTGGCCAGGGCATTACGCAAAAGTCCCTATTAGGGGACGGGAAGGGAAGGCGGGAAAGCCCGCCGGTTATTCCTCGCCGCCGGGTCTCAGCCCTCGGCCTTCTTGGCTTTCCTGGCCGCCTTGGCCTGCTTGGCCTTGGCCTTCTTGGCCTTCTTGCCGCCGGTCTTTTCCGCCTGGGCCGCCTTGAGCTCGGCCGCGGCGGCGCGCTCGGCGGTCTTCGCCTTGCCCGCGGCACCCGTGGTCTTCTCCGCGATGCGCGCCGACTTGCCGCGCCGGCCGCGCAGGTAATAGAGCTTGGCCCGGCGCACGTCGCCCCGGCGCACCAGCTCGATGGAATCGATGCGCGGGGAATAGAGCGGGAAGATGCGTTCCACGCCCTCGTTGTAGGAGATCTTGCGCACGGTGAAGGAGGAGTTGAGGCCCCGATTCTTGCGCGCGATGCAGACACCCTCGAAGGCCTGCAGGCGCTCGCGCGTGCCCTCGGTCACGCGCACGTTGACGCGCAGGGTATCGCCGGGCGCGAAGTCGGGAATCTTGCGCTGCGCGCTCAGCTTCTCGACCTGCGCCGCTTCAAGCCGTTCGATCGTGTTCATGGCTCTCATCCTTCGCCATCATTCTTGTCTTGTCCGTAGCGCGCCCAGAGGTCCGGACGGCGCTCCTTCGTGATCTCTTCCGCCTGGGCCTGGCGCCACCGGCGGACTTTCTCGTGGTGCCCGGAGACCAGGACCTCCGGGACCCCGCGCCCCTGCCACTCGGCGGGTCGCGTGTAATGCGGGTACTCCAGCAGGCCCCGCTCGAATGTCTCCTCGGCCGGGCTCGCCTCGTTGCCCATGACCCCGGGCAGCAGGCGCACGGCCGCATCGATCAGCACCAGGGCCGCCGGCTCGCCGCCGGAGAGCACATAGTCGCCGATGCTCAACTCGGCAACCCCGTGGGCATCCAGGACGCGCTGGTCCACCCCCTCGTACCGCCCGCAGAGCAGGGTCACTCCCGGGCCCTCGGCCAGCGTCCGTACCCCCTCCTGGCTCAGGAGGCGACCGCGCGGCGAGAGGTAGATGAGCGGCCCCGCGGCGTCTTTGGCCTTGGCGGCCTGGAGCGCCGCATCGATCACGTCCGGGCGCATCACCATGCCGGCGCCGCCGCCGAAAGGGGCGTCGTCCACGGCGCGGTGTTTATCGCGCGCGAAGTCGCGGATGTCCAGGACATCCAGCGTCCATAAACCCTCCTCCAGCGCCTTGCCCGCCAGGCTCTGGCCGAGCGGTCCCGGGAACATCTCCGGGAAGATCGTGAGCACCTGGGCCGTCCAGGGCGTCTTGCCGGTTCTCCTCATTCCGCCTCGGCCTCGGTCTCCTCCGGCGGGGCCACCACCAGGCGCCCGCCGGCCAGATCGACCTCCGGCACGACCTCCTTGGTGAAGGGCAGGGTGAGGCTTTCCCCCTCCGGTCCCTCGATCTCGATCACGTCGCCGGCGCCGAAGTTGTCCACCGCGACGACCCGGCCGAGCGGCCTGCCGTCCCGGTCCTCGGCACTCAAGCCGATCAGGTCGGCGTGGTAGTACTCCTCCGCCGCCAGCCCGGGCAGCGCCGCGCGCGCCACGTAGAGCCGGGTGCCCTTGAGCGCCTCGGCCCCGTCCCGGTCACCGACCCCCTCGATGCGCGCCAGAAGCTGGCCCTTGCTCTGCCCGGTCAGCGTGACCCGGAAGCTCCGGCCGGCCTCGTCGCTGAGCGGGCCATAGGCGGTCAGGCGGTCCGGCTCCTCGGTGAAGCTCTTGATCCGGACCAGGCCGCGCACCCCGTGCGCCCCGGCGATCGCGCCCAGACAGAC
>JAZGBC010000052.1:0-6074 GCA_036444495.1 Kiloniellales bacterium
CCGAAACACGACGTTCTCTTCGAGCCGATTCAGATCGGCCCGAAGACCATGAAGAACCGGTTCTATCAGATTCCGCATTGCATCGGCGCGGGCTCGGAAAAGCCTGGCACACAAGCTGCCAACCGGGAAACCAAGGCGGAAGGTGGATGGGGCGCCTGCTGCACCGAGTATTGCTCCATCAGTCCCGAATCCGACGACACGCACCGCGTCTCCATGCGCCTGTGGGACGAAGGGGACGTGATCAACCTCCGGCACCTGACGGATAGCCTGCACAAGCACAACTCGCTCGCGGCAGTCGAGCTCTGGTACGGCGGCGCGCATGCGCCCTGCATGGAATCGCGCGCCGTGCCCCGCGGGCCGAGTTCCTATGCCTCCGAGTTCGAATACTTGACCTACGGTCACGAGGCCGACGAGGACGACATCAAGGACCTGATCCAGATGTACACCGACGCGGCCAAGCGGGCCGAACAAGCCGGCTTCGATCTGGTCTACGTCTATGGTGGACATAGCTACCTGCCGCTGCAGTTCCTGTCCAAGTTCTATAACAAGCGGACCGACAAGTACGGCGGCTCGCTCGAGAACCGTGCCCGCTTCTGGATGGAGAGCCTGGAAGCGGTGAAGAAGGCCGTCGGTGACAACTGCGGCATCGTCACCCGCTTCGCCATCGACACCCTCTATGGCCCGGACGGCGTCGAGGTCGGCGACGACGGCCTCAGCTTCATTGAGATGGTTGACCGCGAAGGCCTGGTCGATCTCTGGGACCTCAACATCGGCGACATCGCCGAATGGGGCGAGGACGCGGGCCCATCGCGCTTCTACAAAGCGGGGCATCAGCGCGCCTGGACGGATGAAGCGAAGAAGCAGACCCGGATTCCGGTGCTCGGCGTCAGCCGCGAGACCAGCCCCGACGACATGGCGGCGCACATCCGCGAGGGCCGGCTCGACATCATCGCCTGCTGCCGGCCGTCGATCTCCGATCCCTTCATCCCGAACAAGATCGACGAGGGACGGGCCGAAGACATCCGCGAGTGCATCGGCTGCAACGTCTGCATCTCGCGCTGGGAAATCGGCGGCCCGCCGATGATCTGCACCCAGAACGCCACGGCCAACGAGGAATACCGCCGCGGCTGGCATCCGGAGAAATTCGACAAGCCCAAGGATCCCTGCTCGGTTCTGGTAGTCGGCGCCGGCCCGGCCGGCATGGAATGCGCCCGTGTCCTTGGCGAGCGCGGCTACGACGTGCATCTGCGCGAGAAGACCGACGAAATCGGCGGCTGCATCAAGGACATCATGCGCTATCCGGGCCTGTCGGAATGGGGGCGGATCACCACCTACCGCCAGATCCAACTCGACAAGCTGAAGACCGTCGAGGTGCATACCGGGGTCGGCGAGATGAGCGCGGACGACGTGCTCACCTATGGCGCCGACAAGGTGGTGATCGCGGTCGGCTCCCATTGGGCGACGGACGGCACCGCCAGCGTCACCCACCTGCCGGTCGAGGGCATGGACGCATCGCTGCCCCATATCTGCACGCCGGAACAGGTCATGGCCGGCAAAGAGGTCGGGGACCGGGTCCTGGTGTTCGACGGCGACGGCTATTATACCGGCGTCTCCATGGCCGAGTTGATGGTGGATCAGGGCAAGAAGGTAACCATTGTCACCTCCATGGGCTCGATCGGGCCCTACACCGACTTCACTCTGGAGGCCCCGAACCTGCACCGCATGATGTACGAGAAGGGCATCCACGAGCACACGTCGCACTGGGCCGAGTCCGTGGAGCCGGGCGTCGCGACCATCTACTACCTCTACCGCGACGGCTACAAGCGCGACGGCGGTCCGAATAAGGGCAAGATGCCGCGCCGGGTGGGCACGGACGTGGTGAAGCTGGAATACGACAGCATCATCGCCGTTTGCGGCCGCGTGCCGAACGACGGACTGTACCGAGAACTCAAACAGCGCAAATCCGAGTGGGAGAAGAACGAGATCGGAGGCATTTACCAGGCCGGTGACTGCTACGCGCCGCGCCTTATGGCCGATGCGATCTTCGACGGCCACCGGATCGCCCGCGAGTTCGAATCGCCGAACCCGCAGTTCGCGCAGCCCTGGATTCGCGAGCGCCAGATTTGGGGCCACGACACCTATCCCAAACTGAGCGATCGTCAGTGCTAGGGTAGGCCCTGCTTTTTTGCCGCGGTGGGGCGGGATTGAAAGCGGTGTTCCGGTAGGCCGCCGCTCTCGCCACCACGGCTCACATGTAAATGGTGGGGAACCGGCAGCCTCGTGGAAACGCGCGAACTCTTTTGGGCCCTCGAAACGCCGGCCATCGTCCTGTTCTACGTGGCGGGCTTCGCCGCCATCGGGGTGTTCCTCTGGGGCTGCTGGCGTCATTTCGCCAAGTACGCGCGCGGCGCCAGGCTTTCGGTACCGCTCGACCTCGGGGCCGGCGTCCGGCGCATGCTGTCGGACCTGATGTCCCACCGCACGCTGGTCCGTCGCGACCACTATGCGGGCATGGCCCACGCCGGCATCTTCTTCGGCTTTGTGCTGGCGGCCATCGGCACCGCCACGATCACCCTTGAATACGACATTCTCGAACCGCTGTTCGGCGTCACCTTCTGGAAGGGCGATTTTTACCTCTGGTTCAGCCTGATCCTGGATCTCGGGCATGTCGCCCTGACCGCCGGGATCGTCATGATGATGCTGCGGCGCGCGGCCTTCGGCCTGGCCAAGCTCGACTACCGGCGTGCCTATAGGGGCGAGAGCGGCCTGCGGCCGGCGGCGGCCGGCTGGCGCATCGAGGACTGGATTTTCCTGAGCGTTCTCCTGGCGATCGAGATCACCGGCTTCCTGCAAGAGGGCGTCCGCCTGCTCTTGGACCAGCCGCCGTGGGCGGCCTGGTCGCCGGTCGGCTATGCCCTGGCCGAGATCTTCGCCGCTTCGGGAATGACGTCCGAGACCGCGGCGGCGATCCGCGGCGCGAACTGGTGGCTGCACGGCGTCCTCGCGCTGGCCTTTACCGCAGCCATTCCCTGGTACAAGGCGAAACACATCCTGGCGGTGCTCGGCTCGCTCGCGCTGCGCGACGCCAAGGCCCTGCGGCGACTGCCCAAGGAGAAGGACGGGCGCGAGACGGTGGGCATCGCCACGATCGCCGAGTTTTCCTGGAAGGACATGCTCAATTTCGACGCCTGCACCAAGTGCGGGCGCTGCCACGAGGCCTGCCCCGCGAGCACGGTGGGCTCTCCGCTCAGTCCCCGGGACCTGATCCTCGATCTGCGGCTGCACAACGACAAGGCGCAGGGACGGCCCCTGGCCGGCGTCGAGCTGATCGGCGACGTGATCGAGCCCGAGACCCTCTGGGCCTGCCGCAGCTGCGGCGCCTGCCAGGAGATCTGTCCGGTCGGCATCGAGCACCCGTCGATGATCGTCGCGATGCGCCGCCAACTGGTCGAGCGCGGCGACATGGACCCGCTGTTGCAAGCGACGCTGGACACCATCGGCAACAGCGGCAACAGCTTCGGCGAAAATGCCCGCAAACGCTCGGCCTGGACCCGGGAGCTGGAGTTCGAGGTCAAGGACATCCGCCGGGAGCCCGCCGAGGTCCTCTGGTTCGTCGGCGATTACGCCTCCTTCGACCCGCGCAACCAGAAAGTCAGCCGGGCCGTGGCGCGGCTGTTGCGCGCCGCCGGGGTCGATTTCGCCCTGCTTCACGAGGGCGAGCGCACCGCGGGTAACGATGTCCGCCGCATCGGCGAGGAAGGCCTGTACCAGAGCCTGGTCGAGCACAACCTGGAACAGATGGCTGGGTGCAGGAAATTCTCCAGGATCATCACCACGGACCCGCACAGCTACAACACCATCAAGAACGAATATCCGGAGTTCGGCGAGGTCGCGCCGATCGAGCATTACGCCGCCCTGCTGGCCGATCTGCTGCGCGAAGGCCGGCTCGCGGTGGTCAAGCCGGCGGGCAAGAGGGTCACCTTCCACGACCCCTGTCATCTGGGCCGGCTCAACGGCGGCTACGACGCCCCGCGGGAGGTGCTGACCGCGATCGGCTGCGAGTTGGTCGAGATGCCGCGCAACCGGGACAATTCCTTCTGTTGCGGCGCCGGCGGCGGGCGCATCTGGATTCCCGACCCACCGGGGATCGAGAAGCCCTCCGAGAATCGCATGCACGAAGCCGCCGCGCTCGGGCCTATCGACAGTTTCGTCACCTGTTGCCCGAAGGACCTGACCATGTTCGAGGACGCGCGCAAGACGAGCGGACACGAAGAGCATTTCGTGGTCGAGGACCTCGCCGAGCTGGTGGCCGAGGCGGTCGAGCTGAAAATTCTGTCGCCGCCGGTCGCGGAACCGCCCAGCGTCTTGGAAGAAACCGCACCCGGCCCAACTGTCGAGGCCCCACGCGCGCCGGCGCCGGCCGGCCCGTCACCGCGCGGCCTCATGGAAATGGACTGGGACAAGCTGGCGCCGGCCGCGCCCGCCGAGCTGGCGCCTTACGAGAAGCCGGATAAGGAGGGCGTGCGCATCCTGGTCGCGGTCAAGCATGTGGCGGTCCTGGGCGACGACTACGCTTTCACCGCGGACGGCCGCGACGTGCAGCCGGAGTACCTGGAATACCTGCTCAACGAATGGGACGATGCGGCCCTGGAGGAGGCCCTGCTGACCGTGGAGAAGCTCGGTGGCGGGGAGGTGGTGGCCGTCGCCGTCGGGCCGGAGGACGCCGAGGTCAGCCTGCGCAAGGTCCTGGCCAAGGGTGCGGACCGCGCGATCCGGGTCTGGGACGACGGCCTGACCGGCGCCGATCCGGTGACCGTCGCCCGGGCGCTCGCCGGGGTCGCGGTTCAGGAGCAGCCCGATCTGATCCTCGCCGGCGCGCAGTCGGCTGATCATGCCCACGGCGCCACCGGCGTCGCGCTGGCCCGTATCCTTGGGTTGCCGCATGCGGCGGTCGTGGTGGATATGGGTTGGGACGGCGGATCGCTGCTCAAGGTGACGCGCGAGATGGAAGGCGGGGTCCGGCACGGCTTCGAGATGCCCGCGCCGGCGGTCCTGACCATCCAGACGGGGGCCAACACGCCGCGCTACGCCACCATGCGCATGATCAAGCAAGCCAAGCAGAAACCCTTGACCGTGCTCGACGGCGCTCCCGTGCTCGATGGCAGCGGCGGCTATGTGGTGCGCCGCATGTATACGCCGGTACAAACCAAGGCGCAGATGCTCGAAGGCAGCGCCGATGACATCGCCGCGGCCATCGCCGGCATCATCCGCGAGAAGAGGGGGGACTAGGTCATGGCTGGAATCCTGGTCGTCGCGGAGCATCACCAGGGCGCGTTGCGCGACATGACCGGCGAGATGGTCGGGGCGGCGCTCGCCGTCAAGGAGGGGCTCGGCGGCCCGCTCACGGTCGCGCTGATCGGCGATGGCGATGCCGGGTTGGCCAAGCAGGCCAACCTCAAAGGGGTCGATGAAGTTCTCAACGTCGATGTGGGTTCGGCCCATTTCGACGCCGGGGTCTACGAGGAAGTAACCTGCCGGCTCGGCGCCGAACGGCAGCCGCGGCTGGTCCTGGTCGGCCATACGGTCAGCGGCATGGCCTATGCGGCGGCCGTGGCCGCGCGCCTCGGCAGCGGCTTCGCCAGCGACGTCTTCGCGCTCGATACCGAGGACGGCGAGCCGATCGTCACGCGCAGCGCCTATGGCAACAAGGTGAACCTCGAGTTGGGCTTTCCCGGCAAGGGCGTCGTCGTGCTCGGCCTGCGCGGCGCCACCTTCGCGCCGCCGGAGGGCGGCGGTTCGGCGAGCCTGACCACGCTGCGGATGGATCTTTCGAACCTGGCGGGCGCGAGCCGGCACCTGGAATACCAGGAAGCCCCGCCGTCGGACATCGACATCTCCAAGGCCGAGTTCATTCTCTCCGTCGGCCGGGGCATCCGGGACAAGGACAACCTGCCGCGCTTTGCCGCGCTGGCCGAGCGCATGGGCGCCACTTTCGGCTGTTCTCGGCCGATCGTCGATTCCGGTTGGCTGCCGAAACCGCACCAGGTCGGCCAGTCGGGCAAGGTGGCGTCGAA
>JAZGBC010000053.1:0-18501 GCA_036444495.1 Kiloniellales bacterium
GCGGTGCGGTTCAACGCGCGCCTGATCGCCGAGGAGCTGCGCGAGTTGGGGATCAGCGTGAACTGCGCGCCGCTGCTGGATATCCCCGCGCCCGGCGCGGACGACGTGATCGGCGACCGCGCCTTCGGCGGAGGAAACCCTTCCCTGGTCGCGGACCTGGGCCGGGCCTTTTGCGACGGGCTGCTTGCCGGCGGCGTGCTGCCGGTGATCAAGCATATTCCGGGGCATGGCCGGGCGCGCGTCGATACCCACGAGGCGCTGCCCGTGGTGGAAACGCCGCTGGCCGAGCTGGAGGCGACGGATTTTCAGCCCTTCAAGGCGCTCTCGGACATGCCCTGGGCGATGACAGCGCACCTGGTCTATGCGGCGCTCGATCCCGGCAACCCGGCGAGCCACTCCCGGGCCGTGATCGAGGAGGTGATCCGCGGCACGATCGGTTTCGACGGCGTGCTCGTCTCGGACGATATCTCCATGGGCGCGCTCGAAGGCGATTACGCGGACCGCGCCGCGCGGATCCTGGCGGCCGGCTGCGACCTGGTCCTGCACTGCAACGGCGAGCGGGAGGAAATGACGGCGGTGGCCGAGGGCGCCGCGGCGGCGCTGAGCGCCGATGCCGAACGCCGCCTGGCGGCGGCCGCTGCCCGGCCCAAGTCACCCGAGCCGATCGACCGCAAGGGCTTGGCCACGCGGATCGACAAAATGCTTGGCGATCTGTAGGGAAGTACGCCCATGGACATGGATTTTTCCTCCGTCGCCTACACGGCCTCGGTCTGGCTGCTGCCGGTCCTGATCGCCATTACGTTCCACGAGGCCGCCCACGGCTTCGTCGCTTGGCGGCTGGGCGACGACACGGCCTATGAGAGGGGCCGGGTGACCTTCAATCCGCTGCGCCACGTGGACCCCTTCGGGACCGTGGTCCTGCCAGTGCTTTTGCTGCTTTCTCCGGCGCCGTTTTTATTCGGCTGGGCCAAGCCGGTGCCGGTCGCCTTCCACCGCCTGCGCCATCCGCGGCGCGATATGGTGCTGGTGGCCGCCGCGGGCCCGGCGGTCAATCTCCTCCTGGCCGTGGCCTCCGCGATCCTGCTCAATCTGGCCGTTCTGGCGCCCGAATCCCTGGCCCAGTGGCTGGTTCATAACCTGACCAATTCCGTGGTCATCAACCTGATCCTGGCGGCTTTCAACATGCTGCCCATGCCACCGCTCGATGGTGGGCGGGTGGCGGTCGGCCTGCTGCCGCAGTCGCTGGCATTGCCGTTGGCGCGACTCGAACGCTTTGGGTTATTCATCATCATCGGTGCCGTGTTCCTGCTGCCCATGGTGGGCAGTCGGCTGGGTCTGGATTTGAACGTGTTTTACTGGGTGATCTGGCGTCCGGTAGAATGGGTCCTGCCGAATCTCTGGGCCTTGGGCGGACTTAGCTGAGAGAGACCGATTGGTGAGTGAGATCTTCGATATCGACGAGGCGGAGCAGCTGCCGGGCAAAAGCGATTCGGCCTTGGTCCTCGATCTGGAGGGCTACGAGGGCCCGATCGACGTCTTGCTCCAACTCGCGCGCGACCAGAAGGTTGATCTCACCCACATCTCCATCCTGGCGCTGGCGGATCAGTATCTGGAGTTCGTCGGCCGGGCCCGGCGCCTGAGCCTGGACCTGGCGGCGGACTATCTGGTCATGGCGGCCTGGCTGGCCTACCTCAAGTCGCGCCTGCTGCTGCCCGAGCCCACCTCGGACGACGAGCCCAGCGGGGCCGAGATGGCCGCCGCGCTCAAGTTCCAGCTACAGCGCCTGCAGGCCATGCAGGACGCCGGCGGCCGGGTCATGGCGCTGCCGCGCCTGGGGCGCGACGTCTTTCCGCGCGGCGAGCCGGCGCCGCTTCGCGTGGTCACCTCCACGACCTACGAGGTCAGCCTTTACGAGTTGCTCAAGGCCTACGCCGACATCCGCTCCCACGTCCACGCCGTCAGCCTGCGCGTCGACCCGGACATGTTGTTCTCGGTGGACGACGCGCTGCGCCGGCTGGGCAGCCTGATGGGGACCAGTCTGGAGTGGCGCGAGTTGACCTCCTTTCTTCCCCCCGATTTGCAAGGCGGACTGCTGTGGCGCTCCGCGCTTGCATCGACCTTGGCCGCAACCCTGGAAATGTCCCGCCAGGGAAAGGTCCGTCTGCGTCAGGACGGACCCTTCCAGCCCATATTCCTGAAGTGCGGCCATGAGCAAGGACCCAAGCAGTCATGAGTGATCGATTCGAACAACTGCGCTTGATCGAGGCGCTGCTCTTCGCCTCCGCCGAGCCCATGGGCGCCGAAAAAATCGCGCGCCACCTGCCCGAAGGGGCGGATCTCGACGGCCTGCTCCGGGAGTTGGCCACGCTCTACGCCAACCGCGGCGTCAACCTGGTGAAGCTGGGCGAGCGCTGGGCCTTCCGCACCGCCGCCGATGTCGCCCCGCTCTTGCAGATCGAGACCTCGGCGACCCGCCGGCTGTCGCGCGCCGCCGTCGAGACCCTGGCGATCCTCGCCTACCATCAGCCGGTCACCCGCGGCGAGGTCGAGGAAATCCGCGGCGTTGCCCTGTCGCGGGGCACCCTGGACACCCTGCTCGAGGCCGGCTGGATCAAGCCCAAGGGCCGCCGCCGCACGCCGGGCCGGCCGGTCACCTGGGGCACGACCGATGATTTCATGGATCACTTCGGACTGGAAAGCCTGGACGCCCTGCCGGGTCTGGCCGAGTTGAAGGCGGCCGGTCTGCTCGATGCCCGGCCCGCCATCACGGCGCTTACCGCGCGCGGCCGCCTGCTCGACGTAGCTGATGAGGGCGTGGATATGGCCGAGGAAACGGAGCCGGAGCAGGACGAGGAGGAGACGCCCCTGGCCTCCGATTTCGGCGAGGACCTGGTGCCCGACGAGCACGAGGACGAGGAAGACGAAGCGGCCAGCGCCTCTTCCGGCGAGGGCGAGGACCTGGACGATGGCGGAGACGGCGACCGCACGGCCGCGGTCGCGGCGCCCAAGGAGCACCCCTGAACGGTGCCGGTGCCCGCTTGCTATCGCGAAGCGCTCGCAATAGCCTCATACCAACGGCCCGGGTACTAAGGGACCCATGAGCGCACTTACCCTGGAAAATGTCAGCCACGCCTATGGCGAGCTTCTGGCCGTGGACGACCTCAGTCTGTCGGTGGCGCCGGAGGAGCTGGTCTGTCTGCTCGGTCCCTCGGGCTGTGGCAAGACCACCGCGCTGCGCCTGGCCGCCGGCTTGGAGCCACTGCAGCGCGGCCGGGTGCTCATGGACGGTAAGCCGGTGGCCGGCGAGGGCGCCGACCTGCCGCCGGAGGAGCGCAATGTGGGCCTGGTCTTTCAGGACTACGCCCTATTCCCGCATCTGAGCGTGATCGACAACGTGGCCTTTGGCCTGACCCGCCTCAATGGCTCCAAACGCTATAAGCGGGCCGGGGAGGTGCTGGCCCAGGTGGGCATGGCGGACTACGCCCGGACCTATCCCCACGCGCTCTCGGGCGGGCAGCAGCAGCGGGTCGCGCTGGCCCGGGCGCTGGCCCCCAGCCCGAAGGTCATGTTGCTGGACGAGCCCTTCTCGGGCCTGGATGCCCAGCTCCGCCATCTGGTCCGGGACGAGACCCTGCACATCCTCAAGAAGAGCGGCGCGGACACCCTCATGGTGACCCACGACCCGGAGGAAGCCATGTTCATGGCCGACCGGATCGCCCTCCTGCGCGAGGGGCGGCTGGCCCAGCTCGGCCGCCCCGACGACCTCTACCTGGCGCCGAACGACGCCTTCGTGGCCAGCTTCTTCGGCGAGGTGAACCGGCTGGAAGGGGTGACCCGGGGGGGCCGGGTGGCGACCCCCTTTGGCGCGGTCGAGGCGGCCGGTTTGGGGGAGGGCACGCCGGTCGAGGTCCTGATCCGCCCCGAGGCCCTCAAGCTCTCGGCGCTCGAGCCCGGCGCCGCCCCGCGCGCGGGCAGGGCCCGGGTCATGGCCGCCCGGATGCTGGGGCGCAGCAGCCTGATTCACCTGAGCGTGGCCGCGGAGAACGGCCACGATTTGCACCTGCATGCCCGCATTCCCGGGCGATTCCTGCCGCCCGAGGACCAAGTGCTGGAAGTGCAGCTCGACCGCAGCCAGACTTTCGTATTTCCCCTATAAATCATGTGAAATAGCGCTCCTTGGTATTGGGCCTCAAGGCGCCATATAGCTGGTGAGGTGCCGCGGACGTTGCGGCGGAGGGGGCTTTTTGCCATAGTCCGCCCTCAAAGAAGAGTTATGAGAAGTCTTTAGGAGAACCCAGGAATGGGAACGTTTAGCATCTGGCATTGGCTGATCGTCCTCGTCGTCGTGCTGGTTTTGTTTGGCGGCGGCGGGAAGATTCCCAAGTTGATGCGCGACATGGGCGTGGGCATCAATGCCTTCAAGAAGGGCCTGAAGGAGGAGGACAAGGCCAAGGTCAAGGCCGAGTCCGATCCCAACAAAGCCATCGATAAGGAGCCGGTCGCGGCGGCTTCGTCCACAGTGGAGGAAACAGACAAGGCGGCCAGCGGTTAGGACCTAACCGGCCACCGGCTTCCCTCTGGCCTCTTGCTGTGATGCGCCGTCATGTTTGACATCGGCTGGTCCGAGATGGCGGTGATCGCGTTAATCGCGCTCGTCGTCATCGGCCCCAAGGAACTACCGAAGGCCATGCGGACCGCCGCCAAGTGGGCCCGCAAGGCGCGCTCGCTCGCGCGCGAATTCCAATCCGGCGTCGACGACATGATCCGCGAGGCGGACCTGGAGGACGCACGCAAGGCGCTCGACGTCACGAGCGACTTCGACGTCGGCAAGGCGATCGAGGACACGCTGGATCCGACGGGCAGCGTGCGCGAGGAGGCCGAGGACCTCGAGGCCACGGCAAAGGATGGCACCGCCGCCGATGCTTTCGTTGGCGCGGCGCCGGCCACATCCGATGAGGAGGCCGGTGAGGCGTCCGGCGAGGATGAGGAAGAGGGCGCCCGGGTCATCGAGACCCCGGCCAATATCGCACCGCCCCATTCCCTGACGCCGCCGCCGGAGGAAGGGCCGGCTGAGCCGCCCGACGCGCCCGAGACTTCGCCGCCGCCAGATGACGGCGACACCGAGAAGCGGGCCTGAGCGCCGTGAGCGAGGCCGCCGATGCCCACAAGATGCCCTTGCTCGATCACCTGATCGAGCTGCGCCAGCGCCTGCTCTATTCGGTGATCGCGCTGTTCGTGGCTTTCCTGATCTGTTTCTATTTCGCGCAGGAGCTGTTCGATTTCCTGGTCCAGCCGCTCTCCGACATTCTGAAAGAGCGCGAAGGCGCGCGCGGCGCGCGGCGTCTGATCTTCACCGATCTCACCGAGGTCTTCTTCACCCACATCAAGATCGCGTTCTTCTTCGGCGCCTTTATTTCGGCGCCCATATTCCTGACCCAGCTCTGGCTGTTCGTCGCGCCGGGACTGTACAAGAAGGAAAAGTCGGGACTGGCGCCCTTCCTGGTAGCCACGCCCTTCCTGTTCTTCACCGGCGGGGCGCTGGTCTATTACGTGCTCTTCCCCCTGGCTTGGAGCTTCTTCCTGAGCTTCGAGACGCCGGGCGGCGAGGGCACCCTGCCCATCGAGCTGGAAGCCAAGGTCAGCGAATACCTCTCGCTGGTCATGAAGCTGATCTTCGCCTTCGGGATATGTTTCCAGCTTCCGGTGATCATGACCCTGCTCGCCCGCGTCGGGCTGGCCACCTCGGCGGGCATGGCGAGTAAACGCAAGTACGCCATCGTCGGCGTTTTCATCGTGGCCGCCATCTTCACTCCACCCGATCCCATCAGCCAGCTCAGCCTGGCCCTCCCGATCATCGTGCTCTACGAGATCTCCATTTGGATGGCCAAACTGGTCGAGAAGAAGAAGGCGGAGCAGGAAGAAGAAGACGAGTTCGACCTGAACGAAGAGACGCCCGAGGAAACGCCGGAGAGCTGATAGGCGCATCGAGCGCTGAAAAAGCAGCTCCTGCTTCTTGACGCAGGTCAAGGCGGCCAAACCTGGTCCGTGCTAGAGGACTCGCTGTTTTCCCAAATCGCTGTGTTGGCTTGTCCCAGTTGTGCCCGGGGGGTGCCATGCACAGTGCAGTGGAAACACGTTCCATTCGTTCACCCCCGGCACAGCGGTTCTGCCAGAAGGAGGCGAACGATGTTTATTAGAGGCGGTCTGTCGGCGCTTGCTGCCGTGGCTCTCCTTGCGGTTTCCGTCCCGGCCAATGCGGCCCATGACGCCATAGCCGAGATGAAAGACCAGAAGGGCCAAAGGGTGGGTACGGTCGTGCTGACGCAGACGGCGAACGGCACGCTCCTACAGGCCAATTTCAATGCCCTGCCATGGGGCGCGCATGGGTTCCACGTGCACGCGATCGGCAACTGCAAGGTGCCCTTCAAATTGGCTGGTCCTCACTACTTCACCACGCCTGGCAAGAAACATGGATTCCTCAACCCGGACACTGGTCATGCCGGCGATCTGCCGAATTTCTTTGTTTCTGCGTCTGGCGTGGCCGAGTTCGAAACCGTGGCAACCACGGTCAACTTGGATGACAAGCTGTTTGACGGTGATGGCTCGGCGCTCGTGATCCATGCCGGGCCTGACGATTACAAGAGCGACCCAAGTGGCGCTGCGGGGGCGAGGATCGCTTGTGGGATCATCCATAGATAGGCGATCGATCGGGCCTATCGGTATTTCGGCTGGACGGGAACGCCGCCCAGGCGGGGAGAGTATTTTTGCGCGCAGATAGCCTGGTTTGAAGGCTCGGTCCGAAAGGTTTTTTCGTTCAGTCCGGCTCCGGCAGGGGCGAAGCTCTCGCATATGGCTCTAGACCGTGGACGCGGGCACGCGAAGCGCCTATAAGGGCGCGCGAAATCCCTGGCCAAATCTCGATTTACCGTAAGCCTCCATGCTCGACCTCAAATGGATTCGCGAGTTCCCGGCCGAGTTCGATGCCGGACTGACACGCCGCGGGCTTGAGCCCGCCTCGTCGCGGGTGCTCGATCTCGACGCCAAACGGCGCGAGATCGTGACCGGGCTGCAGGAGTTGCAGACCCGGCGCAACGAATCCTCCAAGGCGATCGGCGAAGCCAAGCGCAAGGGCGAGGACGCCGGCGCCCAAATGGCCGAAGTGGCCGCGCTCAAGGAGCAGATGGCAACGGCCGAGGAGGCCGAGCGCGCGGCCGCGGCCGAGTTGGACGAGTTGCTCACCGGCCTGCCGAACACGCCCGGGCCCGACGTGCCCGAGGGCGCGGACGAAAGCGCCAACGTCACCCTCCGCACGCAGGGGCAGGCGCCGGCCTTCGACTTCGAGCCGAAGCAGCATTTCGAGCTGGGCGAGGCCCTGGGGCTCATGGACTTCGAGGCCGCGGTCAAGCTGTCGGGAGCGCGCTTCGTGGTCATGGCGGGCGCGATCGCACGGCTGCACCGGGCCATCGCCAACTTCATGATCGAGCTGCACACCAACGAGCACGGCTACCGCGAGATGGCGCCGCCCTATCTGGTGCGCGACGAGGTGCTCTTCGGCACCGGGCAGCTACCCAAGTTCGGCGAGGACCTGTTCCGCACGAGCGACGGCTTCTGGCTGATCCCGACGGCCGAGGTGCCGCTGACCAACCTGGTGGCCGGCGACATCCTGGACGAGGGCGATCTGCCAAAGCGGGTGACCGCGCTCACGCCCTGCTTCCGCTCCGAGGCCGGCGCCGCGGGCAAGGACACCCGCGGCATGCTGCGCCAGCATCAGTTCGACAAGGTGGAGATGGTCTCCATCGTCCATCCGGACCAATCGGACGCGGAGTTGGAGCGCATGACTACTTGCGCCGAGGAGGTGCTCAAGCGCCTCGGCCTGCATTACCGGGTCGTGGTGCTGTCCACGGGCGACATGGGCTTTGCCGCGCGCAAGACCCACGACATCGAGGTCTGGCTGCCCGGGCAGGACGCCTTCCGCGAGATTTCCAGCTGCTCCAACTGCTGGGACTTCCAGGCGCGGCGCATGAAGGCGCGTTTCCGCCCGGCAGGCGGGAAAGGCACGCAGTTCGTGCATACGCTGAACGGCTCGGGCGTGGCGGTGGGGCGCGCGCTCATCGCGGTGATGGAGAACTATCAGCGTGCCGACGGCTCGATCGAGGTGCCCGAGGTGCTGCGGCCCTACATGGGAGGATTGGACGCAATCACGAAGGATGCATAACGGGGGGCTCGAACTCGCCCAGGCGAGAATCCTGGTGACCAACGACGACGGCATCCACGCGCCGGGCCTCCAGGTCCTGGAGCGGATCGCCAGGTCGCTGTCGGATGACGTCTGGGTCGTGGCGCCCGAGGCCGAGCAGAGCGCCACCAGCCACTCGCTCACGTTGCGCCGGCCCGTGCGCCCGCGCCGGCACGAGGAGCAACGCTTCTCCGTGGACGGCACGCCGACCGACTGCGTGCTCGTGGCGCACCGCTATATTTTGAAGGAGCGGCCGCCGGATCTCGTCCTCTCGGGCATCAACCACGGGTCCAACCTGGGCGAGGACGTGACCTATTCGGGCACGGTGGCGGCCGCCATGGAGGCCGCGCTCCTGGGTGTGCCGGCCATCGCGCTGAGCCAGATGCGCCAGGGCGACGAGAAGATCGCCTGGGAGACCGCCGAGCGCTATGCGCCGGAGATCATCGGGCACCTGGTCTCGATGCCCTGGCCGCGGGATCTCCTGGTCAACGTGAATTTCCCGCCGCTGCCGCCCGATCGGGTGCGCGGCATCCGGGCCTGCCGCCAGGGGCGGCGCGACGTGGGCACCACGGTCACCGAGAGCCAGGACCCGAGCGGGCGGACCTACCTTTGGATCGGCAACTTCCTGAACGACGACAGCACGGACCTGAGCACCGATCTCGCGGCCGTGACCGAAGGCGCCATCTCGATCACGCCGCTGCACCTGGACATGACGCACAAGGCGACGCTTGAAACGCTCTCGGGGATCTTCCAGTGAACAGCAGTACGGGCCACGCCGCGCGCAAGATCAGGCTGCTCATGCAACTGCGCCGGGCCGGGATCGCCGAAACCGACGTGCTCTCGGCCATCGAGCGCATCCCGCGAGAGGTTTTCGTGCCCAAGGCCTTCGAGGACCAGGCCTACGAGAACACGGCGCTGCCCATCGGCAAGGGCCAGACCCTGAGCCAGCCCGAGGTGGTCGCGGTCATGACCCAGGCGCTCGCGGTGGACCGCCGGCTCAAGGTGCTCGAAGTGGGCACCGGCTCGGGCTATCAGGCGGCGGTGCTCTCGCGCCTCTGCCGGCGCCTCTACACCATCGAGCGGCACAAGGAGCTCCTGGAGGACGCGGAGGCCCGTTTTCTTAAGCTGCGCCTGCACAACATAACGACGCGGGTCGGCGACGGTGCCGAGGGCTGGCCCGAGCAGGCGCCCTTCTCGCGCATCATCGTGACCGCGGCGGCCGCGCAGGTGCCCGGCGCGCTCATCGATCAGCTCGGCCCCGGGGGCATCATGGTCGTGCCCGTGGGCCGGCGGAGCGGCGTGCAGGAACTGCTGCGCCTGACCCGGACGGAGTCCGGCGTGCAGGAGGAAAACCTGGGCCCGGTGCGCTTCGTGCCGCTGGTCAAGGCGCTCGGCGAGGCCGGACGCGGCTGGCCGCTCGTAGTATAACCCTGGACCTGGCGGCCAGACTTTGGCATGAAGGGCTAATCCGGGTTCGCGCCCCCGCGGCGAACCCATGAAAAACGAGTCTTAACTAGGGCGCGAGCGAGCGGCTCGCGGCGGTTTATGCGGGGTTCCTCTTTCGCAGCGACTCTTTGGCTTGCCGGGGCCTTGGCGCTGGCCCTTGGCGGCTGTGTCATGAGTGGCACGAGCGGCACGGGCGGACCGAGTACCTTCTTTGCCCGCACGCCGCTCGACCCACCGCCGATCCCCTCACGCAAACCCCGGCCGCCCGGTTGGGCCGCCCTTCAAGCCGCTCCCGTTTCCCAGGCCGCCCCCGTATCCCAGGCTATCACCACCGAATCGCTCTCACCGATTAAGACCATTCCGGCTAAGCGCCCGGCGCTCGCCGTGGCCGGCTACCGCGTGCAGGCGGGGGATACGGTCTATGCCGTGGCGCGCCGTTTCGACGTGCCCCTGCGCAGCGTGATCGACGCCAACCGCTTGCGCCCGCCCTATGGCCTGCGCGTCGGGCAGCAGCTGACGATCCCCGAGCCGCGCCGGCACCAGGTCGCCAAGGGCGACACGGTCTACGGCATCTCGCGGCGCTATGGCGTGGAGTTGAGCCAGCTCGTCCGGCTCAACCGTCTCAAGCAGCCCTATGCCATCGCGCCGGGCAGGACCCTCACCCTGCCGGTCAGCGGTCGGGCGACGCAACAGGCCGCCCTGACACCCGGGACCCTGAGCGCGCCGGCAAAAACACGGGCGCGCCCGTTGCCCATCCCGAAACCGCCGCCACGCGCGGGCAGCAAGTTCCTCTGGCCGGTGCGCGGCAAGCTGATCACCCGCTACGGCCCCAGGAAGGGCGGCGCCTACAACGACGGCATCAACATCGCGGCCCCGCGCGGCGCGCCGGTGCAGGCGGCGGACAACGGTGTGGTGGCCTATGTGGGCAACGAGCTGCGCGGCTTCGGCAACCTGATCCTGCTCAAGCACGCCGGCGGCTGGATCACCGCCTATGCCCACACCGAAGGCGCCGCGGTAAAGCGCGGCCAGAAGGTCAAGCGCGGCCAGACCATCGCGCGCATCGGCAGCTCGGGCAACGTCTCGCGCCCGCAGCTGCATTTCGAGATCCGCAAGGGTACCCGCGCGGTCAATCCCACCGGCCTGCTCGGCCCGCAGCGCGCGGCGGGGTAAGCCCCTAATCCAGCCGCTTGCCGAGGCGCCCGGCCAGGTCCTGGATGTATTGCCAGGCGACGCGGCCCGAGCGGCCGCCGCGGGTGATGGACCATTCGTTGGCCTCGGCGCGCAGGCTGTCCGCCGGCAGCTCCAGCCCATAGTACCGCGCGTAGCCCTCGATCATGGCGAAGTAGGTATCCTGATCGCAGTTGTGGAAGCCGAGCCACAGCCCGAAGCGGTCCGACAGGCTGACCTTCTCCTCCACCGCTTCCGAGGTGTGGATCGCGGTGGAGCGCTCGTTCTCGATCATGTCGCGCGGCATGAGGTGGCGCCGGTTCGAGGTGGCGTAGAAGATCACGTTGTCCGGCCGGCCCTCGATGCCGCCCTCGAGCACGGCCTTCAAGGACTTGTAGCTGGTGTCCGTGCCGTCGAAGCTGAGATCGTCGCAGAACAGGATGCAGCGCCGCGGGTCCCCGCGCAGGTGCCGAAGCAGGCGCGGCAGCGAGGTCACGTCCTCGCGGTGGATCTCGACCAGCGCCAGGCGGTCCCGGCCGTTGCCCTTGGTCTCTTCGTTGACCCGGGCGTGGATCGCCTTGACCAGCGAGGACTTGCCCATGCCGCGCGCGCCCCAGAGCAGGGCGTTGTTGGCCGGCAGGCCGGCGGCAAAGCGGCGCGTGTTTTCCAGCAGGATCTCGGCCTGGCGCTCGATACCTTTGAGCAGGCCGAAGTCCACGCGGTTGACCCGGGGCACGGCCTCCAGGCGGTCGTGGTCGGCGCGCCAGACGAAGGCCTCCGCGGTCTCCAGGCCGTCGGAGGCGGGCACGCTGGGGGCCAGGCGCTCCAGCGCGTCGGCGACGCGCCGCAGCAGGGGCACCAGGTCCTGAGGTTTGCCGGGCTTGCTCATGGCCGCTCCGAATTCCAGCGCCCCGAATCCAAAATTCGAGTCATCGAATTTCGGATTAGAAGGGGCGCTACCTAATTGAATCTAGTGTGATTCAGCTTCCGTTATTCGGCAAATTCGATGTGCCGAATATCGGAACCATCACGCTAGCGGAAAGGCGTAAAAAATACCCCTCTCAAAACGGGCGGCAGAGCCTAGTCCCGGCGGCAGGTGCCGTCAATCCGGCGGCCGGGAAGGCCCGGGGAGACCCGGGGAGGCCCGGGGCGGGCACGGCGTTGCAATTCGCGGGCGGGCCGCTATAGTCCGCCGGTTCGCCCGTCAGGGGCCCCCTGGGACCAGGCAAGGGACCGTTTCATGCTGATTTCACTGGCCTACGCGCAAGATGCTGGAGGAGGGGGGGACTCCGGGCTGATTACCCTGCTCCCGCTCGTTCTCATCTTCGTGGTCTTCTATTTCCTGCTGATCCGGCCGCAGCAGAAGAAAATGAAGACGCACCGCTCGATGGTGGAGGCGGTGCAGCGCGGCGATCAAGTGGTGACCGGCGGCGGCATCGTGGGCACCGTCACCAAGGCGCCGTCCGAAGGCAGCCAAATTCAGATCGAGATCGCCGAAGGGGTGCGTGTAAAGGTGGTGCGTCAGACGCTCCAGGAAGTCATCTCCAAGGACAAGCCCGCTGACAAGGGCGGCCGGGGCTCGAAGCCGGCCAACGACGATAAAGGCCCGGTCCGGAGACGGGGCGGCTTTGGACTTTCCAGCCTCTTCGGTTCGAAGGACAAATCCGGCGGCTAGACCTGCAGGCGCAGGCACCGCAGCGGAATTCACGGCGGACAGCAACGGCATATGGTTCACATCCCCAGGTGGCAGGTCATTCTGATTCTCGCCGTGCTGGCGCTCGGCCTGATCTTCGCCGCCCCAAACCTGCTCAAGCGCGAATCGGCCGAGGCTCTGCCCAGTTGGCTGCCCAGCCAGCAGGTCAGCCTGGGGCTCGATCTGCAGGGCGGCTCTCATCTGTTGCTTCAGGTCGGCATCCAGGATGTCATCGAGGAGCGGCTGGAAAATCTGGTGGATTCCCTCCGCATCGGGCTGCGCAAGGCGCGGGTCGGCTACACGGACTTGGAGACGGATGGGCCCGCAGCCGTCTTCCAGGTGCGCGATCTGGACAGCATAGGGCGCGCGCGTGAGGTGGCGCAGGATATCGCCGGCGATCTGCAGCTGTTGGTGAGCGACGAGGGCGCTTTCCGTTTACAGTACTCGGAAACTGCCTTGATCGAGCTGCGGCAGCGTGTCGTCGAACAGGCGATCGAAGTCATCCGCCGGCGCGTCGACGAGACCGGCGTGCGCGAGGCCACGATTCAACGCCAGGGCAATGAACGCATCCTGGTCCAGGTGCCCGGCATCAGCGATCCCGAGCGCTTGAAGAAGCTGCTGGGCAAGACCGCCAAGCTCACCTTCCGTTTCGTGGACGAGACGATCGTTCCGGTTTCCGGACGTGCGCCGGCGGGCTCGGAGTTCCTGTCCTCGGACGAGCTCGACCAGTTCGGCAACCCGCGGCGCTACCTGATCAAGAAACGGGTCATAGTGAGCGGCGAGAACCTGACCGACGCCGCCGCAACCACGGACCAGAACGGCCGCCCGGCGGTCAGCTTCACCTTCGATACCCTGGGGGGCAAGAAGTTCGGCGATGCGACCAAGGTCAACGTGGGGCGCGTCTTCGCCATCGTGCTCGACAACAAGGTCATCTCCGCGCCCGTCATCCGCGAGCCGATTACCGGCGGCCGCGGCCAGATCACCGGCAGCTTCACTTTCCAGGAGACCCAGGACCTGGCGCTGCTGCTGCGCGCGGGCGCCCTGCCGGCGCCGCTCACTATCCTGGAGGAGCGCACCGTGGGCCCGGGCCTGGGCGCGGACTCCATCGCCGCGGGCAAGATCGCCAGCATCCTCGGCCTGATCTTCGTGATCGCCTTCATGGTCGTGACCTATGGCCTCTTCGGCGCCATGGCGAACGTGGCGCTGATCGTGAACCTGATTCTCATCCTGGGCGCGCTTTCGGTCCTGCAGGCCACGCTGACACTGCCCGGCATCGCGGGCATCGTGCTCACCATCGGCATGGCGGTTGACGCCAACGTGCTCATCTTCGAGCGCATCCGCGAGGAGACGCGCGGCGGGCGAGGACCTGTCACCGCCATCGACGCGGGCTACCGCCGGGCGCTGACCACGATCATCGATTCGAACGTGACCACGCTGATTGCCGCGCTGCTGCTGCTGATTTTCGGCTCGGGCCCGGTCAAGGGCTTCGCGGTCACACTGTCCCTCGGCCTGGCCAGCTCCATGTTCACGGCCATCATGCTGACGCGCCTGCTGCTTACCACCTGGCTGCGCCGGCGCCGGCCTCAGGCCCTGGCGATTTGAGGGTCACGGTATGGCGCTGATCCGCAAAGTCCCGCTCTCGCCCAACATCGAATTCCTCGGGCGGCGCAAGCTGTCCCTGGCGCTCTCGGCTTTCCTGGTCCTGGCCTCCTTCGGCCTGTTCGGGATCCTGGGGCTCAACATGGGCATCGACTTCAGAGGCGGCATCCTGATCGAGGCCCGCACCGCCGTCCCGGCGGACCTTGGCGACCTGCGCGCTCGCTTGGGCGCGCTGGGCCTCGGCGAGGTGACCCTGCAGGAGTTCGGCGCCGAGACCGACCTGCTGATCAACGTGCAGCGCCAGGAAGGCGACGAGAAGGCGCAGATCAAGGCCATCGAGGCGGTTAAGACCGAACTCGGCGATCTCGTGGAGGAGTACCGGCGAGTCGAGTTCGTCGGCCCCAAGGTGGGCGGCGAGCTGAAGCGGGCCGGCGCCCTGGCCACGGGGCTGGCGCTGCTCGGCATCGGGCTCTACATCTGGTTCCGCTTCGAATGGCAGTTCGCCTTGGCGGCGCTCGTCGCGCTGATCCACGACGTGCTGGCGACCATCGGCTTTTTCGCGCTGACCCAGATCGAGTTCAACCTGGCCACGCTCGCCGCCGTCCTCACCATCGCCGGCTATTCGATCAACGATACGGTGGTCATCTTCGACCGCGTGCGCGAGACCCTGCGCAAGTACAAGAAGATGCCCATGTTCGATCTCTTGAACCTGGCTATCAACAACACCCTGTCGCGCACGATCCTGACCAGCGTCACCACCCTGCTGGCGCTGATCTCGCTCTTCCTGTTCGGCGGCGAGGTGATTCGCGGCTTTACCGCCGGGCTCATCTGGGGCGTGCTCATCGGCACCTATTCCTCCATCGGCCTGGCGGTGCCGCTGCTCAGCTTCATGAATCTGCGCGGGACGCTCCCGGGCGCCGGGGCCAAGGAAACTACCTGACGGGGATAACCGAGGCGGGCCATGCTTAGCACACAAGAAAAACGGGGCCCGAAGGGGCCCCGTTTCGCGTCATCGGTCCGCCTGTTCTCAGTACAGGTTCTGCGCCGAGACCATGGCGAACAGCATGGGGAACGACAGCAGCGTATTGGTGCGCGAGAACAGCATGGCGGTGCGCGCGGCCTTGGCCTTCTCGTCCGCGCCCACCTCGACCATGCCGAGCGCTTTCTTCTGGTTCGGCCAGATCACGAACCAGACGTTGGCCCACATGATTATGCCGAGCCACATGCCGATGCCGATCATGGTGTGCTTGGGGTCGCCGTCGCCGATGCCGAGGCCTAAGGCCTCGGCGATGTAACCGTTCATCGCGGCCACTATCAGACCGGTGACGATGGTCGACATGGCGGCCCAGCGGAACCAGAAGAGCGTGGCCGGCGCGATCACCTTGCTGATCGCCGGCTTCTGCTCGTCCGGGATCTTCGGCATGTTGGGAATCTGCACGAAGTTGAAATACCAGAGCAGGCCGATCCACATCACGCCGCTCAGCACGTGCAGCCAGCGAAAGAAGAAGACGCCGAACTCCGCGCCCGAGTAACCCTGTGTCACGTAGTAGAGGATGAACAGAACGATTGCGAGGATGACCCCCGCGATGACCGTCCGATTCAAGTCCGTCAAAATACCAGCCATTTGTTCGCCCCTTCCGAAGACTCCGATGTTGCGCCACAATAACAAAAGAAAACTTTGTTTCCATGGCAAATAGACCACAATGTTCGAAGGGAAATAATGTCTCTCAACGGGTGCTTGCCGTGGGTTTCCGGGTGTAATCAGACGAGGTGAGGCGGACGTCATGGCGCAGGAAAACTTCTTCTCTCTGTCGGATCTCAGCGGCGGCATCCCGCGCGAGCTCTCCGAGGGCCTCTCCACGCGTATTTTCGTCGGCGAGCAGGCCATGCTCTCCATCGTCACCATCGAGCCGAACGCCAGCGGCAGCACCCACAGCCACCCGGAGGAGCAGTGGGGCTATCTGCTCAAGGGCAGCGGGCTGCGCAGCCAGGACGGGCAGGAGGTGCCGGTGAAGGCGGGCGATTTCTGGCGCACCCCGGGCGGCGTGCCGCACAGCTTCAAAGGCGGCCCGGAGGGCGCCACCGTGCTCGATGTCTTCGCCCCGCCGCGCGAGGAGTACAGGAAGGCCGGCAAGGGCTTCGGCGCGGGGTAGGGGGGCCGGGCTCTTACTCCGCCGCGACGGCCAGAGAGCCGATCCAGGCGTCTAGGTCGGCGAGCGCGCGGGCGGAGAGCGCCGGCTTGCGCTCCCTGCGCTTCACGCGCTTGCCCTCGGGGGTGGTCATCGGCGGGAACAGGCCGAAGTTCACGTTCATGGGCTGGAAGGTCTTGGCGCCCGCTTCGATCCGTTCGCCGCTCAGGTGGCCGCCGGTGATGTGCCCCCTCGTGATGTGACTAAGCAGCGCGCCGTGGGCCGTGGTGGGCGGCGGGGACGTAATGACCCGGCCCAGGCGCTCGGCCGCGGCGAAGCGCCCGGCCAGCAGGCCGATGGCGGCGGACTCCACATAGCCCTCCACGCCGGTGATCTGCCCGGCGAAGCGCAGGCGCGGCAGGGCCTCGAGGCGCAGGGTCCCGTCCAGCAACCGGGGCGAGTCGATGAAGGTATTGCGGTGCACGCCGCCCAGGCGCGCGAACTCGGCGTTTTCCAGTCCCGGGATCGTGCGGAAGATGCGTTTCTGCTCGCCATAGGTCAGCTTGGTCTGGAAACCAACCATGTTGTAGAGCGTGCCCAGGGCGTTGTCCTGGCGCAGTTGCACCACGGCGTGGGAGCGCCGCCCGCTGCGCGGGTCGGTCAGGCCCACCGGCTTCATGGGGCCATAGCGCAGGGTCTCGCGCCCGCGCGCGGCCATGACCTCGATGGGCAGGCAGCCCTCGAAATAGGGGGTGGAGGTCTCCCAGTCTTTAAAACGGGTCTTCTCGCCCTCCAGGAGCGCATCGATGAAGGCCTCGTATTGCGCCTCGTCCAACGGGCAATTGATGTAGTCGGCCCCGTCACCGCCGGGTCCAGGTTTATCGTAGCGCGACTGGAACCAGGCTTTGTCGAAATCGATCGTCTCCTTGGTGACGATCGGCGCGATGGCGTCGAAGAAGGCGAGGGCGTCGGTGCCGGTCACACCCTGGATGGCCTCGGCCAAGTCCGGCGAGGTCAGCGGCCCGGTGGCCAGGATGACCGAATCCCAATCCCCCGGCGGCAGCCCGGCGACCTCGGCGCGGTCGATCTCGATCAGCGGTTCGGCCTCCAGGCGCGCGGTGACACTCTGGGAAAACCCTACCCGGTCTACCGCCAGCGCCCCCCCGGCGGGCACCTTGTGGGCATCGCCCGCGGCCATGATGAGCGAGCCGAGACGGCGCATCTCCTCGTGCAGCAGGCCGACGGCGTTGTTTTGGGCGTCGTCCGAGCGGAAGGAATTGGAACAGACCAGCTCCGCCAGGCCGCCGCTGACATGCGCCTCGGTGCCGCGGTTCGGGCGCATCTCGTGCAGGACCACGGGCAGGCCCGCGCGGGCGATCTGCCAGGCCGCTTCGCTGCCCGCCAGGCCGCCGCCCACCACGTGGACGGGATTCAAGGCCGGTTTAGTCATGCCAGGGTGAAGGCCTCCTGCTTTTCCGCGATGCCCTTGAGCGGGTGACGGCCCAGGGAGCGGAATTCGCGCCGCGCGATTCCGGCCAGCGCGGCCGAGACCACGATGGGCTGGCCGAGCTGGGCGCCCAGGTCCTCCAGGCGGCTGACCAGGTTGACCGCCGGACCGATCACCGTGAAATCCAGGCGGTCGGCGGCGCCGATATTGCCGTACATGACCTCGCCCAGGTGCACCGCCACACCGCATTCGATGGCCGCGCCGTCCTCCGGGCGGTGCGTTTCGTTGAGCGCGCAGACCCGCGCGACGGCGGCCTCGGCCGCCGCGACCGCCGCGTCGCAGGCGCCGCAGACCGCGGCCTCGTCGGTATCGCAGGGAAAGATGGCCAGCATGGCGTCGCCGATGAACTTCAGGATCTCGCCGCCGCGCTCCACCACCGGCTGGGCGATGGCGTCGAAGTAGCCGTCGAGCAGGGCGATGACCTGGTCCAGGGGCTGGGTTTCCGAGAGCGCCGTGAAGCCGCGCAGGTCGGAGTACCAGAGCACGGCGTGGATCTTCTCCCCGTCGCCGCGCTTTATGGCGCCGCTGAAGATGCGCTCGCCGGTGTTGGGCCCGACATAGGTGTTGAGCAGGTCGCGCGCCGTGCGGCGAAGCTGCTGTAGCTCGACCACCGCGGCGAAGGCGGGCAGGGTGGCGTCCAGGATGGCGATGTCCAGCTCTGTGAACCCGCCGGGGCGGTCGGTGGCGATGCTGACACCGTTGATCGCGCCGCCGGAAAAGTACACGG
>JAZGBC010000054.1:0-19003 GCA_036444495.1 Kiloniellales bacterium
AGCGCCGTGCGCTTGACCGGCGTGGAGGCGGGATCGTAGGGGTCGATCTCCACGACCCAGCCGAAGCGGTTGGCCTCGTTCGGCTCCTTCTCCAGGTCGAAGCGCTCGTGGTGCCTGGCCCAGGCCCGGCGGCGCTTCCCGCCGATGCCATAGCGCCTGTAGTTGCGTTCCTCGCCGGTCCCCTCGATGTCGCCGGTGAAGTAGCGGTGGAAGCTCTCCTCGGCGATCAGCAGCGTGCCCCAGGGCGTGGCGCCGCCGGCGCAGTCGTTGAGCGTGCCGATGACCCTGGTCCCCGTGGGATCGGCGCGCGTCTTGAGGCGCTCGTGCCCCGCGGCGGGGCCGGAGATTCGGAGCGGCGTGCCCAGCGCCGTGATGCGCCGGTTGTAGCGGCTGTCCTCGACCACGCGCCAGCCCGCGCCGATCTTCTCGATCTCGACGACCGAGTGACCGTGGGCGGCCATCTCGACCTCCATCCGCGCCTTGTTCGGCCGGTCGAAGAAATCCCACGCTCCCACGGGCCACATGAGATGCGCAGTGGTGAACTCGTGGTTGACGCAGAGCAGCCCGCGGTCCGAATTGTCCGAGCCGGCGGGCAGCGGCATGAAGGCCGTGAAGTCGTTGTTGTAGCCGAACTGCTTTTCCTGCGCCGCGGCGCTCTGCTTGCCCAGGTCGAAATCGGGCGCGTCGGGCACCACCCTGTCGCCCCAGCGGATGAGCACCTGCGCGCTGTAGCCGGGCGCGCTGCGCAGGTCCTCCGCCATGCCGTGGGGCACCTCCTCGAAGGTGAGCGTCGATTTGGCCGCGCCGGCGCGCGAGAGCCCGGCGAGGAACGCGGAGCCGAAGGCGCCAAGCGCGCCGAGGGCCGCCACGCCCTTGAGCGCGTTGCGCCGACTTAATACCAACCATCGCTGATATTGACTCATCAATCGTCGGTGATCGCCCCTCCGAGCGCGCCGATCATGCCGTCGAGTTCCCCGGCCGCGGCGCTCAGGCGGTCCTCCTCCGTCGCACGCAGCACCAGGCGTACGCCCAGCCGGCCGCCCCGGCTGAAGGGGTAGCTGCCCATCTCGACCTCGGGATAGCGCGCCTGCAGGGCGCCGAAGTCCTTGGCCAGCGTTCCCTCGGGCAGGTCGACCGTGACGCTGCGCGAGATGAGCGGCGCGCCGCCGGTCAGTTGGTGGGCGATGCTCTCGAACATGGCCTGCATGATGACCGGGATGCCAGCCATGACGAAGACGTTATCCATCTGGAAGCCCGGCGCGTGGCTGACCGGATTCTCGATCAGGCTGGCGCCCTCGGGCGTATTGGCCATGCGCAGACGCGCCTCGTTGAGGTCGCCGGGCACGTAATGGGCCTCCAGGATGGCCCGGGACTCGGGATTCTGGATCAGCGGCACGCCGAAGGCCTTGGCGACGCATTCGGCGGTGATGTCGTCGTGGGTCGGGCCGATCCCGCCGGTGGTGAAGACGTAGTTGAATTGGGCGCGCAGTTCGTTGAGCGTCGCGGCGATAACCGGCTCCCGGTCGGGCACGACCCGGGCCTCCATGAGACGGATGCCCAGCGCATCGAGGCGCTTGCCGAGATAGGCCAGATTGGCGTCCTGGGTGCGGCCGGAGAGAATCTCGTTACCGATGATCAGCAGACACGCGGTAACGCTTGGATCGGGCATGGAACGGGTATAGCCCCGGCAGGACGGCCGCTACTGGCGGATATAGCCCTTGGCCACCATGCAGTTGGAGAAGAGCGCGGGCCGGCGCCGGCGGCGCTCGTAGTTGTTCATCCGGCCGCGCAGCTCGGTGAGCCCGAAGCCCGCCGACGAGCTTTGGAATGCGCCGTTGATATCGTTTTCGATCCGCACGTCGTGGTCGATCTGGGCCTGGGCGTAGCTGTAGCAGGACTCCACGTCGGCCTGGTAGCGCGCGTCGGTCTTCTCCGGCTGGATCCAGACGTTTCCATCGGGGTCCACGACGACGAGACCATCACCGCTGCCGGCGGCGGTTTCCAACGGTGCCGGCGTGCTGGTGGAGGCCGTGCCGTAAGGATAGGTCCCCCCGCTGTTGACGCCGGCCGAGGTGGCGCTTGCGCCCACGGCGGGCTGGAGCCCGGCGCTCGGCGCGGCGGGCCGCGCCAGATAGCCCCGTGGCGAAGTGGAACAGGCCGCCAGCGCGATGGCCGCGGCTGCGATCAGGGTTGTCTTCATGAATGCCATTGACTCGAATCCTTGGGCTTTGATCCGTGCCCGGATCGACTCGAGGATGCCTATAACCTGCGTCCGGCGGCGCCAAGTTGCAAGCCCCAGGCCGCTCAATACCTCGTGATAACAGCCTAGCAAGCGATTTGTTAATGATTTGTTAAGTTTTCCGCAAGACCACATGATTCTCGCGCAGCGATGACTGAAGCACGCCGCATCAAATGCATATAAAGGACATAGGGCGTGTAAGGACTTACAGCGTGTGTGGTTGAAAGGGCCGGGCCCGGGGCCTACCTTGGCGCCATGAGATTCCCGGACCCGCTGCTTCCCGGCCGTTTGATTCGTCGCTACAAGCGGTTTCTCTCGGATATCGAGCTCGACGGCGGCGAGGTGGTCGTGGCCCACTGCGCCAATCCCGGCGCCATGCTGGGCCTGGCCGAGCCGGGATCCCGGGTCTGGCTGTCGCCCTCGCGCAATCCGGCGCGAAAGCTCAAGTATTCCTGGGAGTTGACGGACGTCGATGGGCACTACGTGGGGATCAACACCAGCCTGCCCAACGCCATCGTGGCGGAAGCCTTGGGCGCCGGCGCGGTGCCCGAACTGGCCGGCTACGAGGAGCTGCGCCGCGAGGTGCCCTACGGCAAGAACAGCCGGATCGATATCCTGCTCGAATCGAAGGGCCGGCCGCGCTGCTATGTGGAGGTCAAGAACGTGCATCTGAGACGCCGTCCGGAAACGGCGGAATTCCCGGATTCGGTCACCAAGCGCGGCACCAAGCACCTCATGGAGCTGGCCGATGTGGCGGAATCGGGGGGGCGCGCGGTCATGTTCTACCTGGTCCAGCGCGGCGACTGCCGCCGGGTGGAGATTGCCGCGGACATAGATCCGGTTTACGACCGGGCGCTGCGCGAGGCGCTGGACCGCGGTGTCGAGGCCCTGTGCTACACCTGCCGGGTGGACCGCGAGGCCATCGTCCTCGACCGGCCCGTGCCGCTGGAGTTGTAGAGGTTATGAATCAGGACATGATCCACGCCGGCATGGGAGATTCCGCCGAGGCCCTGGACGCGGATGCCCGGCGCATCCTGATCTACGGCGAGGCGGATTTCAACGGCATGCGCAGGGCCGGCCGATTGGCCGCCGAGACCCTCGACTTCATTACCCCAGAGGTCAAAGCCGGCGTCACGACCGAGGAACTGGACCGCCTGTGCCACGACTTCATCGTCGAGCATGACGCGGTGCCGGCGCCACTCAATTACCGCGGCTTCCCCAAGTCGATCTGCACCTCGATCAACCACGTCGTCTGTCACGGCATTCCCAGCTCGCGAAAGACCTTGAAGGACGGCGACATCATCAACATCGACGTCACCGTGATCCTGGACGGCTGGCACGGCGATACCAGCCGCATGTTCTCTATCGGCAAGCCCAGCGTGAAGGCGCAGCGCCTGGTCAAGGTCACCCACGAGGCCATGATGCACGGTATCGAGGCGGTCAAGCCCGGCGCGACCCTGGGCGACGTGGGCCACGCCATCCAGGAGTTTGCGGAAAGACACCGCTACTCGGTGGTGCGCGATTTCTGCGGCCACGGTTTGGGGCGCGCCTTCCATACGGCGCCGAGCGTTTTGCACTATGGCAAGCCGGGACAGGGGACCGTGCTGCGCGAAGGCATGTTCTTCACCATCGAGCCCATGATCAACGCCGGGCGCTACGAGGTGAAGATCCTGAACGACGGCTGGACCGCCGTCACGCGCGACAAGTCGCTCTCGGCCCAGTTCGAGCATTCGATCGGGGTAACCGCCGAGGGTTACGAGATATTCACCCTTTCGCCCAAGGACTGGCATAATCCGCCTTACGAAGGAGCGGACTCCGGCTGAACCTGCCGGCCACGGCAGTCTTAGGGAGGCGCCAATGGCCAAGACGACACCGCATTACCACGGGCACCGCGAGCGCCTGCGCCGGCGCCTGCTCGAGAAGGGCGCGGCTTCGCTCTCGGACCACGAGGTTCTGGAGTACCTGCTCTTCGGCGCCAACGCGCGGGGCGACACCAAGCCGCTGGCCAAGACACTGATAAAGCGTTTCGGCAGCCTGGCCGGGGTGCTCGCCGCCGGACCGAAGGAGCTCGGCAGCGTCAAAGACTTGGGTGAGGCCTCGATCGCCGCGCTCAAGGTGGTCCCGGAGGCCGCACGCCGCATGGCGCTGGCGGAAGCCTCCGAGCGGCCCGTGATCGCCTCCTGGGACAAGCTGCTCGCCTACTGCCGCATCACCATGGGGCGCGAAAAGGTGGAGCAGTTCCGCCTGCTCTTCCTCGACCGCAAGAACCGGCTGATCGCCGACGAGCTACAGCAGCGCGGCACCGTGGACCACACGCCGGTGTATCCGAGAGAAGTGATTAAGCGGGCGCTGGAGCTGGGCGCCTCCTCGCTCATTCTGGTGCACAATCACCCGTCCGGCGATTCCACGCCGTCGAGGGCCGACATCGACATGACCCGTCAGGTCCAAGAGGCCGCCGAGAAGTTGGGTATTTCCGTGCACGACCACATCGTGATCGGCAGATCGGGGCACAACAGCTTCAAGTCGATGGGTCTGCTTTAGAGCACTATCCGATCTTATTGGATCATGCTCTTGTACTTGGTACAGCGCTGCGACGAGACCTTTCCCTTCCGTCAGGGCGTCACGCAGCAGCCGTAGCGACTCTCCGCCAGGCCCTGTTTTCCGTATCCGCGCATCGCGGCCGGCCCGTCCTGTGCGAAGCCCTCACGATTTCCGCGCTGTTGTTGTTGACTTCGCCACCGGTTACGCAATAGGTAGCCCGGCGGTATGGTGCAGGAGCATCATCTGTTGAATTGCATCCCGCGCAAAAGACTCGCAGGATGCTGGGGACATTCACTCGGAACGATTCGTTCCACTCGCAAATCGGGGGACTTGCCAATGGCCAGGAAACGTGCAGCCAAGAAGACCACGCGGCGGGCCAAGAAAAAGGCCGGCGCGAAAAGAAAGACGACCGCAAAAAGGACAGCCGTTCGAAAGAAGACCGCCAGGAAAAAGACCGCCAGGAAAAAGACCGCTAGAAGGAAGACGGCAGCCAAACGCGCGGCGCCGGTCGTCAAGCTCAAACCCACGTCCAGAGGCGGTTCGGACCGGGAGAATCTTGTCAAAGTACTTCAGGCAACCACGGGCATCACCAAGATCTCCGCCAATAACGCGCTCAATGCGCTCTTGATCACCATGGGCCTGTCCATCGCCAAGAACAAAAGCTTCCAGCTCGTCGGCTTCGGCACCTTCAGGGTGAGCAAGCGGAAGGCCCGCTGGGGCGTCAACCCGGCGACGGGCCAACGCATCAGAATCAAGGCGTCCAAGAGCGTACGCTTCAAGCCTGGCACCCATCTCAAGGCCAGCCTTTAACGCGCCGAGCCCTCTCAGCCGGCCGCGCGCCGATAACAGTACCTAGACCGGGCCTGGGCGGCGGACCCGTCTGTGCGGTACCTTGCCGCGCGGGCGGCAGGAAACTGGCAGCGTGACGAAATCCGACAACCTCTCGGAAGCCGCGGCCTACGGCGGGCGGGGCTGGTCTCCGCGCAAGACTTCCGCGCGCGAGGAGATCGGCACGGTTTGGGCCGCCTGCGGTCTGACCAACGAGTGGGCGCGCCTGCGCGCGGTCCTGCTGCACCGTCCCGGGTCCGAGCTCGAGGCCTCGGCCGACCCCGATGCGGTGCAGATGCTCGCGCCGCTGGACCCGCGGCTGGCCCAAGCCGAGCACGATGCCCTGGCGCAGGCCTTCCTGGCAGTTGGCGTCGCCGTCCATCACGTGGCGCCCGAATCGCCGGCACCGCCCAACCTCATGTTCGTGGCCGACCTCATGTTCATGACCCCGGAGGGCGTCATCCTGGCGCGTCCGGCCTCCAGCGTGCGCGCGGGCGAGGAGCGCCTGGTGGCGCGGCGCTTGACGGAGATCGGCATACCCATCCTGCGCAGCCTCTGCGGAACAGCCGTCTTCGAAGGGGCCGATGCCGCCTGGCTCGATCCGCACACGGTTCTGATCAGCCGCGGCTTGCGCACCAACGCCGAGGGGGTGGCACAGGTCACCAGCGCCCTGAAGGACTTGGGCGTTAAAACGATTCCGGTCGAACTCCCGGCAGGCGCCATGCATCTCATGGGCCTGTTGCGCTTCGCCGACCGGGACTTGGCGATCGCTTGGCCCGGACGTACCCCGGCAGGCACCATTACGGCCCTGCGGGAGTGCGGTTACACGGTGATCGACCTGCCCGACGAGGAACGGGAAACGCGCCGCGGCATGGCGCTCAATTTCGTCACCCTTGGCCCGCGCCGCATCCTGATGCCCGCGGGCAACCCGGCGATGCAGTCCTTTTTCGAGCGCCACGATATAGAATGCCTAACGGTAACCGTAGGCGAGCTCGTCAAGGCGGCGGGCGGCATCGGCTGCCTGAGCGGCATCCTGTGGCGCGATATCGAGTAATACCAACGGTTCTCGATATCGACCTATTTCACCGAGGTGATTTTTGCCCGCCAGATAGGAGCGAGTTGCGCCGTAGTGCGGGACACTTCAAGCAGCGAGCGACGCCGCTGGCGGGAAAAAGCGCCCGGCCTTCGGTGGGGCAAATCGGTCCGCCGGGTTCGTTGCGGCGTTTGCCCGATGTCCCCGCATCGCGCTTCGCGCCGCGCCTGCCCGGACGACCCGATTTGCGCCCATGAAATGGGTCAATATCAAGGACCGTTGGTATAACCCATCATGCGGCAACAATCCCCTAGCCCACTGAAGACCCGGCTTCTGGCGCTGGGCAAGGTCGCGGTTTCGCTGCTTCTGCTGGGTTTGCTGGCCCGCTCCCTGGACCTGAGCGCGGTCGCCGGGACGCTGACCCGGCTGCCGCCGCTGCCGCTGCTCGCGGCCTGTGTCTTGCTGATCGTGCAGACCCTGGTGCTGGGCTTTCGCTGGTGGCTGGTCATGGAGGCGGTCGGGACCCGGTTGCCGCTGCGAAAGATCCTGCCCATAACCTTCATCGGCGTGTTCTTCAATCAGGTGCTGCCCACCTCCTTCGGCGGCGACGCGGTGCGCATGTACCAGGCCTGCCGCCTGGGGATCACCTACGACCGCGCGATCATCGGCGTCCTGCTGGAACGCGCCGGGGGTGTCCTGGGCCTGACCGTCATTGTCGCCCTGGGAGTCTGGGCGACGGAGGGATTGATCGACGACGCCTGGCTGCGCTATGGCCTGATCGCAGCACTACCCGTGGCATTTTTCGGCGCCGGCATGGTAGGTACGCTGGACCGTCTGCCCGAGCGTTGGCGGCGCTGGCGGTTGTTGCGCGATCTCGCCCGGCTTGCCACGGATAGCCGGCGCGTTTTCTTCTCACCGGGCATTGCGGTTCCGCTGCTTCTGCTTTCGCTTCTGAGCCACGCCCTGCTCGCCACGGCGGCCTACGTTCTGGCCGAGGGACTGGGCCTGGGGATCGGGTTCTGGGCCTGCCTGGCGCTCGTATCCACGGTCATCCTGATTACGATGATTCCCGTGTCCTTTGCCGGCTGGGGGCTGCGCGAAGGCGCCATGGTGGCGCTGCTCGCCTTCGCCGGCGTGGGCGCGCCGGATGCGCTGGCGCTCTCGATCCTCATCGGTCTGGTGATGCTGGCCGCGTCGCTGCCGGGCGCCCTGTTCTGGGCGGTGCAGCGCCGCCAGCCGGACTCCGCCAAGGAACCCCTCGGCGGGCCGGCGCCTTAGACCCTAGGAAGAGGAATTGCCCGTGGGCTTGAGCGCCTCGGCCATGTGGCGGGCGCTGTCGAAGTCGCCGGTCATCTGCATCTGGCGGAACAGCTCGCTGGCCTCGGCATAGACCTCGCTCGACCGCCGCAGGTTGCCCGCCGCGCGCAGAACCTTGGCGTGCACGACAAGCGAGCGCGCCTGCTCGAATTTGAGCCCCAGGCCCTCCTGATCGCCGAGCGCCGAGCGGATCGCCTTCTCGGCCCCCGCCAAGTCGCCGGCCTCGGGCTGGGAAAGAACGCGCGAGAGCGCCCTGAGCGCGACCGAACGCGCCCAGGACTGATTCTGTTCGGCAGCCAGGCGAAAAGCCTCGCGTCCCATATGAAGGGCGTCTTCGTCCTTGCCGGCCTGCAGGGACGCCTCGGCCGTCCAGGCCTGGAACAGGGGCAGCATGAATGTGGTATTGAGGCGCTTGGCCATGTCCTCGGCCGCTTTCAATTCCACCAGCCCCTCGACCGGCCGTTCGGCCCCGGCCAGGGCGAAACCCCGATACCCGCAGAGCGAATATAGGCGCAGAAGGTCGCCCCGGGCCTCGGCGATCTCGGTCGCCTTGGCGAAACTCTCGAGCGCTGCCGCGAAGTTGCCGCGCCAGGTCTGGATCACGCCCAGGAACTGGAGGCAGGCCGCCAGGCATCGCTCATTGGCCAAGCTCTCGGCAATGCCGACCGCACGCTCGGCATGTCTGAAAGCCGCCTCGAAATCGCCACGCAATCCCTGCACCAGGCCGACGACGGCTGCGTAGTCGGCCTCCTCTTCGCGCAGATCGAGCGCGCGGGCCCGTTCCGCCGAGCGTGTCAGGCGATCCACGGCCTGCGCATAGCTGCCGTTCAGGAGGTGAAGCCGCGCGAGCAGCCGCTCCCCCGGCAGCCAAAGTCCCTCCTCGCCCGCGCGTCGCGCCTCGGCGAGCGCGCGCTGACCCGCGTGATAGGCGCCGTCCACGTCGCCCTTCATATAGGCGATCCGGGCAAGCCCCATGAGCACGTCGGCGCGCTGCCGGCCGTTGTCGAGCAGGTCGAAGCCGGTCTCGATCTCGCGCAGGAAGCCCTCCGCCGCCTCGAGGTCCTGCTCGATCTCCGCGATCGCGGCAAGCCCGAGCCGGGCGTCCGCTTCCTGGGCACGCAGCCCGGCACTCCCCTGCGAAGCATGAACCGACTTGAGCGCGAACTGGAAGAGCTTGCGGGCCGCTACCCGCGCACCACGGTTCAGTTCGGCCTGGGCGGCAGCCACATCGCAGTCCAGCGCCCGGCCCATATCGCCCGCCCCGCGGTAATGCAGCGCCAGGACCTGGTAATGTCCTTCCAACTTCCCGGCATGGACGGTCTCGACGGCCTGCGCCACGGCCACGTGTATGGCCTGGCGGCGCGGCGCGAGCAGGTCTTCGTAGAGCGCGCGTTGCACGCGCTGCCGCTCGAAGACAAGCTCATCGCCGTCCATTCGGAGAATACGCGCGGCCACCAGCTCTTCGATCGCGCGCACGAGCGTATCGGCGTCCATCCGCGCGGCCTCACGCAGAACCGCGTAATCGACCCTCGGACCCATGACGCTGGCCCAGCTCGCCAGTTGCCTGGCTGTTTCGCCGAGCGGCATGAGCATGCGGGACAGGTCCTTGCGCACCCGGTCCGGAAGCCGCGTCCGGCGAGGGTCGCCATGGCCGCTCTGCGGCATATCCTCGCTCAAAGCCTCTACGACGATCTGCGGGTTCCCTTCGCTCAGCGCCCAGACATCGGACAGCCGGAGCTTCCGCCGGGTTTCACCGCCCATGGTCTCCTGCAGGTGGTCCACGAGTTCGGCGGTTTCCTCGCGTGTCAGCGGCTGAAGCGTAATGACCGTCAGGGAGCCGTCGCGCTCCAGGTCGCGCAGGACGTCGGACAACAGGCCCTGCGCGCTCAGGTCCTCCGATCGCAGGGTGCCGATAAACAGGACCGGCATATCCGCCAGGCTTCGGATCAGGTAGGAGGCAAGCCGCAGGCTTTCCTCGTCGGCCCACTGAAGGTCCTCCAGCAGATAGACCAGCGGGCCCTGTGCCGCGCGCGCCTGCAAGGCCGCCGCCGCCGAGTCGAAGAAGCGGCGCGATTGGTCCGGGGTCCGGCGGCCGGCGTCGCCCGCGGCCTCGTCCGGATCGTCCGGCAGCGATGAGTCGTCCCCGGAAACGCTCGTCAGGAGTTCGGGCCAGAGGCCGAAGGGTACAGTGCGTTCGGCCTGCCGGCCGCGCGCGGACAGGGTGGCGATCTGCCGGACCGCAAGGTCCTGCAGGAAGGTTCCCACCAAGTGGCTCTTGCCGACTCCGGCTTCGCCGACGATAGCCACGAAGCGGCAAGCCCCGCCCATCGCATTGTCCAGCAGAGAGTTCAACGCGCGTATTTCGGCGCTCCGGCCGACCATGGTCTCGGCCAGCGCCAAGTCCGCGCCCCGGCCCGGGGCGGCGCGCCCGGTCCGGTCCGGCTGCTCCAGGCTCTCCGCGGCGGCGGAGGGCCCCTGTTCCAGAATGCGCCGGTAAAGCGCCTCGGTTTCCTCGTCGGGCGGAACGTCCAGCTCCCGCTGGAGAAAGGCCCGGCAGCTCCGGTACTGGGTCAGCGCGGAGGAGCGCATGCCCCTGGCCAGATAGAGCTCCATGAGCTCCCTGTGGAGGTCCTCGCGGAAGGGATCGACCCGGAGCGCCTGGCTCGCGGTTTCGATCGCCGCGGCGATGTCCCCGTCCGCCCGGTGATGCGCCAGCAGATCCTCGGAGGCCTTCATGGCCAGCTCCCGGTAGCGCGCCCGGTTTTCCGTCAGCCAGTCCTCGAAATCGGCTGCGCCGACAGCGAGGCCGGAGAGGAACTCACCTTCGTAGAGCGCTGTGGCCGCGATTAGGGACTCGCGCGTGCCCTCGCCGATCAGGCGCTCGAATTCCTGCACATCGACCCAGATGGCGGCGGGGTCCAGGGTGACCATCTGGCTTTCCATGCGCAGGACGGCGACGTCGTATTGGGCGAACTCACGGGTCAGGGCGAACAGCGCCTGACGCAGACTCTGGCGCGCCCGCTGCTGATCGGATTCGCCCCAAAGCAGCGCGGCCAGCCTCTCGCGCGACGATGATTTGCCCAGATTGGCGCCGAGATAGGCGAGAAGCGCCTCACCCTTGCGCAGCGGGACGGAGATGGCTTCGCCCGAAGCGCGCTCCAGGACGAATCCACCGAACAGCCGAAGCCGCAACTCAGGCGCCGGGGGCGGTCGTTGTTCTATGCCCGCGTCCGACATCTCCGTTCAAACCGTGATGTTTGTCGAGACGATTCGGGGAACTATACCAGGGCTGCCTAGCTCGAGCAGGCCAATTTGGGGGCGTTAGCGAATTCGGGGATCAGGCTCGTTTCCGCGTCCCGGGCGAGCGTCTGCCCTCGGCAGCCAGACCTCGCGTGCCCTTCTCGTCGAGCGGCGCGGCGCTGACCTCCTCGGCCCGCGGGAAGTACAGATCGACGGTGACGCCGCGGCCGTCCCCGCCGTCGATCTCGATATGGCCGCCGGACTGGCTGGTAAAGCCGTAAGCCACGCTGAGGCCCAGACCGAGGTGCGAGGACTTGTCCTTGGAGGTGAAAAACGGGTTGAGCGCGCGTTCGGCCAGTTCCGCCGACATGCCCGGCCCCGTGTCCAGCACCGAAACCCGCACGTATTCGCCCGCCGCCAGGCCACTGCGCGTCGCCACGAAATCCCGGTTCAGCCGGATGTTGGCGGTCTCCACCGTCAGGCGCCCCATGCTGCCCATGGCCTCGATGGCGTTGCGCAGGAGCTCCACGAGCGCGGCCGAAAAGCCGTCCTTGTCCACCAGGACCGGCCAGAGGCCGGCGCCGGCGATGACCTCCGCAGCGACGCCCGCGGACAGCTCGCCGCGCATGCGGCGCACGGTCTCGCCGACGACCCGGTTGAGCCCGATGGATTCGGGCGCGAGACGCTGGCGCTGCGCGATCGCGGTCAGCTTCGATGTCAGGAAATGTACCGGGCCCTCCGGTCCCGAGGTCCCTGGAAGCAGGGCCACGTCCGCTCCCCTCCGCCGGCCCGCCGTCGCCGAGTCCGGCCCGCCTTCACCCGCCTGGAGCAAGGGATCGAGCCGTTCGCATAAGGCGGCGAAGGACTGGGCCATCTGGCGCATATGGGACGCCGTCGCCCGGTTCTGCTCACGGTGCTTGATGTCGCTGATGTCGTAATACAGCCCGTAGGTCTCGCCCGAGGGCGAGGCGCCCTCGACCAGGAGCACCCAACGCGAGCCGCGCAGCTTCTGCTCCAGGATGCCGCCCGAACGGGCGTGCCAGTCGAGCCGGTCCTTGACCCAGGAATCGACGCGCACCAGCGTGTCCTCGGGCAGCAGGCGCTCGGCGATCTCCTGCTGGATCTCCTCATAGCGCGTGCCCGGGACCAGTAGATCAGCCAGTTCCGGGAACAGCCGGCTCATCTCCTCGTTGGCCGCCAGCAGCCGGTCCCGGCGATCGAACACCACGATGCCCGCCGGCAGGCGCTCCAGCGTCGCGGTCCATCCCGCGCCGCTTCCCGCCGCGCCCAGAGCAGCACTTCCATAGCGCCGATGCTCGGCCCGCCATTTGGACCCCAAGGCAAGAGTTAGTTGTTGAATTTCAACGCCGTGGAAGGGCTTCTTGACGAAAAACAACTGGTCGACCGGGGGCACTCGCTCGCTCAACTCCAGCGGATGCAGGTCGGAACGGGCCGAGACCAGCACGATGTAGACGTCGGGATCGACAGCGCGGATCTGCTCGGCGGTCTGCAGGCCGTCCAGCCCGGGCGCCAGATAGAGATCGACGAAGGCAAGGGCGTAGGGCCGCCCCTCCTCAACAGCGGCGCGAACCGCCTCGACGGCCTCGCGCCCCTGATGGTGGGTGGTCAGATCGATCTCGGGGAATTTGCCGTTCTCAAGGCCGGCGCCGAAAAGGTCGCGTTCCAGCTTGTCCGAAAGGGCCGCCGGATCGGAGGCACGCGATCCCCCCAGGATATAACGATAATCCTGGACCAGATTGGGTTCGTCGTCGACCACCAGAACCCGCATCGCCCGTGGACCAGTCATGAAGCCATCCCGGTGGTGTGACCGCCCTGCAACCGACGGTTTATCATTCTCTGGCCCACAGTCTGTTGAAATTCCTAACAGGGATCAAGGAAACTCCCCCCCATTCCTATAGTAATATGTATGAGTTACAAACACGGCATAGAAGATCGTAAGGTCTCACAACTAACCAATCAGTTAACACGCATATGAATTCCAAATCATGCCGGTTAACGCATAGTCGATAGCGGTTTAGCGATCAATTACCGGGTCGGAAATTCACTGTAATTCCTTGCCATCCGAAGCAAATTTGCCACAGTCGCGACAACCAAGCGCACGCCCAGAATAGTGAGGATTTTCCATTTCCGATCGGGTTCTGGGCCTTCCTAGCCCGATTCGCCGGCGCCAGCAACGTGGGGAACGCCGGGGCCTGCCCTCGCGGAGCGCCGAAACCGCCAGCCCGAAACGTCCGGAAATCAGGGGGATGGGCCAAGGTGTGGTTAATAATTTTCATTTAGTCTGTTCGGACCCAAGCCACTTTTTCCAGGCCGCCCGAGCCCATGAGCCCGCCGACCGCGACCCACCAGGCCGAGACCTTGGACCAGGCCTACTCCAACGATGTTGAGTTCCTGGCCGCGTTCAGCCAATTCTTCGCCGTCTCGCGCGATCTCATGGCCACCCTGGAGACCGCCCTTGCGGGGATCGTCCAGGGCGTCCGCGCCGAGGCCGGCGCCCTGTTCCTGATGGACGAGGGGGGAAGCGGCGAGCTCGTCTGTCACGCCGCGGTCGGCCCGATGGACCTGCGCGGCACCCGCTTGCGGCCCGGACGCGGTATCCTGGGGCGCTGTCTGCGGCGCAACGCCATCGAGGCGCTACAGGATCCGGGCGAGGACCCGGAACTGCTGGGCGAGATGGACGAGAATGGCGGGCTCGTCACCCATACCGTGCTCTGCGCGCCGCTCGCCGCCGACGGCCGCCCCTTCGGCGCGATCCAAGTGGTCAACAACCGTAGCGGCGAGAGCTTCGGCAAACGGGATTCCCTGCTGCTCCAGACCATGGCCAACTCGGCGGCGCTTGCGGTTGCCAACGCGCGTATGTCCGAGGAACTCGTGGCGCAGGAGGTCACACGGCGCGAGTTGGACCTGGCGGCCGAGATTCAGCGCAATCTCCTGCCCAAGGTGAAGCCGGGCCTCCTGCCCATCTATGGCCTGAACCGGCCAATCCGCCAAGTCTCGGGTGACTTCTTCGATTACTTCCAGCTGCCGGACAACCGCATCCCTTTTGCCCTCGGCGATGTCTCGGGCAAGGGGCTGAACGCCGCCTTGCTCATGGCCAAGGCCGCCAGCCTGTTCCGCTGCCTGGGCAAGCGCAGCGATGATCCGGCCGCGATCATGGCGATCATAAACCGGGAGATCCACGAGACCACCAGCCGGGGCATGTTCGTGACCATGATCGCCGGCACCTACGACCCGGCGACCGGCCTGCTGCGCTTCGCCAACGCGGGCCACGAACCGCCGCTGCTGCGCAAAGCCGATCACAGCTACCAGACCTTCCCGGCCGAGGCACCGCCGCTGGGCATCGTGCCCGAGATGGAATACTGGACCCAGGAAGTCCCACTGGACATGGGAGAGTTCTACATCTTCAGCGACGGGCTCCTGGAATTTCATCACGGCTCCGGCGAGGAACTCGGCGTGGATGGCCTGATCCAGCTCGTGGAAGGCCTGTCCGACCTGCCGCTGACCGAACGGCTTCGCGGGCTCGTCTCCGAACTGGACCGCGAGGGCTGGGAGGCGCGCGACGACCTGACGGTTCTGGCGATCGACGGAAAGTGGACGCCCGAGTCATGAGCGACGCACCGGCCATGGGAACCTGCGACGAGGGCCTCGAAATGCTGTTCGAGGCGCGGTTCCCGGCGCGCGCCGACCGCCTGAAGCTGGTCCGCGGCAGCATGTGGGCCGCCGCCCGCATGTGCGGATTTTCCGACTCCATGGCGCAAAACATCGTGCTCGCGGTCGACGAGGCCTGCCAGAACATCATCGTGCATGGCTACAAGGGGCGCGAGAAAGGCGAGATTCTGCTCAGCGTGCTGCGCACGTCCGAGGCGCTTCATGTGCGCCTGCGTGACTTCGCACCCATCGTCGATCCCAAGAGCATCCGGCCGCGGGCGCTCGACGATGTCAAGCCCGGCAAACTGGGCAGCTATTTCATCCGGGAAATCATGGATTCGGCGGATTATCAGCCGAGTCCGGACGGAACGGGAAATCTCTTGGAAATGATCAAGCGCATGGAGGGGGCGCCATGGTGAACAACCCAGCAAATCAGGAACCCAACGTCATCCGCCTTAAGGGCGACATCGACCTCGAGCATTCGCCGGGGGTGCGCAAGTCCCTTCTGAGCGCGGTGCAGCGCGAGGGAACCCTGTTCGTCGATCTATCGGACGTCACTTACATCGACAGTTCGGGCATCGCCTGCCTGGTCGAAGCCCTGCAGGTCGCCCGCGCCGACGGCAGCGACCTGGGCCTGGTTTCCGTCAGCATGCAGGCCATGCGCGTTCTCGAGCTGGCCCGCCTGGACATGGTCTTCCCAATCCACGACGACCTCGACGCCGCGCTGAGCGCCAAAACCTGAGGAACAAGGAGCCGAACCTGCCGTGATGAAGCTGATCGAACAAACCGGCCGTAACACAGTCCGCTGCCTGGACGAGGTGGGCTATGGCGGCAGCCTGTTCGGCGAGAGCCTGTTCTGGTTTATCTTCGGCTACCGCTGGCGCCAGCCGGTGCGCCCCAACTCGATAGCCGTCCAGATGATGCAGGTGGGCATCGAGGCCCTGCCGATTGCGACCCTGTTGTCGATCACCATCGGCGTGATGCTGGCCGTCCAGAGCATCTACTCCCTCGGCCTGTTCGGCGCCGAGTCCTATGCCCACGTGGGCATCGCGCTGACCCTGACCCGGGAGTTCTCCCCACTCATCATCGCGATCCTGATCGCCGGGCGCTCCGGTTCGGCGCTGGCCGCCCGCCTGAGTTCCATGACCATCAACCAAGAGGTGGACGCCCTGCGCGCCATCGGCATCAACCCGGTACGCTTCCTGGTGGCGCCCACCCTGATTGCCCTGGTGGTCATGGTGCCGGCCCTGACCATGTGGTCGAACCTGGTGGCCATGACGGCCGCCGGCCTCTACGTGTCCCAGGCGATCGACATCTCGCTGGGAGCCTACTGGGTCAACACCATCGAGGTGCTCTCGACGGTCGATCTGCTCCACGGCCTGAGCAAGAGCGTGATCTTCGGCGTCCTCATCGCGGTGGTGGCGGCAATCAACGGCTCGATGGTGACCGGTGGATCGGAGGGCGTGGGCCGCATGACCACGCGGGCGGTGGTGCACATCCTGTCGGCGATCATCGTCACCGACATGATATTCGCCCTGTTGTTCACGCAATGAGAGAGACGGCAGCAGACCTGCAACGCAAGCTGAGCGGCGAAGCCGCCAGCTTGGTGCGCGACCCGGTCATCGAGGTGGAAAAACTGGACGCCCATTACGGCACCCTCCAGGTGCTCTTCGGCCTCGATCTGGCGGTGCGGGAAGGCGAGATCATGGTGATCATGGGCGGCAGCGGCTCGGGCAAAAGCACGCTGCTGCGCCACATGATCGGGCTGGAAGCGCCGAGCAGCGGGACCTTGCGCCTGTTCGGCCGCGACGCCGCCGAGATGGGCGCCATCGAGATGCTGGAGCTCAGGCGCAAGATGGGCGTCGCGTTCCAGAGCGGCGCCATGTTCAGCTCGCTGAACGTGATGGATAACATCAAGCTTCCGCTGCGCGAGCACACCGATCTCGACGAGCGCACCATGGACATCATGGCGCGCATGAAGCTCGAGGTGGTCAATCTTTCGGGCTTCGGCAAGCTCATGCCGGCCGAGCTTTCCGGCGGCATGCTCAAGCGCGCCTCCATCGCGCGGGCCATCGTCATGGACCCCAAGCTGTTGTTCTTCGACGAGCCCTCGGCGGGCCTCGACCCGGTGGTCTCCTCCGCGCTCGACGAGCTGATCCTGCGCCTGCGTTCGGCCATGGAAATGACCATCGTCGTGGTCACCCACGAGGTGCAAAGCGCCTTCAAGATCGCCGACCGCATCGCGATCCTGGACGAGGGCAGGATCATCGAGCTGGCCACACCCGAGAAGATTCGCGAGACCAGCAACCCGCAGGTCCAGAATCTGCTCAACCGGCGCGCGGTGGAGCCGCGCGTGGATCCCGCGGAATACCTGCGCCGCCTGACCGAAAGCGCATGACCGAACCCATGAAACACTCGAACCAACCGAGCCAACGACGGAATAGACGCCATGTATAGCCAGAAAGCCAACTACGTTCTGATCGGTTTATTCGTCATCGGCATGCTGGTGGCGATGGTCGTCTCCCTGGCGATGATTACGGGCCGGACGACCTCGAGCGAGACCTACTTCACCCTGCTCGACAACGTGGCCGACGTGAAGTACGGAACGCAGGTGCGCTACGAAGGTTTCCCGGTCGGCCAGGTCGAGGAGATCACGCCCGTGGCCGAGGGCGCGGGCATGCGCTTCCGCGTCAAGATAAGCGTCATAGAGGGCTGGCAGATCCCAAGCGACAGCAGCGCGTACATCGGCGCCACCAGCTTCCTGGCGGCCAAGACCATCGAGATCGCCAGCGGCCAAAGCGGCGAGCCGCTGCCCGTGGGCGGCGAAATCCGCGGCGCGCCGACGACCGATATGTTTGCCATCATGGCCGAGACCGCGAAGCTGGTCGGCGAGCTGACCAAGACCAGCATCAAGCCGCTGGCGGACAACCTGAATTCGCTGATCGACACCGTCGAGGGCGACGTGCCGCGTATCAGTCAGGAGCTGGTCACCTTCAGCCGGCGGCTCAACGAGACCCTCGACCCGATCCAGGAGCTGCTGGCCGCCGAGAACATCCAGGCGGTCGAGCGCACCATCGGCAACGCGGAGGAGGCTTCCAGGACCCTGGCGGACCTGGGAGCGGACCTGCGCCAAACCCTGGTCACGGTGGATAATATGGCCAATAACCTGGACAAGATCATCGAGGACAATAAGGGAAATATCGACCAAACGTTAAAGGATGCCCAGTACACTCTAAGGTCGGTCGCCCGGTCGGTCGATTCCATCGTGTACAACCTCGAGGGCACGGCACGCAACATGAACGAGTTCAGCAGGCTGATCCGGCAGAATCCGGGGCTTCTCCTGGACGGCACGCCGCGCCAGGAGGTCTCGCCGGCCTCGGCCGGTGACAAGAATAGCGAGATCAAGGGATGAGACGCTCCCTGGCCCTGCTGCTGCCTTTGCTGCTGGGGCTCTCGGCCTGCCTGGGCGGAGGCGCCCCGCCGATACCGCGCGACAACTACTACCGGGTGATGGTGACTCCTCCCGCCCGCTCGGAGACCCTCGCCTTCCCCGGCGTGATCGCGGTCGCCCCCCTGGAGGCCGACGGGTTGCTGCGCGAGCGCCCGCTGCTCTATAGCGAGAGCGGCGAGGCCCTCCGGATGCAGCAGCACGACTATCACTACTGGATCGATCCGCCGACCCGCATGCTCCAGACCGAACTGGTGGACTACCTGCGCGGCAGCGGCCTGGCCCTCTCGGTGGTCACCCCCGAACTCAGGGTCGAGGCGGACTTCGAGGTGATCGGCCGGATCAAGCGCCTCGAGCGCCTGTTGGGCGGCGGGCCGCCGCGGGTCGTGGCCGAGCTCGAACTGGCCATGATCGAGCGCGAGGGCGAGGGTGATCGGCTGATGATCGTCGAGACCTATGCCGCCGAGGTGCGGGCCGAGGACGACAGCGTGAGTTCCTCCATACTGGCGATGAACCAGGCGCTCACCCAAATCTTCGAGCGCTTCCTGGCGGACGCCGGACGCAGCCGCACGGCGAAGAACCCGGCGGCCCAATAATCCAACACGAGCCGATATTCCCAAAGGCTCCCGTCAACCTGACTTGACGGAGCGACCTCCTCACTCCGCCGGCGGCTTGGCCTCCTGCCAGC
>JAZGBC010000055.1:0-2210 GCA_036444495.1 Kiloniellales bacterium
GCAGGCCGCAGGCCTCGCACACCTCGACCGGATGGAGGAGGCTCGCGACGCGGCCGCCAAGGTGATGCAGATGATTCCCAAGTTTAGCTTGGCTAAACACGAGCGCTGGACCCCCATCGTCCGCGCCAAACAGCGAGCACGCTACCTTGAGGGCTTGCGCAAGGCCGGGCTGCCGGAATGACAGCTTCGGGTCACGAACGGAAGTCAGTGATGGCCGCGAGAATGTCCGGAGCTGGGGGTCAAGCGGAAGTCGATTTCGGGCGACTGGATGTCTCCTTGTAGCCAAGAACGGACTCTCGCCGCGCCATAATAACCGCAATTTGGCGCGTCGCGATGCCGGTGGCGGGAGCCGTCCACCGGATCAGGAGCCGACATCTGCATCCGGCAGCGCGATGACATCCGTGATTGACAGGCGCTTCATCCTGGAAGGCCTCATCGTCAAATTGGAAGAGTTCGATGAGTGGCTCACACGAGAGCGGGCACGCCTGCGCGATCTCGCCACCCAGGTTATGGGCCGGTATTGCCTGTCCTTGCCCGGAGAGGTCGCGGGTCCGCAGGTCACGAGTAAGTCGGCGATAGGTCGATCTAGGCCGCGCGTGGGCGCTTCTGCACGGCTGGCACTCCCACCACGAGGGCATGGGCCGGCACGTTTCGAATCACGCAGGCACCGGCCCCAATTGTCGCGTACTCTCCGATGAGGAGCTTCTTTTCCGAGGTTCCGTTGATGATGTTAGCCCCTGTGCCGATGTAGGCGCCCTTTTTATGCCGAAAGCCTTGGGAAACCGTCTCTATGGGTCATTATCAGCGCTCCTTGGTATTAGCTCACTCCGCGCCGGGGGGTCGCTCGTCGAGGCCGGCATAGACCGTGGCGCGCTCGATCTCCTCGACGTTCTCGGGGCGCGGGAAGGGCGCGGGCGCGGCCTCCCCGGGCGTTCGCGGCCGGCCGATCGCCTGGAAGAAATCCTCCAGCCCGCCGGGCATGAGCACCCAGAGCATCTTGAGGTCGCCTTGGCTGTCGTTGACGATCTTGTGCTTGTTCCAGGGCCCCAGGTAGGCGGTCGTGCCGGGCTGGACCGGGTGCTCGACGCCGTTGATCAGGATCTTGCCCCGGCCCTCGAAGAAGAACAGCAGCTCCTGCTCGGCGCCGTGCTGGTGCTCGCGGATGTGGCAGCCGGGCGCGATCACCTGGATGCCCGAGGAGAAGCCCTGGATCTTGGGCGAGTCGCGCTTGGAGACCCGGACCTCGGCGTAGCCGTTGGCCGGCACCGGTTGCCAGAAGCTCTCGCCCTCGTCGGGCTGGCGCACGAAGGCGGCGCCCGGTTCGGAGTCGGCCATGTCTTGGAACCTCCCATTTGCGTCTTGGACGGCGGCCTCGCTATAGGAGGCGCGCGCTGGGCGGCTATGCTAAAAGACTCCGCGCGCGACTGCAAAGGCGCCATCGATTGAGGGAGGCCAGAGGTGACCGAGACCATGCCGGCGCCCGCGCCGGGCGCCGCGGGACCGAAGCCCCGGCTCGTGTGCCCGCCGGGGGCGGCCGACTGCCACATCCACTTCTACGGCACGCGCGCGGCCTATCCGCTGGCGCCGACCTGCCCGATCCCGCCGCCCTACGCCCCGGTCGAGGCCTATCGCGGGGTCATGGCGCGCCTCGGCTTGACACGCGTGGTCATCGTCCAGCCGAGCGCCTACGGCACCGACAACCGCTGCACCCTCGACGGTTTGGCGGAACTGGGCGCGGCGGCGCGCGCCGTGGTCGTGGTCGACCGGAGCGTGACCGACGCCGAGCTCGAGCGCCTGACCGGCCTGGGGGTGCGCGGCATCCGCTACTTCATGCTGCCCGGCGGCGTCCTGCCGTGGGACAGCCTCGAGATCATGGCCGCGCGCGTGGCGCCCTTCGGCTGGCACGTGCAGTTGCAGCTCGACGGCCGCGACCTGCCGGAGCGCGAGGCGGTCCTGAAGCGCCTGCCCGCGACCTTGGTGATCGACCACAACGGCAAGTTCCTCGAGCCCGTGGCGCCCGACCACCCGGCGTTCCGGACGCTTCTGGGCCTGCTCGAAGGGGGCGATTGCTGGGTCAAGGTCTCCGCCCCCTACGAGACCTCGCGCGAAGGCCCGCCGCTCTACGGCGACGTGGGCGCGCTCGCCAAGGCGCTGATCGCGGCGGCGCCGGAGCGCATGATCTGGGCCAGCAACTGGCCGCACCCGACCGC
>JAZGBC010000056.1:0-9452 GCA_036444495.1 Kiloniellales bacterium
CGGCGACCGGCAAGCGGCCGCGGCGTCTTGCGCCGCTCTCGGGCGGCTGCATCGCCGAGATACACAAGGTAGAACTCGAGGGTGGCGGCGCGGTCGTGGCCAAGCGAGCGCCCGGGGGCGGGCTGGAAGTCGAGGGCTTCATGCTGGATTACCTGGCCCGTAACAGCGCTCTCCCGCTGCCCGCCGTCCTGCATTGCGACGAGCGGCTCCTGATCATGGAATACATCGAGACCTCGGGCGGCCTGGACGCAAGCGCCGAGGGGCACGCCGCCGAACTGCTCGCCGCGCTGCACGGCATCGGCGCGGAGCGTTTCGGTTTCGAGCGGGACACGGTGATCGGCTCGCTGCCCCAGCCCAACCCCTGGACGCAAAGCTGGCGCGACTTCTTCCGCGACGAGCGGCTGCTCTACATGGGCCGGCTGGCGCACGAGCGCGGGCGGCTGCCCAGCGATACCTTCGCGCAGCTTGAATCATTTTGCGGGCGGCTGGAGCGCTACATCGAGGAGCCGGCGGCGCCGTCGCTCATCCACGGCGATGTCTGGGGCGGCAACGTATTGACCCGCGGCGGGCGCATCGCCGGTTTCGTCGATCCGGCGATCTATTACGCGGACCCGGAGATCGAGCTGGCCTTCTCCACGCTCTTCTCCACCTTCGGGAGCGCGTTCTTCTCGCGCTATGAGGAGATCCGGCCGCTCGCACCCGGCTTCTTCGAGGTCCGGCGCGACATCTACAACCTCTATCCCCTGCTGGTGCACACGGCGCTGTTCGGCGGCCACTACGCGGGCTCGGTCGCGGCCATTCTGGCGCGCTATGGCTAGATCCATGAGTGTAGCCATCGGAACGCACGACCGCATCGGCCTGGGCATCGCCAGCATGATGGTGGCGGTGGCCGCCATGTCGGCCATGGACGCCGTGGCCAAGTGGCTGGGCCAGGGCTATCCCATCGTCGAGATCGTCTTCTTCCGCAACCTCTTCGCCCTGCTGCCGATCTTTTTCATCGTTTGGCAGGGCGGCGGGCGAGCGGCACTTAAAATTGGCTGGGGCTTCGGCTTCTTCCTGCGCGCGGCCCTCGGGATGGGCGCCATGCTCACCTTCTTCACCGGGCTGCGCTATCTGCCGTTGGCCGAGGCCTTCGCCATCGCCTTCGTCGCGCCGCTGTTCGTCACCCTGCTCTCGATCCCGCTTCTGGGCGAACAGGTGGGTGCACGCCGCTGGGGTGCGGTGATCGTGGGCTTTATCGGCGTGCTGGTCATGACCCGGCCGGGGGCCGAGGCCTTTCAGCCCGCGGCCCTGCTCATCCTCGCCGCCGCGCTCTTCTATGCGCTGGCCATGCTGGTGACGCGGCGCCTGGCGCGGACCGACTCCACGCCCTCCATCCTGCTTTACACCACCGGCCTGTCCCTTGTGGCGAGCGCGGCCCTGCTTCCCTTCGGCTGGCGCAGCCCGACCGGCGAGGACCTGATGCTCTTCGCCCTGCTGGGGCTGATCGCGGGAGGGGGCAACTACTTCATGACCCAGGCCTACCGCCACGCCCCGGCCGCGGTGGTGGCGCCCTTCGACTACACGGCCTTGATCTGGGGCACCATCCTCGGTTGGCTGATCTGGCACGAGCTGCCCGGGCCCCATGTCTGGCTCGGCGTGGCCATCCTGGTGGCGAGCGGTCTCTACATCATCCACCGCGAAACGCGCCTCGGGCGCACGCAAAAAAAGCTCGACCCCATTGGCATAGACTAAGCGGATGGCCGCGCTCGATATTTCCGATGTCCTGCCGGATTTCCCCGACTACCGGGTGGCGCTGGTCGTGGCGCAGGGGCTGGAGATCGCCCCGGAGCGCGGTCCCGAGTTGGCCCAGGCGGTGGCCGAGGTGGAGGCCGAGGTCGCGGCGTTCCTGGGTGAAAAGCCGCTGAACGAGGTACCCGAGCTGCAAGTCTGGCGCGCGGCCTATAAGGCCATGGGCGTCAAGAAAACGAGCTACCGCTCCTCGGTCGAGCGCCTGCTCAAGCAGATCCAGCAGGGCCGCGGCCTGCCGCGCGTAAACGCGCTGGTGGATAGCTACAACGCGGTCTCGGCCCGGCACCGCCTGCCCGTGGGCGCCGACGACCTGGACAAGGTGACGGGCGATCTCGCCTTCCGCCGCGCGCGAGAGGGGGATGATTTCTATGCGCTGGGCGCCGAGCCGCCGGTGAACGACCCGCCCAAGACGCGCGAAGTGGTCTATGCCGATGGCGAGAAACTGCTCTGCCGGCGCTGGAACTGGTACCAGGACGGGCGCAGCGCGACTTCGCTGGAGACCCGGCGCGCCCTGCTCACCGTGCAGTGGCTGGGCGGCGGGACCGGGCTGGAGCCGGCAGTGGAGGAACTGTGCGCTTGGCTTTCGGACCACTGCGCCGCGCGCTGCGCCTGGGCCATCGCCGAAGCCGCCACCCCACGCGCCGAGGTGGGGCTGGATTAGCGCCGATCAGAACAGCCGGAAGGCCTTCCGCCCGCCGCGCTGCTGCTTCTCGACATATTTCTGGTGATAGTCCTCGGCTAGGTAGAAGGCCGGGGCGGGGACGATTTCGGTCACGATTTCGTCCGTGAAGCGGCCGGAGGCCTGGGCCGCTTCTTTCGAGGCCCGTGCCGCGGCCTCCTGCTCCGGGCCATGGGTGAAGATGGCGGAGCGGTACTGCGTGCCCACGTCCAGGCCCTGGCGGTTGAGTTGGGTCGGGTCGTGCGCCGCCCAGAAGACCTCCAGGAGCTGTTCGTAGCCGAGCCGGGCCGGGTCGAAGAGAACCTGGACCGCCTCGGCGTGCCCGGTCCGGCCCGTGCAGACCGCCTCGTAGTCCGGGTCCTCGCCGCTGCCCCCGGTGTAGCCGACGCAGGTGGCGGAAACGCCCGGGACCCGGCGGAAGGCCACTTCCACGCCCCAGAAACAGCCGGCGGCGAAGGTCGCTTTCTCCATCTTCGCTCCTCCCTGGCAGAAACGCGAATGATTCTAATGCGCAGTCGCCCTCGAATCCATGCCCCGCCGTCATAAAGTTCCGGCCGGTCCGAGAGGATAGGCGGCCTCCTCCGTATAGATCGCGCCGCTCTGGCTCAGGAAGCTGGAGTAGAGCACGAAGGATTCGGCCTGGAAGGGTTCGGCCCGGAACGGCGCGTGCCGCGCCAGGTAATCCGAGAGCCTGGCGCCGGGACTGGCCTTGAATCGGGCCAGGGTCACGTGCGGCTTGAACCTGCGGCCCTCGGGCGGCAGGCCGGCGTCCTGCAAGGCCTGTTCGATACTGCCGTACAAACGCTCCAGCGCGGAGTTCGCCTCCACACCGGCCCAGAGCGTGCGCACCCTGGCGCCGGACCCGAAACGGTCGATGCCCGCGAGCGTGACCGGAAAGCTCTCGGCGCGGACCTGGGCAAGCTCGGCATCTATATCGCGTGCCTGGCCGCTATCCGCTTCGCCGATGAAGCGTAGCGTCACGTGCAGGTTCTCGGGCGCGACCCAGCGCGCCCCCGGCAGACCGGCGGTCATGGCCCCCAGTTGCGCGCGCAGGGCCTCGGGCAGGGGCAGGGCGACGAAGAGGCGCATGGTGAAGGCTTCCGATCGGGCCCCGGAGGCAAGGGACGGCGGCGCCAAGGCGTCAGAGGAAAACCGCGAGGACCCCGGTATAGCCGTAGAGCCGGTTGTTGGAAATCTCGCCGTTGGCGAAGAAGCCGGCCAGCGGCAACTCGCCCAACTCGTCCCGGATCAGCTTGAGCTCCTCCGAGTTCTCCCCGAAAAGGTTCCGCCCGCGCGCGATGCAGGAGAAATAAACCGCGGCCTTGGCCGAGCCCCCGGCGCGCTTCTTGACGTCGCGGAGCATGCGCCTGAGGTCGTCCTGGGCGGCCCCGTGATCGCGCCGGCAAAACATCACGCGCTGGCCGGGCTCCACCATTTCCCCCACCGAAATCGAGCCCTTGGCCAGATCCAGCGCCGTGAGGTTGCGCACCAGATAATCGCCCGTGTCGCTGCCGATCACGGGAAAGCCCACGAAGATATAGCCGCTGACCCGGCGCAGGTCATGGGCCAGGATATCGCCGATGTCCTCCTTGAAGACCTCGAGCGCCGGGCGTTCGTCGATCGCCATGATCACGTTGCCCTCGGCCTCGGTGATGGTGTGGGATTGGCCGATGGGGGAACAGCCCTGGGTCAGGCCCGTGGCCACATTGACCCCGGAGCCGAAGAACACGCCCGAGAGCCCGCCCTCGGTCACGCGGTCCGCGACCTGAAGCTGCTCGGCGCGCGAGGCGGTCAGCCCCCCGGCCAGGAAGACGGAGGTCTGTCCGGCTACCTGATCCACGATCTCGGCGATCGCCTCGTGGCGCGGGTCGCCGTGCGCAATGGCGAAGACCGGCTTTTGCCGATTCAGCCAGGGGCCGTGCGCGGCCATGAGATCCTTGAGACCGTCATCGGTCTCGACCACCGGTTCGAAGACGCGGAAGGAGTCTTCCGGCAGGGCGGCCACCAACACGGCCAAGGCCGCTTGATCGTGGTACTCGACCCCGCAGCCGGCGACGCCGAAGCCCAGGTTGCCGGCCCAATGTTCGATACGCGTCTTCTCGCGCAGGAAGGTGAGGATGCTGGAGACATCCCCGGCGAGCGCGTCGGTCGCGTAGAGCAGGCCCAGATTGGCGCCTTCGGGTAGGGGTTCCAACGAGTTCATGCAGGCCTTGACGGCCGATCCCCAGTCCCCGCCCGCGCCGAGGCCCGCTTTGAAGGCGGCACCCGATGGGCTGGCGCGCTTAGCCATCGCCCGCCTCACCGGGCCCGTCGCGCGCTCGATCGCGAAGCGCCTCGATCATGGCGCCGAGCCGCGGCGCGATGCGTTCGGCGATGACCCGGACGCCGGCCGCGTTGGGATGGATGCCGTCGGCCTGGTTGAGCGCCGGGTCCATAACGACCCCGTCCAGGAAGAAGGGATAGAAGGCGATGCCGTGTTTCTCCGCCAGCCTGGGAAAGATCGCGTCGAAGTCGGCCACGTAGTCCGCGCCCAGGTTGCGCGGCGCCAGCATGCCGGCCAGCAGCACCGGCAGGCCCGAGGCCGCCAGCCGCGCCAGGATGGCGTCCAGGTTCTCGAAGGTCGCCGCCGGGTCGATGCCGCGCAGCCCGTCGTTGCCGCCGATTGCCACCAGCACGAGGTCCGGTTTTCCGGCCAGCGCCCAATCGATGCGCGACCGGCCCGATGCCGTCGTATCGCCCGAATTGCCTGCGTTAATGACCTCGACGGCAAAGCCGCGGGCTTCCAGGACCGCTTCCAGTTGCTCCGGAAAAGTCTGGCCGGCGGGCAGGCCGTAGCCGTGGACCAGGCTGTCGCCAAAGGCCAGCAGCCTGAGCGGCCTGTCCGTCTTCGACCCCGCGTTGGCTGCCCCGAAAGCCGAAAGCAGGAGAAGCACCACGGCTAATACCAAAGACGCGGAGGACCCGCGCCGAAAGAGGAAAGACGGCAAGGATGGGAGGGACAAATGATACATGGACCGGGGCACAGGCTAGCGCGCCTGCGCCTCAGGTAAAGCCCCGGATCGAGCACCGCCGCTCCCGCGCCGTTGACAAGCCCCACCTCGGCACCCTATGCGAAGGGCCGCCGAATTTTCCCGCCAGCAGCGAACGAGCGAAACCTTGTCCGAACCGGCCATGATCGACCTCGATAACGTGGAGCTGACCCTGCCGTCCACGGCCGGGCCGGTGCGCATCCTGCGCGGCCTGTCGCTTCGCGTTGCGCGCGGCGAGACCTTGAGCGTTGTCGGCCCCTCGGGCTCGGGCAAATCCTCCATGATGATGGTGATCGCCGGGCTGGAGCGGCCGACCTCGGGAAAGGTCGTGATCGACGGCACGGATTTCGCCGGTCAGGACGAGGACGCGCTGGCCCGCTTCCGGCGCGATTCCATCGGCATCGTCTTCCAGGACTATCACCTGGTGCCCACCATGACCGCGCTGGAGAACGTGGCGATCCCGCTGGAGCTGGCCGGGCGCGATGATGCCTTCGCGCGCGCTGGGGCGTGCCTGGACATGGTCGGGCTCGGCCACCGCCTCACCCACTACCCCGGACAGCTCTCCGGCGGCGAGCAGCAGCGCACGGCGCTGGCCCGCGCCTTCGCCACCGAGCCGGGGCTGATCCTGGCAGACGAGCCCACCGGCAACCTGGACGACGAGACCGGCGCGCAGGTCATCGGGCTTCTCTTCGACCTGCAGGCGCGGCACGACACCACCCTGCTACTCATCACCCACGATCCCCAGGTCGCCGGGCGCTGCCGGCGCGGCGTGCGCCTGGTGGACGGCGATATTCGGGATGAGGACGCGGGCGCCGCGGGTCCGGGACGGGCATGACCCGGGCGGAGCGTAACGAGGCGCCGTTCCTTCTCGCCCTGCGCCTGGCCCGGCGCGAGCTGCGCGGGGGCCTGCGCGGCTTCCGCGTCTTCCTGGCCTGCCTGGTCCTGGGGGTCGCCTCGATCGCGGCCATCGGCCTCCTGACCCAGGCCCTGCTCGGCGGGCTGAAGCAGGACGGACGCCTTCTGCTGGGTGGCGATCTGGACCTGCGCCTGGTGCATCGCGAGATCACGGCGGAGCAGCGCGCCTGGATGGCGGACCGCGCGCGCCTGTCGCAGGTCACCGAGATGCGCGCCATGGCGCACGGAAGGGAAGAACGCGCGCTGGTCGAGTTGCGCGCCGTGGACGGCGCCTATCCCCTCTACGGCGCGGTCGAGCTGGGCCCCGCCACGCCGCTCGCCGAGGTTCTGGCCGAGCGCGGCGGCGTTTGGGGAGCGGCGGCCGATGCCGGGCTGCTGCAGCGGCTCGGGCTCGATCCGCAGAAGCTGTCCCCTGGACCGCGCATCCGCATCGGCGAGTTGACTTACGAGATCCGCGCCCTGATCGGGCGCGAGCCGGACCGCACGACCCGGGTCTTTTCCTTTGGGCCGCGCCTGCTGGTGGCGCTTGAGAGCCTGCCCGAAACCGGCCTCCTGCAGCCGGGCAGCCTGGTCCACCATCACTACCGCCTGCGCCTGCCAAGCGGCGGCGATACGGCGGCCCTGCGGCGGGAATTGGGCGAGCGCTTCCCGGAGGCGGGATGGCGCATCCGCGGCACCGACGAGGCCGCCCCCGGGCTTGCCCGCTTCATCGAGCGCCTCGGCCTGTTCCTCACGCTGGTGGGGCTGACCGCGCTCCTGGTCGGCGGCGTGGGCATCGGCAATGCGGTGCGCGGCTATCTGGAGGGCCGCATCGCGACCATCGCCACGCTTAAATGCCTGGGCGCGCCGGGCCGCCTCATCTCCCGCATCTATTGGATGCAGATCATGGTCCTGGCGCTCGGCGGGATCGCCGCCGGGCTGATACTGGGACTCGCCGCCGCCTATCTGGCCGGCGCGCTCTTGAGCGGGATTTTCGCCTGGCGCGCCACCATCGCGCCCTATCCCCTGCCGCTTTTGACCGCGGCCGCTTTCGGGCTGCTTACCGCCGCGGCCTTTTCCCTCTGGCCGCTGGCGCACGCGCGCGCGCTTCCGCCGGCCAGCCTGTTCCGCGACAAGATCGCGCCCGCGCCCTGGCCGCGGCGGCGCCTGGCGGCGCGTACTTATGGTGCGATCGCCCTCGCCGCCCTGGCGCTCGCCCTGCTCGCCATTACTACGGCGGCGGACCCTTGGGTGGGACTCTACTTCGCGCTTGGAGCCGCCGGCGCGCTCATCCTGTTCCACGGAACGGGAACGGGCCTGATGGCGCTGGCGCGCCGCCTCCCGCGTCCGCGCCGGCCGGGCCTGCGCCTTGCGGTGGCCAATCTGGGCCGGCCGGGCGCGCCTACGGTGAGCGTGGTCACCTCCTTCGGCCTGGGGCTCACGGTGCTGACCGCGGTCGCGCTTACCGAAGCGAACCTGTCGCGCGAGCTGAGCGAGACCCTGCCCGAGAACGCCCCGGCGCTTTACTTCATCGACATCCAGCCCGATCAGGTGGAGACATTCGACCGGCTGGTGCGCGAGACACCGGGCAGCGGCGAGCTGCGCCGGGTACCCATGCTACGCGGGCGCATCACCTCGGTGAACGGCACCCCGCCCGGTGAGCTCGAGATTCCGCCGGAGATCGCCTGGGTCTTCCGCGGCGACCGCGGGTTGACCTGGTCGCGCGAGCCGCCCGGCAACGCCGAGATCGTCACCGGTGATTGGTGGCAGCCGGACTATGGGGGCCCGCTGCTGGTCTCGCTGGACGCCAAGGTCGCCCGGGCACTCGACCTCGGGCCAGGGGACCGCCTCGGGGTCAACGTGCTCGGCCGCGAGGTGGAGGCCGAGATCGCCAACCTGCGGGCGATCGACTGGACCGGTCTGGGGCTGAACTTCGTGATGGTCTTCTCGCCCGGCCTTTTGGAAGGCGCGCCGCAGACCCACATCGCCACGGTCAAGGCCGACGCCGATGCCGAGGCGGCCCTGGTGCGCGTGATTACCGAACGCTTCGCCAACGTCTCCGCCATCCGGGTGCGCGACGCGCTGGCCGCGGTGCTCGATGTCATGGGCCACGTGGCGCTGGCGGTGCGCGCGGCGGCCGCGGTGGCGCTTCTGTCCGGGGTGCTGGTCCTGGGCGGCGCACTGGCCGCCGGACACCACCGGCGCATCTACGACGCCGTGGTGCTCAAGGTCCTGGGCGCCACGCGCGGCTATGTGCTGAGGGCCTATCTCCTGGAGTACGGTCTTTTGGGGATCATCACCGCGGCGATTTCCGCCGTCCTGGGCACGCTGGCGGCCTATCTGGTGGTCACCGAGGTCCTGCATCTGGGCTTTACCTTCCTGGGCGGGCCGCTCGCCGCCGTGGCCCTGCCCGGGGTTTTGGTGACGCTTGCCCTCGGATTCGCCGGAACCTGGCGGGCGCTGGACCAGAAAGCGGCGCCGCTGCTCAGGAATCAATGATTTCAATAAGATATATGCAGGCCCAATAACCATTATAATCAAATGGTTATGCGGATTCTATTGATTTTAACGGCCAAAAGGCCAATATTGCGGACTAGGTTCACCACTCACATTGAGGGATTTTCCATGGCTATCGGTCCCAAACGCAAAGTAATGACCCGGGCCCAGGCCCAGGCGGCCGCCGTCGATGTCGGCCTGCGCGCCTACATGCTGCGGGTCTACAACTACATGTGCGTGGCCCTGGCGCTGTCCGGCGCGGTGGCCTTCGTCGTCTCCACCAGCCCGGCGATGCAGCAGGCGATCTTCGGCACCCCGCTGATGTGGGTGGTGTTCCTGGCGCCGCTGGGGCTGGTGTTCTTCCTCTCGGCGCGCATCAACAAGATGTCCGCCTCCGCGGCCCAGACCACGTTTTGGATCTTCGCCGCGCTGATGGGCATGTCGCTGGCCTCGATCTTCATCGCCTACACGCCGGAGTCGGTGACCCGGGTGTTCTTCATCACCGCCGGCGCCTTCGCCGGGCTGTCGCTGGTCGGCTACACCACCAAGAAGGACCTCTCGGG
>JAZGBC010000057.1:0-2615 GCA_036444495.1 Kiloniellales bacterium
GCCGCCCAATTCACCGACGCCGGTCCGCCGCGCGCGAACAGCACGGCCGCCGTCAGCCCGAAGGCGAAGCTAAGGCCGGTGAGGTGGTTGGGATGAATCGGCGTCGCCGCCAGGGGCTTTACCAGAACGCAGGCCAGCCTCTGGTCCCAGGATTTGCCGGTCATGAAAGCGACCCCCGATTTGTCGTGGCGCCGGGAACTCTATCCGAAGCCGGCCCGTGGGCAAGTACTGTATCGCGGCTGCGCTCACGGCACGAGCGCCGCCGGAACGCCTTCGCAAGTGGGGGCAAGTTGCCATGCCCGGTGAGTTGCTGTAGTAGATTCCGCCCGCATCGCGAGCATGTGCTTGGAGGTCGGCCACGTGATCCGGGCGAGCGACGATGCCCGGATGAGGCGCTAGACCGGGTCAGGATCGATCGAACCCAAATCGCGGGTTCGATCGATCCTGTGAATCCGGTCTACATCTATAAGGTAGAGCAGATTCACGCGGTTGATTGGGATCGCCGGCGGCGATCCCAATCAACCGTGATCTGCTCTAGAATATCCACCCCGTCATGACCGAAAGACAGCCATGAGAGTTGGGTTCCTCATCGGCCTCGGCATCGTCATCGTGCTGGTCGCATGGCAGGGTGTCGCGACCATCGCCGACCGGTTGGCCGCCGCGGGCTGGGGTATCCTGCTGGTCGCGCTTTTCATCCCGCCCGATCTGATCCTGAGGACGGCGTCCTGGCGGTTGCTGTTCGCGCCCGGGCGAACGCCCCGTTTCGCCGACACCGCGTGGGCCATGTGGATCGGCTCGTCGGTCAATTTTCTGCTGCCGGTGGCGACCATCGGCGGCGAGTTCGTCAAGGCCCGCGTGCTCACGCTCCGCTCGGTGCGGGGCGTGGACGCCGCCGCGTCGGTGCTGCTCGACAAGACGGTACAGGCGGTGTCCGTGCTGCTGTGGGCGCTGATCGGTATTACCATCCTGGTCGTGGTGGCCCCGGACGAGCCGATGGTCACGGCGGCACTCGTCGGGTTGGCTCTGCTGATGCTCGGGATCGCCGGGTTCGTGCTGGTTCAGTACGCCGGGGCCCTCGGGTTATTTGCCGGGTTATTTGCCGGGTTATTCGCCCGGCCTGCCGCGCGAATGTTCAGTAGCGGCAAATGGCAGTCCCTGATCGAGGGCGCGGCCGATTTGGATGCGGTCATTCGCGACCTTTATCGCCGGCCCGGTGTCATCGTGACGTCCAGCTGTTTGCGCCTCGCCAAGCGTGTGGTGATGGGCGGAGAGGTCTGGCTCGTCGCCTGGCTGGTTGGCTATCCCATCGGGCTGGCGGAGGCCGTGATGTTGAATAGCCTCGCCGTCGCGCTGCGCAGCGCCGCCTTCGTCGTCCCCGGCGGGATCGGCGTGCAGGAAGGCGGATACGTGGTGGTCGGGGCGCTGGTGGGATTGCCGGCCGACGTGATGCTGACCATCTCGCTGGCGACCAGGCTTGGGGAGCTGATCGAGGGTCTGCCCGGTCTCCTTGCCTGGCAGTTCGCTGAGGGCGGGGCCTATTGGCGCCGCCGGAGGCAAGCGGACACTCCGCCTCGATGAGACGGCCTAGTGTCCTGCCTCTGAAGTTCATAACATGAACTTCAGAGATAAGCCGGCCACTAACTATTTAAATCTAGTATGATTCAGCTTCCAAAGTTCGTCACATTTTATGTGACGAACTTTGGAACCATCACACTGGTGCCGCCTGTGCGAGTGCCATCGCTCGTCCGGGCCGGTTTATACCCCGGTTTCGAGGGCCGCGCGTGCCTCGGCAGCCGCACGCAGGCCGCTCAGGTATGCCGCCTCGACGATTTCCGAGATCGGCTGCGACTCGCTGCCGGCGCCGGCCCAGAAGAGCGCTCCGGTGTTGGCGGCGCGCAGGCGCGCCCGCGCGCCCCGTCCTCCGGGCCGCAGGAACGTGTAGCCACCGCGCGCAAAGGGATCGTTGGTCCAGTCAACAACTCGGCAGCTTACCAACGCGCGGCGGGCATCGGCCTTGGGAAAGAGGCGGCCGAGATCGGCTATCGCGATCTCGGCCGCCTCGTCCTCGCTTACCATTGAAAGCTTTGCGGCGCGCGGCCCGATGCAATAAGCCGAGAGGACAGGCGGTCTTCCCTCGACGCCGCGGAAAACGGACCAGTAGAGGTTGACCGGCCCCGTGCCGCAGGCGATCAGCTCCGTCCAACTGGGCCAAATGCGCTCGTTGAAGCGCAGCAGCAGCTTGAGGACCGGTCCCATCACGATCTGGGTAAGCGCCTGCCGTTTGGATTCCGGAAGTGGCGGCACGAAGCGGACCGCGTCGGATCGCAGCACGCCCACGGGGAGGGTCGAGATCGCCGCTTGCGCCTCGAGCTCGCGCCCGTTGCGAAGGCCCACGCGCACCGCTTTGGACTCCCAGAAGACCGTTTCAACCGGGCAGCCGAGGCGAATGTCGAGGCCGTTCGCGAGGGCCCGGGGAAGCGAGTCGTAACCCTCGACGATGCGATGGTTCAATCTCGTCTGAAGGTCCAGCACGCCGTCATCGATGAACCCGAGGACCCCAACCTCGTCGGCACTGCCCGGCAAATGCTGCAGGAACGTCATTTCGGTCAACATGC
>JAZGBC010000058.1:0-5356 GCA_036444495.1 Kiloniellales bacterium
TCGCCGTCCACGGTAACGCAATTGAAGGAGACCTCGTTGGCCGGCTCCAGCAGGGCCTGGAGCGTGGCGCCGGGCAGCTTGGCGTCGGTGAAGATGAAGGCCAGCATGGTGGCCATGTCGGGCGCGATCATGCCCGAGCCCTTGGCGATGCCGTTGAGCGTGACGGGCGTCCCGCCGATATCCGCCTGCCGCGTGGCGCCCTTGGGGAAGGTATCGGTGGTCATGATCGCCTCGGCGGCGGCCTGCCAGGCGCCGGGCGCGAGATCGCCCTTGAGCGCCTGCAAGGCGCCGATCAGGCGTTCGTCGGGCAGCGGCTCGCCGATCACCCCGGTGGAGGCGATGAAGACCTCGTTCTTCGGGCATTTCATCAGGCGCGCGCTGGCCTGAACCGTGTCGGCGACCGCTTTGATACCGATGGCACCGGTGAAGGCGTTGGCGTTGCCCGAGTTGACCACGATGGCGCGCGCCCGGCGCCGGCCGAGCGCCTTGCGGCACCAGAGAACCGGCGCGGCGGCGGTGAGGGATTGGGTAAAGACCCCGGCCACCGTGGTGCCGGGCGCAAGCTCGATCAGGCAGACGTCGCTGCGCGCCTTGTAACGGATCTCGCAGGCGCGCGTGGCGAACCGCACGCCGGCCACCGGCTGCAGGCCGGGAAAGCGCTCCGGCGCGAGTGGCGAAACTGCCTTGCCCATTCCCCCGAGATTTCGTCCGCTCTCTTGTTCTATTGCGCGCTTTCTTCGGCCACGGGCGCCCGGCGAATCCCTTGCATCGCCGCGCTCAAGCCCCGGCAAGGCGGCATCATGCCCTTGGCAAGCTGGCCAGCACAAGCCCGCACCGGAAGGCCCCGGACGTACTGGCCGAGAGGGCCGAAAAGCGCCGATTTCCCCCTATTGGACGGGGCTTGATCCGGGATAGAGCTCGATTTTTGCCTGGGCGCGGAGCTTGCGCAGCAGCTTGTTCAGCAGCTCCCGGCTGACCTCCTTGCGCAGCTCGGGGCGCATCCGAAAGAAGGACCCCGCGACCTCTCCACGCCGGTCCTCCACCTTGATGACGTGCCAGCCGAACTGGGTCTTGACCGGCTCGCGGCTGTACTCTCCGGCCTGCAGCGCAAAGGCCGCATCGGCAAACTCGGCCACCATGTCGCCGCGCCTGAAGTAATCCAGATCTCCGCCCTGCTCGGCCGTCGGCCCGGCCGAATGCTTACGCGCCAGAGACGGAAAATCCGCCCCCGCCTCGAGCTTGGCGATGACGGCCCAGGCGTCCTCCTCTCTCTCCAGGAGGATATGGCGGGCACGCACCTCCGCCTCCACCTGCTGCCGCTTCAGCCGGGCATCGTAGCGCTCCCGCAGCATGGCGTTGGTGATCTGCCCGGCGACCTCGCGCCGGATGAAGGCCTCGCTGATCACGCGGTTCTCGAAAGCGTCGACTGCCCGGCGCACCTTTTCGTCCTCCGCCAACCCCTCCTCCCGGCCGGCGGAGATGATGAGCCGCAGGTCGATCAGGCGCTCTACCAGCGCCGGGAAGATGAGCTCGATCTGGCCACGGTAGTCCGGCGGCAGATCGCGCGCCGAGGCGACCACATCGGCCCAGCGTATTTCGGACCCGTTGACCCGGGCAAGCACGGGATTGTCCTTGCCGATCCCCTTGAGGGCGGAACCCAGGCGCACGGTCCCGCTGCCCTCGTCGGGAGACGGGGGTTCCGGTTCATCGCCGAACCCGGGCAGGGGCAAAATCGTCACGGGATCGGTAACGTCCTGTCCATGGGCCAGGAGGGGCGCGGCCAGCAGCATGGCCAAGATGACCGGCCCGGCCAACGTAGTTCGCATCACCTCATCCTCCGGCGCGCTCTCAAGGCCGTCAATCATGCATGGCCCGCCCAGTGACACAAGAGAGCCGAGCAGCGGGCCCCATACGGGCCCCATAACCGCTCCTGGGCCGCCGCGGCCCAAGGGGCCCGGCGTTGACAGACCCCCTTCGGATGCCTATCTCTCACAACACGAATCGGGCCATTTTCGGCCCCAAATCTCACCCCGAGGTCTTGCATGTTCGGCGCGCTCGCCAAGCGGATGTTCGGTTCCGCCAACGAACGGTTCCTGAAGGGGCTGCAGCCGGACGTGGACGCGATCAACGCGCTGGAGCCCGAGCTGGAAGGCTTGAGCGATGAGGAGCTGCGCGCGCGGACCACTGCTTTGCGCCAGCGCTGCGCCGCCGGAGAGAGCCTGGACGAGCTGCTGGTCGAGGCCTTCGCCACGGTGCGCGAGGCCTCCAAGCGCACCCTTGGCCAGCGCCATTTCGACGTCCAGCTCATCGGCGGGATCGTGCTGCACCGGGGCATGATCGCCGAGATGAAGACCGGCGAGGGCAAGACCCTGGCGGCGACCCTGCCGGTCTATCTCAACGCGCTCACCGGCAAGGGCGCACACGTGGTCACGGTGAACGACTACCTGGCCCAACGCGATGCCGATTGGATGGGCCAGATATACAAGTTCCTGGATCTCAGCGTCGGCTGCATCCTGCACGGCATATCCAACCAAGAGCGCCGCGCGGCCTATGCCTGCGACGTGACCTACGGCACGAACAACGAGTTCGGCTTCGACTATCTGCGCGACAACATGACCTTCCTGCTGGAGGAGATGGTTCAGCGCGATTTCAACTTCGCCATCGTCGACGAGGTGGACTCGATACTGATCGACGAGGCGCGCACGCCGCTCATCATCTCGGGCCCGGCCGAGGACTCCTCGGAACTTTACAAGAAGGTCGACACGCTCATCCCGCGCCTGAACGAGGAGCACTACGAGAAGGACGAGAAGACCAAGACGGTCACCCTCACCGAAGAGGGTAACGAACGAATCGAGGAACTGCTCAGCGAAGTGGGGCTGCTCACGGAAGGCACGCTTTACGACCTGTGGAACGTGAGCCTGCTGCACCACGTCAACCAGGCCATGCGCGCGCACCTGCTGTTCGAGCGCGACACCGACTACATCGTAAAGGACGACAAGGTCATCATCGTCGACGAGTTCACCGGGCGCATGATGGAGGGCCGGCGCTACTCCGAAGGGCAGCATCAGGCGCTCGAAGCCAAGGAACGCGTCTCGGTCCAGCAGGAGAACCAGACGCTGGCCTCGATCACCTTCCAGAACTACTTCCGGCTCTATCCCAAGCTGGCCGGGATGACCGGCACCGCCATGACCGAAGCGGCCGAACTCCTGGACATCTACGACCTGGAGGTCATCGACATCCCGACCAACGAGCCCTGCATCCGCATCGACAACGACGACGAGGTCTACCGCACCGCCAAGGAGAAGCTGGACGCCATCATCGCCGAGATCGAGGACTGCCAGGCGCGCAAGCAGCCGGCCCTGGTCGGTACGGTCTCGATCGAGAAGTCGGAAATCCTCTCGGAGCTGCTCAAGAAGCGCAAGGTGCCGCACCAGGTGCTGAACGCCCGCTACCACGAGCAGGAGGCCTACATCATCGCCCAGGCCGGCGCACCGGGGCAGGTGACCATCGCCACCAACATGGCCGGCCGCGGCACCGACATCCAGCCGGGCGGCAACCTGGACATGCGGATCAAGCAGGAGGCCTCCGAGATCGAGGACGAGAAGGCCCGCGCCAGAAAGATCGAAAAGATAAAGGCGGAGGTCGCGTCGGGGCGCGAGGTGGTGCTCGAGGCCGGCGGGGTCATAATCATCGGCACGGAACGGCACGAGAGCCGGCGCATCGACAACCAGCTGCGCGGCCGCTCGGGCCGCCAGGGCGATCCGGGCGCTTCCAAGTTCTTCCTCAGCCTGGAAGACGACCTGATGCGCATCTTCGGCTCCGAGCGCATGGATTCCATGCTGCGCAAGCTGGGCCTGGAGGAAGGCGAGGCCATCATCCACCCCTGGGTCAACAAGGCCCTGGAGAAGGCGCAGGAAAAGGTCGAGGCGCGCAACTTCGAAATCCGCAAGAACCTGCTCAAGTACGACAACGTGATGAACGACCAGCGCAAGGTCATTTACGAACAGCGCAAGGACCTGATGCGCGCCGACGACGCCCACGAAACCGTGGTGGATATGCGCCACGAGCTGATCGAGAACCTGGTGACTCGCTACATTCCGCCGAACGCCTACGCCGAGCAATGGGACAGCGCCGGCCTGCACGCGGAGACCTTGCGGGTTTTCAGCGTGGACCTGCCGATCCAGGACTGGGCGAAAGAGGAGGGCATCGCGGACCAGGAGATCCGCGAGCGCATCACCGAGGCGTCGAACCGCAAGATGGCGGCCAAGATGGCCAACTATGGCGAGGAGACCATGCACTCCGTCGAGAAGCAGGTCCTCCTCATGGTGCTGGACAAGCAGTGGAAGGAGCATCTGCTCGCGCTCGACCACCTGCGCCACGGTATCTTCCTGCGCGCCTACGCCCAGCGCGATCCGCTCAACGAGTACAAGCACGAGGCTTTCGGGCTGTTCGAGTCCCTGCTGGGCGAGGTGCGCAACGAGACCACCTTCCTGCTCAGCCACGTGGAGCTGCGCGCCGAGGAGCCCGAGCCGCCCCCGCTCCGGCGCCAGCCCCAGATCATGCACGAGGGCCGCGTCGATCCGGCGCTTGAAGGCGCGCCGCCCCAGGCCCTGGGCGCATCCGGGGGCGATGGGGAGGTGGTCCCCGGCCCGCTGCCCGCCCGGCCCGTGACCTCGCGCCAGGCCGCGGCCGAACGCGACCCGGACGATCCCTCCACCTGGGGCAAGGTGCCGCGCAACGCCCCCTGCCCCTGCGGCACGGGCAAGAAATACAAGCACTGCCACGGCAAGCTGGCGTAAGGCGTCCGGTGCGGTCCTCTGCCGGGCGGGTCCGGGCCTTGACGGGGCCGGGCGGGTGCCGTAAAACCCCGGCGCGCTCCGGGCAGGGAGCTGTCCGGGCTCGTTTTTTCAGGCCGAGAGGGCCCCGATCGACGCGGGGCAGGGAACCATGGCGCGACGTTGCGACTTGACCGGCAGAGGCGTGCAGACCGGCAACAACGTGAGCCACGCCAACAACCGGACCCGCCGGCGCTTCCTGCCGAACCTGCAGGAGGTCTCGCTCTACAGCGACACCCTGGGCGAGACGATCCAGTTCCGCCTGGCCACCCGGTCGATCCGTACCGTCGAGAAGCGCGGCGGCCTGGACGCCTTTCTGCTGGGCACGCCGAGCGACGAGCTGAACAAGAAGGCCCGGGCCTTGAAACGCCGCATCAAGAAGGCCCAGGCCAAGCAGACGACGGCCTGAGCCGTACTTTTAGATACCGGCAATCGAAGGGCCCGCGTTTCGCGGGCCTTTTCGCGTTGGGGGCTACTCTTCCAACGCGAACATGAGCAGGAGCGTGCGCTGGATCGGCTTG
>JAZGBC010000059.1:0-48212 GCA_036444495.1 Kiloniellales bacterium
TTGAGGTCCTTCAGGTTGTCCCAGATGCGCCGGAACGAGACGGTGGCCTTCGACATCAATACCTCACCCTGGCTGGCCTCGATGGTCCACAGCATCTCGCCGATGCCGTAGATGCCGATGGCGAGCACCAGGAAATTGATGCCGTGGTAAAAGCCGGTGAGATCGCCGAAGATCAATCTCGGCTCGCCACTGATGATATCCAGCCCGACGGTACTGAGCACCATGCCGATCAAGATCGAAAACAAGGTCTTCGGAATGTCGTCACCGCCGAGCCCGATAAAAGTGGAGAAAGCCAAAACCATCAACGCGAAGGTCTCGGGCGGGCCGAAGGCCAAGGCCACTTCGGCGAGCGGCAGCGCGAACAGGGTGAACAGAACCACCGATATGGTGCCGCCCACGAACGACGCCACCGCCGCCGCCACCAGCGCCTTGTCGGCCTGGCCCTTGAGCGCCAGCGGGCGGCCATCGAAGGTCGTCGCCACCGCGGTCGACGCGCCGGGAATCCCCAGCATGATCGACGAGATGGCGCCGCCATACATGGCGCCGTAATAAATTGCGGCGAGGAAGATGACCGCCGAGGTCGGCGGCACCAGGAAAGTCATCGGCAACAGAATCGCCACCCCGTTTACCGAACCCAGGCCCGGCATCGCGCCGATGAACAACCCGGCCACCACGCCGGCGACGACCAGCGCCAGGTTGAGAGGTTCGAAAGCGATAACGAAACCGTCGATTAGGAGCCCAAGAACTTCCATTCGTCGTCAACCTTCAGGTACCGGTCGGGGGAGAATGCGCAACACGCCTTTCCGTTCTCCGGCCCGGTTAGAGGGCTGCACCCGGCGGCCCAGGGAGCTCCTAATAAAAGAAATCGTAAAGCGGATAGAACAGCGGTTCGGTGAAACCCTTGGGGAGGGTCTTCCTCAGGGCGATCTCGAAAAAGAAGAACGCTGCAATCGGCGTACAGAAAGCCAGCGCTCCGGTAATCATCCAACTGTGTCGGCCCAGGAATCGAATGTAGAAAATAAAGAAAAGGGGTATCGCCCCGTAGACGCCGATAATATGGATCAGGCCGATCATGACCGTCAGCGAACCGGCCACAAGCAGAAACCACTTGAGCACCTGCCGCGTCATAAAGGGCTCGGTCGACCGTGAAGGCGGGCTTGTCCTGGTAACCCAGCGTACGATCATCCAGAGGCAGCACAGCAGCATCCCCAAAGACAGCCAGAACGGAAACGCCCCACCGCCCGGACCCTCGTCGGGGATCCAGCCGATGGGGAGTTCCGTACTTTTCCACATCAGGTACAGCGAGAAGAGTGCCATGAAGAGCGCCATGACGAACTCGGCAACGCGCATGGCCGAAGCCCTACCCTATGTTCCCGACGTGTCGGGTTTGTGCCAGGCTAGTCGATCTCGCCCGCCGCCTTCAACATTTGGCGGTGTGCCTCACGCTCGGCAACGAAGTACTCGGTAAGCGCGCTGCCCGTCAACCAGCCGGGGATCAGGCCCTTCTTATTCAGATACTGCTGCCATTCATCGGACTTGTAGACCTTTTCGAAGACGCTCACGTAGAAGTCCTGAACGTCCTTGTCGATGCCCGCCGGTGCGATAACGCTGCGTTGCATGTAGTAGACCATGTCCGACCCGTAGCCGAGTTCCTCGAAGGTGGGAATTTCGCCGAAGCGTCCCTTCAGCTTGCCCTTCGGGGTGAAGCTGGCGAGAGGACGCGACTTTCCGGCCTCCCAAAAACCGGCTTGCTCGGACGGATTGTTGACGGTGGAGTCGATGTGCTTGCCGATCAGTTCCTTGGCAACCGTGCCGCCGCCCTTGTAGGGCACGTAGGTGACTTTGATGCCGAACTTCTTCTCGAGCATCCCGGTGACCAGGGAATCTTCCTGGCCCTTGCCGGTGCCACCCATCTTCCAGTTCGCTGCGCCTGCCGCCTTGACCGCGGCGACGTACTCGTCGACGGAAGTGATGCCGGAGTCGGTGGTCACCCACAGCTGGAACGTGTCCTCGGCCAAACGGGTGATCGGCGTGAACTCGGCAATATCGACACCGAGGCCGGGATTGCGCAGCGGCGTCGTGTAATAGCTGTTGAGCGTCGCCATGATTACGTGGGGATCGCCCGCGTGGTCCTTCAGATAGCGCAGGGCTTCGGCGCCCGAACCACCACCTTTATTGATCGGCACGAAGGGTTTCGATGACAGGTTGTTTTTCTCAATGATGCCTTGGATGAAACGAGCCAGCCTGTCGGCACCACCGCCCTTGCCGGCCATGATGACGAACTCGACGGGCTTCTTCGGTTCCCAGCCCGCGGCGGCTTCCTTAGCCACCGAGACGAAGCTGAGGGCAACGCCGAGCGCGATGCCTAAACTCAGGATTTTCTTGGACAGCTCTCTCACATTAACCTCCCTAGTGGCCGCGCCACGGACTAGTGGCCGTGCCGTGGATTGTTGGGCGAGACTTATCGCTCCCGCCAAAACGTAATCCCATTATGGCTGAGGTGAGGGGTCACCCCACAACAGATTATTCGTTTCCGGCGGCGCCATGAACTCAAGAGTTCGTGCGCCGTGTCTGGGATTTTGTATACCAGCCGCACTTTAGGGGACACGTCCGCGATTGTACAGGGGGCATCGGCCCCAGACTCTCGGCTCCACCCGGCCCATCCGGCCGTTCAATCCTCGCCGGCCGGTTCCTCGGCCAGGCGGTGCCGGGTCATGAGCGGGATCTGCGCCAGCCCGAAAACGAGGGTCAGGCCGAGGATGCCGAAGACCTTGAAGCTCACCCAGACATCGGTCGACTGGGTGCGCCAAACCGCCTCGTTGAGCCCGGCCATGGCGATGAAAAAGAACGCAAAGCGCAGCGTCAGGCGCCGCCAGCCCGCCTCGTCCATGGCCCAGGCCGCGCCCAGGAGGGGCTTCAAGAGCGGCCGGCCCAGCGCCAGGCCGCCCAGGAGCACGGCAGCGAAGAGCGCCTGAACGATGGTGGGCTTCAATTTGATGAAGGTCTCGTCATTCAGCCACAAGGTCAGCCCGCCGAAAATTCCGACCACGACCGCGGTACATAGCGGCAGCCAGGGCACGCGCCGCGCAACCAGGAGCGAGAGCAGGATCGCCGCCGCCGTGGCCGCGATCAGCGCCGCGGTCGCGCTCATCAGGCCATAGCTCAGATAGGCGATGAAAAACACGGCCAGGGGCCCGTATTCGACCGTGGGCTTGAGCCAGCGGGGTTTGCTTTCGGCCATGGGTCTCCTCGCGGCCCCGGAAAAAGACCAGGCAACGGCGCGCGGGGGGCCTTGCCGCCCTGACCCTAGCGCACGGGGCCTTGCTGCCCGGACCCTATCCCAGGGCCCTACCCCGCGTCACGGCCCAGGTTGCCCTTGGGCCCGGGCCAACGGTCCTGCTAATCTATGGCTCAAGAAACGAGGGACAGGGAGAGGACAGGGAGTGTCCAGTCAAGCAGTCTTAAACATCAAGCCGCGCGGGAGCCGCGCGCGGGGCCTCCGCGTCCTGGGCTGCGCCGCCGCGCTCAGCCTCGCGCTCGCCGCTCAGGCGTTCGCCGCCGGGCCGCGGGAGGTGGTCGGCTTTGCGGATAGCGATCGCGGCGGAGCCTCGAAGACCTGGGAGCTCCCCTTGGGACAACCCTATCTCTACGTGCCCTTTGTCGGTGACGACCTGGGGGGCGCGGTCAAGGCGCTCGACGTGGGCCCGGACCTGGGGGTGGCGCTGTTCCAGCGCGCCTTCTTCGCCTCGCGGGACGTGGGCTGCACGCCGGCCCTGGGCACCGACGCCCATCCGGAGCTCGAGTGGCTGGGCGCGACGGCGCGCTTCGAGCCCGGCTCGGGGCGCGAGGCGGGCGACGCCGCCGAGGTCCATCCCAAGACCGGCGGCTACAGCTCGCTCATCATCTATCAGAAGACCCTGGGCCCGCCGCCCGGGCTTCTGCTGCTCGACCGGCGGCGGCGGAGCGGTTTCGGCTGCCGCAACGCCCTGCACAAGACCTTCTTCAACCGGCTCTTCGTGCCCGTGGCCGCCCCGCCCGCGGCGCGGCGCTGCTTCGACCTCGCCGGCGCCTACCGGGTCGAGGGCTCGGAGCAGAAGGTCCTGCAGTTCAATTTCAGCGACCGCTTCGTACTGCTTCAGCCCCAGGACCTGAGCGAACGCTACGCAGGTGTCGCGCACCGCTTCACGGTTTCGCTGTTCGATGACCTGGGTTGCCGCGGCCAGGGCCTGAGCTTCAAATCCGCCGCCGTGACCAGCCGGGGCGTCCGTCTCGATTCCTACGAGTTCCGGGACCGGGCCCGCTCGGTGCTGATCTCTTACGAGAGCGGGGCGCTCTCGCCCTACCTCAAGATTGTCCCGCCGGCAGCACCGGCCATCGCCGAGGCCGCCCCGCCCGCGCCCAAGCCCGAGCCCCAGACCGCGGCGGCCGAGACCGCGCCGCCCGCACCCGAGCCCGAGCCCCAGACCGCGGCGGCCGAGACCGCGCCGCCCGCACCCGAGCCCAAGCCCCAGACCGCGGCGGCCGAGACCGCGCCCGAGCCGCCTGTGGCAAAGCCCATTCAGCCCGCCGCGCCGCCCGAGACCGCTGCGGCCGAACCCGCGGCCCCTCGGCCAAAGGTCGCCCCGCCCGGACAGCCCGAAGCGGAGATCATCTGGGCCGAGCCCGCCAAGGGCGCGCCCGCCCAGCCCGAAGCCGCCACGGTCCAGGAGGCCAAGGCCGTGCCTACGCCAGCGGCGAGCCCCGAACCCCCAGCGGCCAAGGCAAAGATCTTCGAGCCGGCACCGGCCAAGACCGAGCCCGCCCCCGGCCAGATTCAGCTGGCCATGCCCAAGCTGGAGCCCAAGGTGGTGCCCGAGGTTAAGCCGGGCACGAGCGCTTCGGTGGCGAGCCAGACCTTCATCTTCCCGGTGCACGAGATCTACCGGCTCAATTTCTGCTTCAACTGGGACAAGGATTGCGGCGAGCCCGCGGCCCAGGCCTGGTGCAAGGTGCGCGGCTTCAACCGGGCCGCGGCCTGGACCGTGGACGAGAACATCGGCTCGCTCTTTCCCACCATCGTCCTGGGGGAGAACCGGGTCTGCGCCAAGTTCGTCTGCGACGGATTCCAGGAAATCACCTGCGCCAAGTAGTTGCACGGCCACCCCCCCGACTCGTCTTGATTCTGGCCAAGGCACTGAAACGCCCGGCAGATACGGGCACCCCGGCCACAACCAGGCCGATTGCATCAAATTCGAGACGAATATTGCCTTGGCGCGCTTAACCCTTTGGCAAGTGTGGCTGGGCGAAAATGCCTAATCGTATCAAGAAGATCAACCAGGGAGCACAGGAGTGTCACAAGCCTCAAACCCCGCCATCGAGCAGCAGGGACTTATCAAGACCGACTTCAACCCGGCGCCGGCCTCACAGGCCCGGGAGGCAGATAGTTCGACCGACGCCTTTCTCGAACACTATTTCAAGCGCATAAACCCCGAGACCGCCGCCAGTTTCACCGGAGAGCAACGCGATGCGATCAAAGCCATGTTCGGCGCGCGCGGCATCGCCAAGCACTCGCTCGAGCTACGGCGCTCGGTTCCCTTCGGCAAGCGGCGCTTTTATCTGGTCTTCCTGATGGGACCGGAACGGCGTGCCTTCTCGCGCCTCTACAGCCAGGGAGCCATCTCCAAGCCCTTCAACGCGCTGTTTTATATCGGGCTCGGGGCGCTCTGCCTGGCGCCGGTTCTTCTGCTGCTCTACGGCTCGTACTTCTAAAGCCCGCCATCTATCACGGCGTTTTACGGCCCTCCCGGGATCGGGCGGCTAGCCCGAGAGCTTGCGGATCGTCTCGGAGGTCGAATGGCCGGGCGTGAGTTCGGCCAGCAGCACCCGGCCGCCGTGGGCTTTCACGATATCGGCGCCCACCACCTGATCCTCGCGATAATCCGCGCCCTTGATCAGTACATCGGGCTTCAAGGCCTCGATCAGCTTGATGGGGGTTTCCTCGGAAAAGACCACCACCAGGTCCACGCTGGCGAGCGAGGCCAGCACCGCGGCGCGCGCGGCCTCGGCCTGCACAGGCCGCCCCGCACCCTTGAGGCGCTGGACCGAGGCGTCGCTGTTGAGCCCCACGATCAGATAGTCGCAAGCGCCCCGCGCCTGCTCGAAGAGCGAGATGTGACCCGGATGCAGCAGGTCGAAACAGCCGTTGGTGAAGCCCACCACCAGTCCGGCCTCGCGCCAGCGCGCCGCCTGCGCGACCACCGTCTCGAAATCCACCACCTTGGCCTCGGCCGCCATCAGGTCCGAGGCAAGCAGCGACCGGCGCAACTCGTCCCGGCCCACCACGGCGGTGCCCAGCTTGCCCACCACGATACCCGCCGCCGCATTGGCCAGACGCGCCGAATCCTCGAGCCCGATGCCAGCGGCCAAGCCCGCCGCCAGCACCGCGGCCACCGTATCCCCGGCGCCGGAGACATCGTAGACCTCCCGCCCGGAGGCTGGAATATGCCAGGTATCCACTGTGCTCCGATCGGCCCGAGTGGCGACCAGGGTCATACCCCGTTCGCTACGCGTGGCGAGCACCGCCGCCACCCCGGCGTCCTCGATAAGCGCCCGGGCCGCGGCGACCACTTCGTCATCCTCGCCCGTGGGCAGGCCGGTGGCCTCGGCGAGCTCGCGCCGGTTCGGCGTGACCAGGCTCGCGCCCCGGTAAAGGCCGTAGTCACGGCCCTTGGGATCGACCACGACCGGGCAGCCGGCCTCCCCGGCCGCCGCAATCAGCGCGCGGATCGTTACGTCGTCGAGCACACCCTTGCCGTAGTCGGAGAGCACCAAGGCCCCCACGGGTTTCTCGCCGTCCAGGAGCCGGGCACAGACGGCCTCCAGGACCTGTCCCGCCACGTCGGGCGCCAGCGCCCCACGCGTCTCGCGGTCGGCACGCAGGAGCTGCTGGCCGGCGGCGATGTAACGTTCCTTGATGGTGGTCGGGCGGTTGGGCGCCTGAATCAGCCCGTCCTCCGCGCCCGGCAGATCGCCCGCCAACTCGGCCAGACGGGCGCCGGCAGCATCCTCGCCAATGACGGCGACGAGAGCCCCGGCCACCCCGAGGGCGGAGAGGTTGCGCAGCACGTTGCCGGCCCCGCCCAGCATGACCGCCTCGCGCTCCACCCGGAGCACCGGGACCGGACCCTCGGGGGAGACCCGGTCCACCGCCCCGTAGACGAAGCGGTCGAGCATGACATCGCCCACGATCAGCACCCGGGCCTGGGCGAGAGCCTCCAGCCGGGCCGCCAGGTCCGCGCCATCGGTCATTCCGTCAGAGCCTCCATGCCTATCCACCGCCCAGCCATCATACCAGTCCCAGCTCCTGCTCCAGCGCCCCGCAGAGCATCTGTCCCAGAGTAATGTGCATTTCCTGGATCCGCGCGGTGCTTTCGGAAGGCACGATCAGGAGCGGATCGGCCAGGCCCTTGAGATCGCCGCCGTCCCGCCCGGCGAGCGCCGCCGCCACGAGCCCCAGCTCGCGGGCGGCTTCGAGCCCCAGGATCACGTTGCGGCTCTTACCCGAGGTGGTGATCCCCAGGGCCACGTCCCCCGGCTTCCCCAGCGCCCTGATCTGGCGGGCGAAGAGCTGGTCGAAACCCAGGTCATTGCCGATGGCGGTGAGTGCCGAGCTGTCCGTGGTCAGCGCCAGGCCCGCGATAGGCGCCCGGTCGCTCAGGTAGCGCACGCTGAGTTCGGTGGCCAAGTGCTGGGCGTCGGCCGCGCTGCCGCCATTGCCGAAAAAGAGGATCTTGCCGCCCGCCTCCAGCGCCCGGGCCGAGACCTGGACCAGGCGCGCGAAGGGTCCGGCCAGGGCCTCGCCCACCGCCGCCGCGACGGCGGCGTGCTCCGCCATCTCGGCATGGAAATAGCCGTCCAGATCGATCCCGCCCAAGGCCTTGAGCCCCCCTGCGCTTTGTCCGCCGCTTCGCCTAGTCTACCCACCCGGAGGGCGCAAGCGAAATTCCTCTGGAAGAAGGTCCTCGGGAGCCTGGCGGATCGCGCCCGGAGCCGGGAAATGAACCGCTTTTCCCATGCCGTGAGGGCAGGGCTCCCACGGGCGGCATGCATGGTGATTCTGCTTGCAATTTGCCCTGAGATTCAGCATATCGGGCCGCCCAGACGTATCTGGTCATCTGCTGCTTGGGGAGGACGGGTGATGCCAAAAACGCAGGCCCTCTTTCGATTGGGGATGGACTTGGATCTCGAGCCAAGAACAGCCCACAGAGAAGTCTCCACGGGAGTCTACAAACCCGCGGAGGACGGCGACGAGCGCAAGGATTTCTTCGTCGAACGCGACGGCGTGCGCTACGCCGGCACCCACTTGATCGTCGACCTGTGGGAGGCCGAGCGCCTGGACGACATGGAGCAAATCGAAGAAACCCTGAGGGAGTGCGTCGCGGCGGCGGGCGCTACCCTGCTGCACATCCATCTGCACCACTTCACGCCGAACGCGGGCGTCTCCGGGGTGGCGGTGCTGGCCGAGTCCCACATAAGCGTCCACACCTGGCCGGAGTTGGGCTATGCGGCCTTCGACGTCTTCATGTGCGGCGACACCAAGCCGCAGGCGGCGGTCGAGGTGCTGCGCGAAGCCTTCAAACCGGCGCGCCTGGCGGTCACGGAACACCTGCGAGGCCGGATCACGTGACCCGTTGGGTCGAGGAAACCCTGCACGGGGATTTCCGCATCCGGCTCAAGGCCTCGAACGTTCTCTACGACAGCCGGACCGAGTATCAGCGCATCGTGATCTTCGAGAACCCCTCCTTCGGGCGGGTGATGACGCTCGACGGCGTCGTGCAGACCACCGAAGGCGACGAGTTCATCTATCACGAGATGCTCGCCCACCTGCCGATCCTGGCCCACGGCTCGGCGCGCCGGGTACTGATCATCGGCGGCGGCGACGGCGGCATGCTGGAGGAGGTGCTCAAGCACCGCGCCATCGAGCAGGCCACCATGGTTGAGATCGACCCCGGCGTCATCGAGCTTGCCAAGACATATCTCGGTTCGATCTGCGGCAAGGCCTTCGAGGACCCGCGCACCGATCTGGTGATCGCCGACGGCGTGGACTTCGTCGCCAACTGCCAGGAGCGCTTCGACGTCATGATCGTGGACTCGACCGACCCCATCGGCCCGGGCGAGGTGCTGTTCACCCGGAACTTCTACGAGAGCTGCAAGGCCTGCCTGGCGCCGGGTGGCATCCTGGTGACGCAGAACGGGGTACCCTTCCTGCAGCGCGAGGAGCTGTCGCAGACGCTCGGCATCTTCAAGGCCATCTTCACCGACGCCGCCTGTTATCTGGCGACCGTGCCCACCTACGTGGGCGGGCCCATGGCCTTTGGCTGGGGCACGGACAACGCCGAGCTGCGGCGGGCGGCGGTCGAGACCCTGAGCGCCCGCCTCGAGGCGGCGGAGATCGAGACGAGATACTACACGCCCGAGGTGCACCTCCGCGCCTTCGCGCTGCCGGGCTATATCGCGGAGATGATCGCCTAGCTAATCTATCGGGCCTGGAGGAGGCGCTGCTCCGCGCCCTCGAGCACGAGCGCGGTCAAGGGCCCGCCGTAGCAGGCGCCCGTATCGATGCCGATCCGGTTGGCCATGAGTTCGGGTTCATGGCTGGCCGAATGGCCATGCACCACGATCTTTCCGTGATCGGCCGGTGAGTTGAGGAAGGACTCGCGGATCCATATCAGGTCCTGCGGACTCTGCTCCTCGAGCGGAATCCCCGGACGAACGCCGGCGTGGACGAAAAGGTAGTCGCCCTCCTCGTGGCTCAATTTCAGGCCGGAGAGGAAGGCCTTGTGCTCGCCGGGCACCAGCGCCGACAGCTCCGCCCGCAGCCAATCGACGGTATCGGGCGCCTCGCGCGCGGCCAGCGGGTCAATCCCGTAGCTGCGCCAGGTCGCGTCCCCGCCGTTCATCATCGCCCAAAACATTGGATCCTTCATGGGTTCCGCCGCACCCTCCAGAAACCGGAGCATGAATTGCTCGTGATTGCCCAGCAGATGGACGCTTTCGAAGCCGGGCAGCGGTTCCCCGAGCAAGAGGTCGATGACGCCGCGCGAATCCGGGCCCCGGTCGATGTAATCGCCCAGATAGACCACGACCCGCCGCCGGCTCTTCGCCCGGCCTTCCTCGGCCCGCGCCGAATCTTCCAGTATCTTCCGGCGCAGCGCGCGCAGCTGATCGATGCAGCCATGAATGTCGCCAATGGCATAGGCCCGCACTCCCGTGGGAACGCGGGCCGCACTCTCGTCCTGGCGCTGGTCCCCGGAAACAGTGTCAAGGTCCACGGGAAATCCTTCCGGCTAATACCTAAAGGCGGCTTAGGGTAGTTTATCAGAGGAATCGCCCCCGGGCGCCAGGGGCAACGGAAACGAGAAAGGCTCAGTTTCCGAAGGGATCCGGGGTTTCTGGCCGGTCGATCGGCTGCCAGGTGGTCCGGCCGCCTTCGTCCAGGTGACACGCGAGCGCCTCGATCACCTCCGGATCGTAGAGCACGCCCGCGTAGCGGCGCAGCTCGGCCAGCGCCTCGTCCACGCTCATGCCCGGACTGCCGGGGTGCCGCCCCATGAGCCCGAGAAAGCTGTTGGCCACCTTCAGTATGCGCGCACTCGGCAGGATCTCGGTGCCTGCCAGTCCCAGCGGCATGCCCCGGCCGTCGACCCGTTCCTCGAGCTGACGCAGGGTGTCGGCCACCGGGCCATCCAGGTCCAGTCCGTGGAGCAGATCGATACTGGACTCCAGGCTGACGTGGGCCTGCCGGCACTCGGCGGGCGAGAGCCCCGCCTGGTGGGTCAGCATGACCTCGGGCACCAGCATCTTGCCGAGCGTAAGCAGATTGCCCGCGTTGCGCGCCGTCCGCCGCACGGCCGGCTCATCGCCCATGTCTTCGGCCAGCTGCTCGGCAAGCGCGCCAGCCCTTAGGGCATGATGTGCGGCATAAGGGTCCCGCTGGTCGACCGTGCCGGTCAAGGCCTCGACTACCGCTTCGCGGGTCTCGGCGTGCCGCTTGCGCTCGGCCACCCGGAGGCTGACATCGCGTTCGATGACCAGCACGCCGAGCGGCAGTCCGGCCGCCGCGGCGAGGGGAACATGATCGGTCAGCAGCACGCGCTTCTGGTCATCCAGTTCCACCTCGATCCGCTGCTGCTGGGGCAGGCCGCTTTCGAGAGCGGCCAGATTGGCCGTGCGCACGGCCGCCGCCTGCTCACCCGGCCAAAGGGCCTCGATGACCTGGCCGAGCATCTCGGCCGGCTCGTGCCCCGCCCGGCGGGCCGCGGTCTTGTTGGCGAAACGGCAGCGCCCTTCGGCGTCGATGATGGATATGCCAGTGGGTTGGGCGTCCACGATGCGCCGGAGCAAGGCCCGCTGCTGGCCCAGCGCCTCGCTGGTCTCGCACCAGAGCAATTCGATTTCGGCCAGCGCCCGCTCGTCCCGGCGGTGGCGAACCATCGAGGCGATCGCCATAACGGGGCCGAGGAACAGGGCGGCGAAGAGCGCCGCGGTCCCCACGAGGTCGAAAAGTTCGCGCTGGGAGACGACGGCGAAAAGCGTCACCACGACCACCCCCAGAATGGCCACCACCGGCCAGTGCCGCGTTGGGGCGCTCGGGACCGGGGAGGCAGCTTCGCCAGAACCGGGCGTCGGGCTCATGGTTGCCGGATAACGCCGTCCCGGCTCTTCGAGAAGGTTGATAGGGGGCTGAATCGCCTCGGTCACGTGATCGGTCCCTGCACTCGCCTTGGCCCTGGAAACCGCCTTGCGGGGATAGAGGCCTCGTCGGGCGGGTCAGGTCCATCATTCCGCTTTTGTCATTAAATTTGGCTTAAGCACGTTTCACCCGGCCCCACACCGCACCCCCGGCACGCGCATCGCGAGTGCCCGTGAACACCTTCCTAAACTCCTAAAATTCAGGGTTTTTCAACCACGAAACCGCACACTGGGCGCGCGGAGGCGGCTGTCCGCCGCCTTCGGGAAGAGGTCATCGGCAAGGTCATGAAGCCAAGCGCCCAGCCGGCGCCGATCAGTCAGGAAGTCGCCTTTCTTGACTATGTCGAGCGCCTGAAGAAATTCACCTCAGGACGCCGCGCCGTGCTTGTGCGGCTCTCCGCGCTGCGCCCATACAACCGGCGTGACCACCACCTGCGCATCGCCGTCACAACCTTCGAACATCTGATCAAGGCCTTCGAGGGCACTGTCTTCCGGCTGTTCGACGATGACCTGGTGGTGATCTGCAACGGCGCCACGGTCGCCGATATGGACGAGGCGGTGCTTCACCTGCGCTACCTGTTCAGCGACGATCCCCTGCTCAAGTACGACGAGGACGGCCGCAAGCCCTTTTGCGAGTGGTATGACCTGGAGAAGGACTATGGCAAGTTCCTGCACGTGGCGCGGGAGACCTTGGACCGGTGCGAGCGGCAAGAGGCCGAGGAGACCATGCCGGAACTCATTGAGGACTCGCAGGACTCGCAGCCCAGCCACCCGCTCGATCCACATAATCTGGCGGTGATCGAGACCGCCATCGCCCAGGCCGACCTCTCCACCATGATCCGGCAGCAGTCGATCTGCGCCATGACCTCCGACCGCAAGCCCGAGGCGGTTTACTCCGAGATCTACACCTCCATCGAGTCACTGCGGCGCACTTTGATGCCGACCATCAACCTCTACGCCAACCCCTGGCTGTTCCAGGACCTGACCCAGCATCTCGACCGGCGGGTGCTCAATTACCTGTCCCACGTGGACCGGAATGTGCTCGCCAAACCCTTCAGCCTGAACCTCAATATCTCCACCCTGATCTCACCGCACTTCCTGGATTTCGACGATGTGCTGAACAAGCAGGCGCGCAGGGGAATCGTGATCGAACTTCAGCTCATCGACATCTATGCGGACCTGGCGAACTTTCTTTTCGCCCGCGACTTCCTGCGCGAGCGCGGCTACAGATTCTGCCTCGACGGCATGTCCCACTTCTCCTTGCCGCTCATCGACCGCGAGAAGCTGGGGGTGGACCTGGTCAAGCTGTTCTGGAGCGCCGACCTGGGCGATCAGCTGGACGGCCCACGCGGGGAGTTCTTGCGCGAGGCCGCGCGCAAGGTGGGCTGCGAGCGGATCATCCTGGCCCGCTGTGATTCGGAGCACGCGCTGGAGTTCGGCCAGTCGCTCGGCATCACGCTCTATCAGGGGCATCTGCTGGACCACATGCTGACCGAGGGCGTGAGCCGCGACGAATCAGCCCGCGCCCTGTCCGACGCCCTGGCGCGCCACCGGGTGGCCAGCCGCAGCTGATCCTTATTCTTTCAAGGAAAATTAGGCCGGTCCACTGACCTCGGCCTCGGCGAAGGTCGCCATGCCGCCATGGCAAGCGCAGGCCGCCTTGAGCAGGGGAATCGCCAGCACCGCGCCCGAGGCCTCGCCCAGGCGCATGTCGAAATCGAACAACGCACGCTTATCCAGCCGTTCGAGCAGGCGCTTATGGCCCGGCTCGACCGAGACATGGGCGACCAGGCAATGACCGAGCGCACCGCCATCCATGGCGTGAAGCACCGCTGCCGCGGCGGTACAGGCGTAGCCGTCCAGGATCACCGGCGCGCGCGCCAAGCGCGCCGCGATCACCGCGCCCAGGATCGCCGCCAACTCGAAGCCGCCCAGATGGCGCAGCACCTCCAGCGGATCGCCGAGGGCCGCGCGGTGCTTTTCCACCGCCGCCTCGATGAGGTTGGTCTTCTGCGCCAGGCGCGCATCGTCGATGCCGGTGCCGCGCCCGGTCCAGTCGGTCGCCTGACCGCCGAACAGGGCAAGGCAGAGGGCCGCCGCGCTGCTCGTGTTGCCGATGCCCATCTCGCCCAGCGCCAGCAGGTCGATTCCCTCCTCCACCGCCATCATGCCGTAGGCGATGGCCCGGGCGCAGCCTTCCTCCTCCATGGCCGGGCCTTCGCTGAAATCGCGCGTGGGGTCGTCCAGCCCCATCTCGTGGACGCGCAATTCCGCGCCCGCCACGGCGCAAAGCTGATTGACCGCGGCCCCGCCCTCGATGAAGTTCCGGACCATCTGTTTGGTGACGTCGGCGGGATAGGCCGAGACTCCCTTGGCCGCGATGCCGTGGTTGCCGGCGAAGACGGCCGCGTGCGGCCGCTCGATGCGCGGGGGATGACGCGCTTGCCAGGTGGCCAGCCATTCGGCCAGCGATTCCAGGCGGCCCAGGGCGCCGGCCGGCTTGGTGAGCTGGGACTCCCGTGCCTTGGCCGCGGCGGCGGCGTCCGGGTCCGGGCCCGGCAGCTCGGCAATCAGTGCGCGCACCTCGTCCAATGTGGCCAGCGGCCGGTCCTGGGACATGATCTTGAACCCTCCCCGATGCCGGGCACGGCCGGCGTTTCCTCATGCGGTTTTCGCAGGGGCGCAACTGTCCTATAAACGGCCCGGGAAAACCACAGGAAACAGGCTGCGCGATGCGGCCCGGCACCCGCACGATGGATTCTTTGGATAAGCTGACGCCCTGGTGGCGCGATCTTAAGGTCGCCCTCGGCACCTTGACGCGCCTGCCGCTCGGTCCCGCGGACGAGCAGGAAGAGGGTGACCTCGCCCGCGCCACCCGGACCTATCCCCTGGCCGGAGTCCTGATCGGACTGACCGGGGCGGCGGCCTTCTGGCTCTGTGATAGGCTGGCCTTGCCCTCGCTGGCCTGCGGCCTGATCGCCGTCGGGGTGACCGCGCTGATTACCGGTGCGCTGCACGAGGACGGCCTGAGCGATACGGCCGATGGTTTCGCCGGGGCCTTCGAGCGCGAACGGAAACTGGAGATCATGCGCGACAGCCGGACCGGCGTCTTCGGCGTGCTGGCGCTGTTGCTCTCGGTGGGGCTGCGCGCCTCGGCGCTGGCCGAGATCGCCGAGCCCGGCCTGGTGGCCTTGGCGCTTATCGCCGCCCATTGCGCGGCGCGCGCGGCGCTTCCCGTCATCATGCGGCAGTTGCCGCTGGCACGCCCCGACGGCCTGGCCGCCGAGGTGGGCCGGCCAGAAGCAGGCCACGCCGGGGCGGCGGCCGGGATCGCGGCCGTCGTGGCCTGGCTGACGCTTGGCTTTGGAACCGGACTGCTGGTGCTGGTGGTCGGCGGCCTGGCGGCTGGCGCCCTGGCGTTTATCGCGCGGGCCCAGATCGGCGGCTATACGGGCGACGTCCTGGGCGCCAGCGAACAGGCGGCGGAGACGGCGATCCTGCTCGCCGTGGCGGCCGCGTTATGAACAAGCCCCAGGGCACCACGACCCGCTGGTGGTGGATCCGCCATGCGCCCGTGATCAACCACGGCGGGCGCATCTATGGCCAGGACGATCCCGACTGCGACTGTTCCCATACGGCCACGACAAGCGCGCTGGCCGGACTCCTGCCGGCGGGTGCGGTCTGGCTAACCAGCCACCTCTCGCGCACGCAACTGACGGCCCAAGCCATCATCGCTCACCTGCCCGACGGCACGGCACCCGTCCCGCGCGCCGAGCCGGAACTGGCCGAGCAGCATTTCGGGGCTTGGCAGGGGCTGACCAACGAGGAGTTGGAGGCGCGCCGGGATGGGGACTGGCATCGTTTCTGGCTGGCCCCGGCCACGGAAGCCCCGCCCGGCGGGGAAAGCTTCGCCGACGTGGTCGAGCGGGTCTCGGCCACGGTCCAGCGCCTCTCGGCCGAGCACGCGGGCCGGGACATCGTCGCGATCAGCCACGGCGGCACGATCCGCGCGGCCTTGGCCCTGGCGCTCGGCATCGATGCGGAGCGGGCGCTTGCCTTCGCCATCGACAACTATGCGCTTACGCGCCTGGACCACATCACCGGCGCCCCGGGCAGCCATGCGCCCCAGGTGGACGGCGTCTGGCGCGTCTGTCAGGTCAACCACGCGCCGACGCGACGGGACTGATACCAAGTCTCGCCAAGCCCCCCGCCCGTGATAGAATCCGTAAACGAATCCGATTCGTGCGCCCCGCGGGGGAACCCCCTGGGTTCGCGTGGCAACCAGCGAACGGAGAAGCTTCCATGACGAGACTCATGCCTAAACGCGCGGCGGGACAGCGGCTCGGCCTTCTGGTCCTGCTGGCGCTTAGCCTCTTGCTCATCACACTGGCCCGGCCGGCCGCTGCAGCAAGCACGGCCGAGGAGTTGGTCGAGGAGTCGCGCTTTTCCATCGAGCGCATGCTGAACGATCAGGTCATATCCGAACTCAGGAGCTATGTGGAGCGGGCCCGCGGTGTCCTGATCATCCCGGAGCTGGTCAAGGGCGGGTTCATCATCGGCGCCGAGGCAGGCTCGGGCGTCCTGATGGTGCGCGGTTCCGACGGCAGTTGGAGCGCGCCGGCCTTCTATACCCTCGCCGCCGGCAGCATCGGCTTCCAGATCGGCGGACAGGTTTCGGAGGTGGTCTTCACGCTCATGAACGAGGGCGCGGTCGAGGCCCTGCTCGGCAACGAGTTCAAGCTGGGCGCGGACGCCTCGGTGGCGCTCGGCCCCTATGGCAAAGGGGTGGAGGTCTCGACCACCACCAATCTGGGCGAGGATATCTATGCCTTCTCGCGCGCGGTGGGGCTGTTCGGCGGCGGCGCGCTGGAGGGCGCCAAGATCTTCAGCCGGGACGCGTTGAACGAGGCGTACTACGGCAACGAGGCCCCGCCCCGGGCCGTGGTGCTGGAGCGGCGCTTCTTCAACTCCCACGCCGACAAGCTGCGCCAGGCCCTGCCGTAGGCGCGCGCCCCGGCCCCGGCTTTTCACGGCGGGCGCGAGCGGCTATAGAGGGCGGCCCAGACAAGGGAGGCCCGCGATGGCCGAGCCCACGACCGCCCGCCCGCGCGGGGTCTTCGCCGCCGCGCTGACCCCGCTCAAGGACGATCTCAGCCCCGATCCCGAGGCGGTGATCCGCCATTACCGCTGGCTGCTCCATGAGGGCTGCGACGGCATCGTGTGCCTGGGCACGACCGGGGAGGCCAACTCCTTCACCCTGGACGAGCGCCTGGGCCTGCTGGACGCCCTGGCCGAAACGGACTTGCCGGAGAAGCTCGTCGTCGGCACCGGCTGCTGCGCGGTGCCCGATACTGTGCGCCTGTCGAAGAAAGCCATGGAGATCGGCGCGGCCGGGGTCTTGGTATTGCCGCCGTTCTACTACAAGGGCGTCAACGACGAGGGCCTCTACGCGGCCTATGCCGAGACCATCGAGCGCATCGGCGACCCGGCGCTCAAACTCTACATCTACCATTTCCCCAAGATGACCGCGCTCGACATGAGCCTCGAGTTGATCGGGCGCCTGATCGCGGCCTATCCGGACAACGTGGTCGGGCTCAAGAACTCTTCCGGCGATTGGGGCAACATCTCCGCCATGATCGAGACTTTCCCCGGCTTCGACGTTTTCGCCGGCTCGGAGGAGTTTCTGCTCCCCACCCTGCGCCTGGGCGGGCCGGGCTGCATGTCGGCCACGGTCAACCTACTGGCCCCGCAGTCGGCGGAACTCTATGCGAAATGGCGGGACGCAGAGGCCGATGCGCTGCAGGAACGCCTGACCGCCCTGCGCCTGACCATCAGCAAGTACCCGCCCATTCCGGCGATGAAGGGCCTGCTGGCGCGCCAAAGCGGCCAGGCGGCCTGGGCCAAGGTGCGGCCGCCGCTGGTCGCCCTCGACGCCGCCCAGATCGAGCGCCTCGCCGCCGATCTCGCGGCCATGGGCCTGGATCTCCCCGCCGCGGCGTAGTACCGAGTCTCGTCGATATGGAGCCATTTCATGGCGCTGAACCGTAAGGCCCTGGCCGCCTCTTTCTCAGTCTACCTGTTGCCCATCTTCACGATTCACTATGTCTATTTTTGGGGCTGGGGGATCGTTTCCGAGGTTTTCGCCGGCACGCACTACCGCACGCCCCTGTGGCTCGCCGGAGATGCGGTACTCGCGCTGGCGTTCCAAGCCGCTGTCTATTTTCTATTTATTTGGATGTTTTCGGGCCGCTGGTGGCGTTGGCTTTTGCTGCCGCCCGCGGCGGGGGCATCCTGGGTGGTGCTGAACTTGGCCTACACATTCGTGCTGCAGACGCATTTATGATCGCCGCCCAAACCGCCCCGGAGCCCCCCACCGCGGCCTGACGCGATACAGGTTCCGCTCACTCCGCTTTCGTGTAGCGCGCCTGCCCGGGCGGCAGGCGGCTGTCGTCCATAAAATCGTGATGGTGGACCACGGTCACGCCGTCCCCGATCAGGATCACGTTGTAGGCCGGCGGCGCCAGGTCGTAGGGCACGGGCTCGACCGTGACGAAATCGAGCGGCACCTGATGCACCAGCGAGCGCAGGCAGGAATAGGGTATGCCCCGCCAGGAGCCGCTTATGGGCCGGTGCACGTGGCCGAAGAAGAGATGCTGGATGTTCGCCGCCCCATCCAGCGCGGCGGCAAATCCCGCCTTGTCCAGGAGCCCGATGCGGTCCAGGGAGGGAATCCCGATATCGAACGGCGGGTGGTGCATGAAGAGGTAGACGGGGCGGCCGGCGGCCTCGTTTAGGCGCGCGCGCAGCCAGTCCTGGCGCTGGGCGCAGAAGCGCCCGGCGTGGATGCCCGGCTCGTGGGTGTCCAGCAGGATCAGATCGCAGGCGGCGTTGGAGACCACCGACTGCACGAAACCGCCCTCATCGCGCGGGGCCTCGGGAAAGGCGCGGAGGAAGTTGTCCCGGTCGTCGTGGTTGCCGATCAGGAGCCGGCAGGGAATGCGCAAGGCCGTGAGCGCCTGGCGCAGGGACTCGTAGGATTCCGGCGCGCCCCCATCGGCCAGATCCCCCGTGAAGAGGCAAATCTCCGCATCGCCGTGATTCTCGTTGATGTCGGCGATGGCGGCTTCGAGCCGCGCGCGGGGATCGAGGCCAAAGAGACGCTGGCCCGGGGGGATGAAATGCAGATCGGAGACCTGGATAAGCTTCATCGAGGGCGCGCTCCCTGCGACGGCCGGCGGTTCATGCCCCGCCCAGGCGGACCCCGGTTTCGGGATCGAAGAGATGCAACTGCGCCGGATCGACGGCCAGCGGCAGCACTTCCCCCTCGCTCAGGTGCCGGGTGCCTTGCAGGCGTACGGTCAGGTCCGCGCGATCGTCGCCGAAGTGCCCGTGGATGATCGTATCGGCGCCCAGTTGCTCGGTCACCTCGGCGATGAAGTGCGCCACCTCCTGCCCGTCCGAGGCGACCTCCAGGTGTTCCGGACGGATGCCGAGGGTCACGTTACGCCCGGCCAGGGAAGCGAAACCCGGCGGCAGGGCCAGGCTGTCGCCGCCCGGCAGCGCGACCCGAGCGCCCTCTCCGTCGATCCGGGCACTCAGCAAATTCATGGCCGGCGAGCCGATGAAGCCGGCGACGAAAAGGCTGGCCGGGCGCTCGTAGAGCTCGAGCGGCGAGCCCAACTGCTCCACCACTCCCTCGTTGAGCACCATGAGCCGGTGGCCCAGCGTCATGGCCTCGACCTGATCGTGGGTGACGTAGACGCTGGTGATACCCAGGTCCTGCTGCAGCTTCTTGATCTCCAGGCGCATCTGCACGCGCAGCTTGGCGTCCAGGTTCGAGAGCGGCTCGTCGAACAGGAACACGCTCGGCTCGCGCACGATGGCCCGGCCCATGGCCACCCTCTGCCTCTGCCCGCCGGAGAGCTGACGCGGCCTGCGCGGCAGGAACTCACTGAGTTCGAGCATGGCCGCGGCTTTCTGCACGCGCGCCTCGATCTCGGCCTTGGGCAGGCTGCGGATCTTCAGGCCATAGGCCATGTTGTTGTAGACGGTCATATGCGGATAGAGCGCGTAGTTCTGGAACACCATGGCGATGTCGCGCTCGGCCGGCTCCAGATCGTTGACCACGCGGCCGCCGATGGCGATCTCACCCTCGGTGATGGTCTCCAGCCCGGCGATCATACGTAGAAGCGTCGACTTGCCGCAGCCCGAAGGGCCGACGATGACCAGGAATTCGCCGTCGGCTATGCCGCAGTCCACTCCGTGGATGACCGCCGTCTCGCCGTAGGATTTGTGAACCTTGCGAAGCTCGATCTCAGCCATGATGAAGGCTCCGGGTCATGCCTATTTCTCGGTCTCCACCAGACCCTTGACGAACTGACGCTGCATCACCAGGACCACGACCACCGGCGGCAGCATGGCCAACATGGTGGTCGCCATGATGATATGCCACTCCGCCTGCGTGTCGCCGACCGACAGCATGCGGTTGATGCCGATGAGCATGGTGTACATGTCCTGGTCGGTGGTGATCAGGAGCGGCCAGAGATATTGGTTCCAGCCATAGATGAACAGGATCACGAAAAGTGCGGCGATGTTGGTGCGCGACAGCGGCAAGAGGATGTCGAGAAAGAACCGCATGGGCCCCGCGCCATCGACGCGCGCGGCCTCGGCCAACTCGTCGGGCACGGTCATGAAGAACTGGCGGAACAGGAAGGTGGCCGTGGCCGAGGCGATGAGCGGCAGGGTCAGCCCGGCATAAGTGTCAAGCATACCGAGATCCGAGACCACCTTGTAGGTCGGCAGGATGCGTACCTCCACAGGCAGCATGAGGGTGATAAAAATCATCCAAAAGAAGAACATGCGGAAGGGAAAGCGGAAATAGACGATGGCGTAGGCCGAAATAATCGAGATCGCGATCTTTCCCACCGTGATGCCGAGCGCCATGATCAGGCTGTTCAGCATCATCCGGCCGACCGGTATTCCCACCGCCTTGGTCCCGCCGAACATTGCTTGAACATAATTCTCCACAAAGTGCTCTCCGGGAAGCAGCGGCATGGGCACCTGAAGGATCGCCTTTAGATCGTGGGTCGAGGCGACGAAGGCCATGTAAATCGGGAAGGCGAGGATCACCATCCCGATCAGGAGGATCGCGTGGGTCATGACGGTGAGAAGCGGGCGGTGCTGAACCATCAGTAATGCACCTTGCGCTCGATGTAGCGGAACTGAAATACGGTGAGCGCAATCACGATCGCCATCAGCACAACGGACTGCGCCGCCGAGCCGCCAAGGTCGAGCGCCAGGAAGCCGTCATGGAAGACCTTGTAGACCAGGATGTTTGTGGCCCCGGCGGGCCCGCCTTCGGTGATTTGATGGATGATGCCGAATGTGTCGAAGAAGGCGTAGACCACGTTGACCACGACCAGGAAGAAGGTGGTCGGAGTCAGCAGCGGGAAAATAATGGTCCAGAACCGGCGTGCCGGACCCGCGCCGTCGATCGCCGCCGCCTCGATCAGCGACTTGGGGATCGCCTGCAGGCCGGCCAGAAAGAACAAGAAATTGTATGAGATCTGCTTCCACGCAGCGGCGAAGATCACCAGGGCCATGGCCTGGTTTCCGTTCAGTGAATGGTTCCAGTCCATGCCGAGGCCGCGCAGGGCGAAGACGAAAATGCCGACCGTCGGATTGAACAGGAACAGGAACAACACGCCCGCCACCGCCGGCGCCACGGCATAAGGCCAGATCAACAGAATCTTGTAGGCCGTCGCGCCGCGGATTACGCGATCGGCCTGGACCGCCAGAAAGAGCGCAGTGGACAGGGCCAACAACGCCACGCTGACGCTGAACACGGCTGTCACCTGTATCGACGTCAGATACTGAGGTTCGGCGAAGAGATCCGCGAAATTCTCGAACCAGACGAACTCCGATTTCAGGCCGAAGGGGTCCTCAATCAGCAGCGACTGGTACAGCGCCTGGCTCGCCGGCCAGATGAAGAAGATCAGCGTGACCGCGATCTGCGGCGCTACAAGGATGTACGGGAGCACCCGGCTCCGAAAGACGACGCGCTTTTCCATGGCTCGAGATCGGGTCGAGGCCTAGTACCCAGGATCATAGCAGGCCGGGCGGGAACCGCCCGCCACAAGGGCGGACGGTTCCTGGGCCTTATGGGGACAACATCAATTGCTGGCTTTCTCGAACTTGCGCAGCAATCTGTTGCCGCGCGCGACGGCGTCGTCCAGCCCCTGTTTCGCCGTCTTCTTGCCGGCGAAAATGGCTTCCAGCTCCTCGTAGATGATAGCGCGGGTCTGCACGAAACTGCCGAAGCGCAAGCCCTTCGAGTTCGCCGTCGGCGCCTTGCCGCCCATCTGAAGGATCGGGATGTCGCGGCCCGGGTAGTCGTTGTAGAACTTGACGTTCTTCATCAGTTCGTAGGCGCCTTTGGTGATGGGAACGTAGCCCGTATAGGCGTGCCAATAGGCCTGAACCATGGGCAGCGACAAGAAGTTCATGAACTTCGCCACGCCCTTGTAATCCTCGGCCGAGTGGCCGCCCAGGACCCAGAGGCTGGCGCCGCCGATGATGGTGTTTTGCGGCGGGTTTCCGACATCAGGCCAGTAGGGAAGGTTGGAAACCCCGAACTCGAACTCGGCGCCGGCCTTGAAACTGCCATAGCCGGCCGAAGATTCCGTGTACATGGGGCATTCACCGCTGATGAACTTGGGATTGCCCAGATTGCGGCGGCCGCCGTAAACGAAGATCTTCTCCTTCTGCCAATCGGCCAGTTGCTGGATGTGCTTGACGTGGGCCGGGCTGTTGAAGGTGAATTCGGTGTCCAGCCCAGCGAAGCCGTTTTCCTTGGTGCCAAAGGGAATGTCGTGCCAGGCGCTGAAGTTCTCCAGGTGAACCCAGGAAATCCAGGCGGTGCTGAAGCCGCATTGATAACCACCGGCGATCAGCTTGCGCGCGGCATCGGCAACCTCGGGCCAGGTTTTGGGCGGGTTGGCGGGGTCGAGCCCGACCTTCTTGAAGGCGTCTTTGTTGTACCAGAACACCGGTGTTGAGGAGTTGAATGGCATGGACAGCATCTTGCCGTCGGTTGTGGTGTAGTAGCCGGTCACGGCGCTCAGATAAGAGCTCGGGTCGAAGGCCTGCCCGGTCTCCTGCATCAGTTCGTAAATCGGCTTGATCGCGCCTTTGGCGCCCATCATGGTCGCAGTGCCGACCTCGAAGACCTGCAGGATGTGCGGCGGCTTGCCGGCCCGGAAGGCGGCGACGCCGGCCGTCATGGTCTCGCTGTAGTTGCCCTTGTAGGTGGCTACCAGCTTGTACTCCGACTGCGAGCGGTTGAAGTTGTCGGCGATCTCATTGACCCGTTCGCCGAGCGCCCCGCCCATGGCGTGCCACCACTGAATCTCTGTCTGGGCCGAGGCCGCCGTGGCCGCGGTTCCAATGAAGAGCGCCACCGCCATGGCGGTGAACATTTTGAAACGTCTCATGATTTTGCTCCCTGTCTATCGGAGGATCGATTGCCGCGCCGCACCCGAAGGATTTACGGCCGCGGGGGTTTTAGTCACCCGATGCGATGCCTTTGATGCAAGGAGGTTAAGCCATTTTGCTCGGCCTTGCCAAGCGTCTCGGCCGGCCAATCGTGGGGTTGTGAAGCCCCCGCCAGCGCGCCTTGCGCCGGGCCCCAGGGCGTGGTTTCTGGCCCGCGCAAGCTTCGGATAGAGCGGGATGACTACCCGGGCTAGAACCGGGTCGATCATGCACTGCCAAGGAGCCACGCGATGACCCCGGAAACCGCCGCCGAGGAGCGAAAACCCGCCGCAAAGGGCCTCACCCAGCGGCATCTGGCACTGATCGAGCGGGCCTGCGCCTATATCGACGGGCGCGACGGGCAGGGGGTGACGCTCGCCCGCTTGGCCGCGCAGGTCGGGGCCAGCCCCTGGCACCTGCAGCGTCTGTTCAAGAAGGCGACGGGGCTCAGCCCGCGCGAATACGCCGATGCCCGGCGCGCGCGCCGCTTCCGCAGCGAACTGAAAGGAGGCGAATCCATCGCGGGCGCCACCTATGGGGCGGGCTACGGCTCTTCCAGCCGGGTCTACGAGGACGCCCGGCGCCGCCTCGGCATGACGCCGGCCTCCTACGCCAAGGGCGGCAAGGGCGCGCGCATCGCCTACGCCACCGTCGATTCGCCGCTCGGCCGCCTCCTGGTAGGGGCCACGGCCAAGGGCATCTGTTTCGTCTCGCTGGGGGAAACCGACGCCCCGCTGGAGGCCGCGCTCGAGGCCGAGTTCCCGGAGGCCGAGGTCATCGTCCGGGACGAGGAAACCATTGCGCCGGCGCTCGACGACCTTCTGGCCCACCTGGAGGGCAAGACGCCGCACCTGGCCTTGCCGCTCGACGTGCGCGCCACCGCGTTCCAGCGCCGCGTCTGGCAGGAGCTCATGGCCATCCCGCCGGGCGAGACGCGCAGCTATTCGGAGATTGCAGCCGCCCTGGATCTGCCCAAGGGCCAGCGCGCCGTGGGCCGGGCCTGCGCCACCAATCCGGTGGCCATCGTGGTGCCCTGCCACCGGGTGCTGCGCGCCGACGGGGCCTTGGGCGGCTATCGCTGGGGCCTGGAGCGTAAAGAGGCCCTGCTGAGGCGCGAGGCCGGGCACGGCTAACACCTGGACCTTGCCCCGGCGCGGGCGCGCGGGCTAGACGGGATTCATGGCCCGCCAAGCGGACGACCGGAAAACCTTGCAGGTCGCGGGACGCAGCGTCCCGCTCGTGATCGTGCGCCATCCGCGCGCGCGGCATATGTCTTTGCGCCTGGAGAGCGCCGGGGCGGGCCTGCGGCTCACCTTGCCGCGGCGCGCCTCGCTCAGCGAGGGGCTGGCCTTCGCCGAATCCAAAAGCGAATGGATCCGGCGCCAATTGGCGGCCCAGCCCGCGCGCGTACCTTTCGTCCCCGGGTCCATCGTGCCGGTCCTGGGCCGGGAGCACGTCATCCGCCACGCGCCCTGGGCGCGGCGCGGGGTCTGGCGCGAGCACGGGGTTCTCTGGGCCTCGGGCTTGGCCGAGCACCTGCCCCGGCGCGTGACCGACTACCTGAAAGGCGAAGCGCGGCGCGAGATCACGGCGCGCGCCCAGGACAAGGCGCGCAGGATCGAGCGCGAGATCCGGCGCGTTACCCTGCGCGACATGACCAGCCGTTGGGGCAGCTGCGGCGACGGGCGGCTCGCCTTCTCCTGGCGCCTGATCCTGGCGCCCGAAGCCGTGCTCGACTACGTGGTGGCGCACGAGGTGGCGCATCTGCGCTACATGAGCCACGGACCGCGCTTCTGGGCGCTCACCGCGCGCCTGACCGAGGACGTGGCCGGACCCACGCGCTGGCTCAAGACCCAGGGCGACAGGCTGCTCGCCTACGGCTGAACCCCTATTGTGGGGACACCATACTTAATTCAGGGCTGCGCCGGGCACCCAGATATAGCCGTCCGGGTCCACCAGATAACATTCGCGCAGGCCGTGGGGCTTGTCGGCCGCAGGCATGAGTACCTGGACCCCGCACGCCCGGGCCCGCGCCTCGGCGGCGTCGGGGTCGATGCCGTAGAGGCGCAACTCCACGCCCGCCCCGCGCACGTCGGCGCCGGCGAACCAGGTGAGCATGGGATTGGCCTCTCCGGCCTCGTCCAGGTAGGTGTGATCGGCGTGCAGCATGACATCGTGACCCGCGTGGCGGAGCACCGCGAAGTCCTCGTCGCTGTAAACCTCGTCTAGGCCCAGCACCCCGGTCAGGAAGGCCACGCTGCGCGCCACATCGGAAACAAGCAGGTTGACGCCCACGCCCTTGAGCGACCGGCCGTACTCGGCCGGATCCATCCAGGGTTCTTTATCTCCTCGCTTTTGCATGACTCAGGCCACCCCAAGCCGATTATGGCGAAACTAAACCACCGGTACTTCGAGTGCCGGGCCGGCGGCCGCCTCGTTAAGCGCCAGCGCCTCGACCAGGTCGCGGACCTCCCCGAGCGCATGGGCGTGGCGCGCGTTGGCGCGGGCCTCGCCCAGGTCCGCGGGCAGATCGAGCAAAGTCAGCCCGCGATAGAAGAGCTCGCGAAAAACGACGCGTTCGCTGAACCCGGGCTGCAGGCGGAAGCCCAGGCGTTTCGAGAGGCGGGCCAAGAGCCCGGCTATCTCGCGCGAGTTGCGCGAATCGATATGGGCCAAGCGGTTACGCATGACGATCCAGTCCAGGGGCATCGTACCCGTGGTTTTGCGCCGCTCGATCTCCTCCAGCACCATCCGGCAATAGCGGCTGGGCTCCAGGACCGCGCGCCTGTCGCGGTCGACGCGCGCCAGCACGTCGATGTCCAGGAAGGAGTCGTTCAGCGGCGTGATCAGGCTATGGGCCTGGGCATGGCCCAGGCGCGCCAGGTGGGTATTGCTGCCCGGCGTGTCGATCACCACGAAGCGGCAGTCCGCCATGGCCGACAGCGCCTGATCCAGGAGGCCCTCCTCTTCGGCGCGGGCCTCCGCGCGCCCGGGCGCCTCGGAAGACTCCAGGCAACGGTGCAGGGACATGGCGATCTTTCGCCCGGTCTTCTTCACGAAGGACTCGCGGTTGGCGATGTAACGCGTCAGCGTTCCCTGGCTGCCGTCCAGGTCGATCGAGCCCACTTTCCGGCCACCGCCGAGCAGGGCCACGATCAGGTGCATGGCGGTAGTGGACTTTCCCGTGCCGCCCTTTTCGTTGCCCAGCACGATGACGCGCGGGCCCGGGCCGCCCTTTCCGTTGCCGCGCCGCGCCCTCGCGCCCAGCGCGGGTGTGGAAACCCCGAGCGTCCGGCAGATCTCCTCGACCCGCGTCCGGGTCCGATCGGAAACCTCGCCCTCGGCGCGGGCCAGCGCGGCGGCGATGCGGGCGAGCAGCCTGGCGGTCGGCTCCTGGCCGGCCAGCGCCCTGAGCGCGCCCAAGGCCTTGGCCCGGCCCTGCTCGGGCGCAGACTGGATTCCCCGCACGTAGGAATCGAAAAGATCGATTGCATGATGCACATCGAAGGTTTTGAGGGCGTCCACGCCGTCCAGAACCCCGTCCAACGCATGACGTCGGGCGAAGCTGACCTCGCCGTCCGCGCTGGCAGCGAGTGCGGCGCTGGCCATGGCCGCTTCCAATAATGATCTATTGCGCGCGCGCTGGGCGCCGCCCCGGATCGGATCCCGTAATCTGCCGAGCAGGTCCAACTCTTTCCCCCCGGACCTCGGCTTGGCGCGCGCCAATCGGGCGCCACCCAAATCTCCCCGTACCGGCGTGATCGCCGGCGAAAGCGGCCCGCTTTGGCCTGTTTTCCTCGTCCCCGCGACTCGGGCCGATGGGAAGTCTACCCCGGCGGGCCGCGCCGTGGGGCAAAAAACTGTACCGGGCAAGGAACAAGGACCGCGGCGTGATGACGCCGCTTGAGCTCTTCTAGGGATCTGTGCGCGAACGTAGGCGCCTTGCAACGGCATCACTGCCGCCGCTTTTGTCCGCAGAATTGCCCAACGAACGCAGGATGCGCGCGATCAGGCCGCCGCCTTTGTCCGCATCGATGTCCGCCACCGCGGGCCCGCCGCCGGGCAGCGGGCGCGCCGCCAGGCCCTGGTGCGCGCGGATCATGATCCGGCCCCACAGCCGGGCGGGCAGGGAACCGCCGGTCACCCCCTTGGTCGGCGTTCCGTCGTCGTTGCCCAGCCAGACGCCGCCCACGAAGTCCGCGGTGAAGCCGATGAACCAGGCGTCGCGGAACTCCTGGCTGGTGCCGGTCTTGCCGGCGGCCGGGCGGCCGGGGTCGGCGGCCTTGCCGCTGCCCCAGGCCACCGTCGCGCCCATGAGGTTGGTCATGCGGTCCACCTCGCGCGGCGCCACGACCCGGCCGGGCCCGCCGCCCGCGCGGCGGTAGAGCAGATCGCCGTCCGTCCCGCGAATCTCCTCGATGCCATAGGGCCAGACCCCGAATCCCCGGTTGGCGAAGACCGCATAGGCCCCCGTGAGCTCGATCAGCGTCACCTCCGAGGCGCCCAGCGCGATGCTCGGGCCCGGATCCAGCTTCGAGGTGATGCCCAGACGCCGCGCCGCGGCCGCGACCTTGCCGCGCCCGCTGCGCTCGCTCAGCCGCACGGCCACGGAATTGAGCGAGCGGGCGAAGGCCTCGCGCAGGGTGACCCGGCCATAGTAGCGCCCGTTGTAGTTCCTGGGCTTCCATCCATCGACCGTGACCGGCGCGTCGGGCAAATGGTCGTCGGGCTTGAAGCCCTGTTCCAGACCGGCCAGGTAGACGAAGGCCTTGAAGGCCGAACCCGGTTGGCGCAAAGCCTGGGTGGCGCGGTTGAACTGGCTTGCGTCGTAGCTGCGGCCGCCCACCATGGCGCGCACGGCCCCATCGGGGCTCATGACCAGCGCCGCCCCCTGGGAAACGCCCCGGGCCGCTCCTTCGACCTCCAGGAGCGCGGCCAACTCCTCCTCGACGATGCTCTGGTGATAGGGGTTGAGCGTGGTGATGACCGTCAGGTCCTCCTCGACGGCGCCCAGGTAGCTCCGCACCTGGGCCATCACCCAGTCGGCGAAGTAGCGCGCCTGGGCCCCGGCCACCGCCCGCCCGCGGGTCTTTGCCGCGCCGGCGCGCCGGGCCCGGGCATCGGTGATGAAGCCCGCCTTCGCCATGGCGCCGAGCACCAGCGCCGTGCGTTTCGCCGCCCGGTTCCTGTTGCGCGCCGGGCTGTAGCGCGTGGGCGCCTTCAGCAACCCGGCCAGCTGCGCCGCCTCGTACAGCGACACCGCGGCCGCCGGCTTGCCGAAATAGCGCCGCGCGGCGGCGTCCACCCCATAGGTGCCCGCCCCCAGGTAGACCCGGTTGAGATAGAGCGAGAGGATCTGCTCCTTGCTGAACTTGCGCTCCAGCCACAGGGCCAGCAGGGCCTCTTGAATCTTGCGCTTTACGGTGCGCTCGGGGGTCAGGAACAGGTTCTTGGCGAGCTGCTGGGTGATGGTCGAGCCGCCCTGGACGATGCGCCCGGCGCGCAGGTTGGCGAGCATGGCGCGCGCGATACCCCAGGGGTCCACACCCATGTGCGCGTAGAAACGCCTGTCCTCCACCGCGAGCACGGCCTGGATCAGATGCGGCGGCAGATCGCGCACCTGAACCCTTTCGCCGTAGATATCGCCGTAGGTGGCCAGGAGCGTCCCGTCGGCGGCCATGACCGTGACGCTGGGCTGGCGCGCCATGCGCCCCAGATCGTCCACCTCGGGCAGGCCGTAGGCGTACCAGGCGATCACCCCGGTCAGCAGCACCGCGGCCCAGATGGCCGCGCTGCCGCCCCAGACGATGGTCCGCCTGAGCCAGCGTCCGCGCCGCGCGCCCTTCTTGGCCTTCTTGGGCTTGGGACGCCCGGCCGTCGTACGGCGTCCGGCCTTGCCCCGGCCCTGGCTATCGGCGCGCTGCTGTCTTCGCTTGAGGAACATCACACAATACTTAGGAGAGCGGCCCGAGTCGCGCCAGAAATCCGGGCGAATCCGGGGGAAAGACGGCGCGTTTCATGACGCGCGGCGCCCAGCCTAAATATCCAAATTCGCCACTTCCAGTGCGTGGGTCCGGATGAAGTCGCGGCGCGGCTCCACGTTGTCGCCCATGAGCGTGGAGAAGATGCCGGCGGCTTCCTCGGCATGGGCCACCCTGACCTGGAGAAGCGCGCGCGCATCGGGGTCAAGCGTCGTCTCCCAAAGCTGGTCCGGATTCATCTCACCCAGCCCCTTGTAGCGGGAAATCGTGACGCCTTTGCGGCCGAGATCGAAGACCGCCTCGGCGAGCGCCGTGGGCCCGGTGATCTGATATTCCTTGTCCTTGCCGCGCAGGACCGCGTGGAGCTGGTGGGTCTCCTGCAGCTTGGGGGCCATCTCGTCGAGGCGCCGGGCCTCGCTGGAGCGCAGCAGCGGCCCGTCGATCACCCGCCGCTCGGTCAAACCCCGCAGCGTGCGCGTGAAGGCCAGCCCGCCGTCGGGCGCCGCCGCGCCCTGCCAGCCGCGCTCGATATCGCGCGCCAGGGCATCGAGGCGCCGGGCGATGTAGGCCGCGGCCTCTTCGGCGCGCTCGGTATTGCTGATGATCTCGGGGTTGAGCGCGCCCGCGATCAGGGTCTGCTCGACGATGGGCACGCTGGAGACCTTGCGCACCAGGGGCTCCATCAAATGCTTGGCCTGCACCGCCTGCTCCACAAGCGCGGTCAGGTCGGCGCCGGCGATCTGGGTCCCATCGGCCATGACCAGCAGCGAGTCCTTGACGCCGCTTTCGATCAGGTGGGTCTCCAGTTCCCGGTCGTCCTTCAGGTAGCGCAGGGAATCGCCGCGCTTGGCGCGGTAGAGCGGGGGCTGGGCGATGTAAAGGTGTCCCGCATCGACGATTTCCCGCATCTGGCGGAAGAAGAAGGTGAGCAGCAGCGTGCGGATGTGGCTGCCGTCCACGTCCGCGTCCGTCATGATGATGATCTTGTGATAGCGCAGCTTGGCCAGATCGAATTCGTCGGTGCCGATGCTGGTGCCCAACGCGGTGATGAGCGTGCCGATCTCGGCCGAGCTCAGCATCTTGTCGAAGCGCGCGCGCTCCACGTTCAGGATCTTACCCTTGAGCGGCAGAATCGCCTGGAAACGGCGATGGCGGCCCTGTTTGGCCGAGCCGCCCGCCGAATCGCCCTCGACGATGAAAATCTCGGAGAGCGCCGGGTCGCGCTCCTGGCAGTCGGCCAGCTTGCCCGGCAGCGAGGAGACATCCAGCGCACCCTTGCGCCGGGTCAGCTCGCGCGCCTTGCGCGCCGCCTCGCGCGCGGCGGCGGCCTCGACCACCTTGGCGACGATGCGCCGGGCCTGGGCAGGGTTTTCCTCGAAATACTGGTTCAGGCGGTCGTTGATCATGGCCTCGACCACGGGCCGCACTTCCGAGGAGACCAGCTTGTCCTTGGTCTGGCTCGAGAACTTGGGGTCGGGCACCTTGACGGAGAGCACGCAGGTCAATCCCTCGCGCGCATCCTCGCCGGTTATCGCTACTTTCTCGCGCTTGGCGATGCCCGAGGAAACGGCGTAGCTGTTCACCTGACGGGTCAGCCCCGCGCGGAAGGCCGCAAGGTGGGTGCCGCCGTCGCGCTGCGGGATGTTGTTGGTAAAGCAGAGCACCGTCTCGTGGTAGCTGTCGGTCCACTGCATGGCGCATTCCAGGATGATGCCGTCCCGCTCGCCCCGGATCATCACGGGCCGCTCCACGATCGCGTTCTTGGTGCGGTCGAGATAGCCGACAAAGGCCTCCAGGCCGCCTTCGTAGTGCAGGTTGACGGTCTTGGGCTCGGCATGGCGGTCGTCGGTCAGCTCCAGGTTGACGCCCGAATTCAGGAAGGCGAGCTCGCGCAGACGGTGCTCGAGGGTCGCGAAGTCGAATTCGGTCATGGAGAAGGTCTTGGTCGAGGGCAGGAAGGTGACCTCGGTACCGCAGCGGTCCCCGGCGTCACCGATCGCCCGGAGCGGGGCCTCGGCCTCGCCGTCGTGGAAGCGCACGTGATGCTCCTGGCCATTGCGCCAGATGGTCAGATCCAGCGATTCGGAAAGCGCATTGACCACGGAGACGCCCACCCCGTGCAGGCCCCCGGAGATCTTGTAGGAGTTCTGGTCGAATTTCCCGCCGGCATGCAGTTGGGTCATGATGACCTCGGCCGCGGAGACGCCTTCCTCCTCGTGGATGCCGACCGGGATGCCGCGGCCGTTGTCGCGCACCGTCACCGAGCCGTCGCCGTTCAGGATCACCTCGATGCGGTCGCAGAAGCCGGCGAGGGCCTCGTCGATCGAGTTGTCGACCACCTCGTAGACCAGGTGGTGCAGGCCCGAGCCGTCCTCGGTGTCGCCGATATACATGCCCGGACGCTTGCGCACGGCATCGAGCCCGCGCAGCACCTTGATGGCCTCGGCGCCGTAAGCCTCTGTCGAGCTTTCGCCCTTCAGCGGTTTGTCTTCGCTCGTCTCCTGCGGCTTGGATTTGCGGCGTGCGGGTTTGCTCACGGGTTCCTTGTCCTCACTCAATTCCATACCGGCGGCGCAACGGGGCTCAGCGTGGCCGCGCGCACTTCCACGAACTGCGCCGCATCCCCCAGTGGCGCGAAGAGGCCGGCTTCGGTCCCGGTCAGCCAGGTCTGGCCGCCAAGGCCCAGGACTGCGTCGAAAAGCGCCGCTCGCCGGGCCTCGTCCAGATGCGCCGCAACCTCGTCCAGCAGAAGCAGCGGGGCGGCGCCCCTGTCGCGTCCCAGAAGCCGGGCGTGGGCCAGAACGATGGAGAGCAGGAGCGCCTTCTGCTCGCCGGTCGAGCAGAGCGCTGCGGGCAGGTTCCGGTCCCTGTGGGTGACCTCAAGATCGTTCCTGTGCGGGCCGACAGCGGCCCCGCCGGCGTGGGCGTCGTGGTGGCGGGCCTCGGCCAGACGCCGGCGCAACTCCTCCTCGGCGGCAAGCGCCGAGCCCTCGGCCAGCCAGCCCTCCACCTCGCCGGCGAGCGCCAGGCCGGCCACCGGGAAGGGGCTGCTTGTCTTGGCACAGGCCGTGTCCAGGCGCGCAACCAGATCGCGCCGCGAGGCCGCGATCGCCACACCTTTGCTGGCCATGGTCTCTTCGAGCGCCGACAGCCAGGCATCCTCCGCCTGACCGCCCTTGAGCAGCCGGGCGCGCTCGCGCAGGGCCTGCTGGTACGCCAGGACACGGCCGGCGTGCGCCGGGTCGAAGCCGTAGACCAGGCGGTCGAGGAAGCGCCGCCGCCCCGAAGCGCCTTCGCGGAACAGGCCGTCCATCTGCGGCGTCAGCCAGACGATGGACAGGATTTCGCCCAGCTCCTGCTGGCTGCGCGCGGCGAATCCGTCGATCCGGACCAGCCGCCGCTCGCGCCCGGGTTCCGTGGCGCCGTTCCCGTTGCGCTCACCGCCCGGGTCGCGTCCGGTGCCCAGCTCGCGCAGGCCCTCGGGCGTCATGACCCTGGCCGCCACCGTCCAGGCCGCCGCGCCGGGCGAATCCGATCCCTTTGCCCCGGCCGCACGGCGCTCGACCTCGGAAAGCCGCGCCCGGCGCAAGCCGCGCCCGGGCGCCAGATAGGAGATCGCCTCCAAAAGATTGGTCTTGCCCGCCCCGTTGGGGCCCGAAAGCACCACGGGCCGCTCATCCATGCCCAACTCGGCCATCGCATAGTTGCGGAAGCGGCTGAGACTGAGGCGCGAGAGCCAGAACGCGTGTCCCTTCGCCTGAGCCAGGGGAGCGGTCGCGGCCTCGGGGAATTCCGGCTGATGAAGAATCGCCTTGCTCGTCAATGCTTAAGACCTGGCGCGCCTCAGACCCGCATGGGCATGAGCACGTAAAGCGCGCTCGAATCCGACTGATCGCTGACCACCGTGGGGGAAGCGGAATCAGACAGCTTGAATTGGGCCAACTCGCCCTCGATCTGCTGGGCGATATCCAAGAGATAGCGGGAGTTGAAGCCGATCTCGATCTCCGGGCCGCCGTATTGGATCGCCACCTCCTCGGTCGCCGAGCCGCTTTCCGGGCTGCTGGCCGACAGGGTGATGCCGTCCCCCTGGATCACCAGCTTGACCGCCCGGCTCTTCTCCGAAGAGATGGTGGAAACCCGGTCGACCGCCTCGGCGAAATCCTTGCAGTGCACCTCGACGATCTTGTCGTTGCCCGACGGGATCACCCGCTCGTAGTCCGGAAAGGTGCCGTCGATCAGCTTGGAGGTGAGCAGGGTCTCATCGAAGGTGAAGCGGATCTTGGTATCCGACAGGGACACCTGGATCGGCTCGTCGGTCTCGTCGATCAGCTTGCGCAGTTCGAGGACCGTCTTGCGCGGGATGATGACGCCGGGCATGTCCGCCGCGCCGTCGGGTAACGGCATCTCGAAGCGCGCCAGGCGGTGCCCGTCGGTGGCCACCGCGCGCAGCACCGGAATACCGTTGGACTCGGTGGCGTGCAGATAAATCCCGTTCAGGTAATAGCGCGTCTCCTCGGTGGAGATGGCGAAACGGGTCCGGTCCACGATGTGCTTCAGCTCGCCCACCTGCAGGGTGAAGGAATGGGGCAGGTCCGCCTCGCCCATGGCCGGGAAGTCCTCCTTGGGCAGGGTGGAGAGCGTGAAGTGCGAGCGGCCCGCCTCCACGGTGATCTGCCCGCCGTCGCCCGCCGATTCGATCTTGACCTGCGAGCCTTCGGGCAGCTTGCGGACGATATCGTAGAAGGTATGGGCGGGCGCGGTGGCCGAGCCGGGATCGGAAACCTCGGCGGCCACCGCATCGACGATGGTCAGGTCCATGTCGGTGGCGGTCAGCGACAGCTTGCCGCCCTCCACATCGATGAGGACGTTGGACAGGATCGGTATTGTGTTGCGCCGCTCGACAACGCTCTGGACGTGGGCCAGGGTTTTCAAGAGCGCCGCGCGTTCTATTGTCAGCTTCATGGCCTTCGATAAGTCTCTTCGGGTGTGACGGAACCGGCGGCCCGGCCCCTTCCGGGGCCCGCCGACAGCCAACCGACCCGAGGTTGCTGGGCTACTTCTGCGCCGCTTGGCGGAGAGTGCGTTGCGCCACCCTCGAAACGGCAACGCAGTATAGCGCGGCGGCGCACAAAGCGTAAGCTTTTAGCGCGGTTAGGGGGATTTTCTCGGGGGCCCTCCGGCCCCCCCGGCGAGCCCCGAATTGCGGCCCCACGGGGTTGCCGGGATCGCCCGCCGCCGACAGCCAAAAGGCGGGCCGAGAGTGCGGTTTCGCGGCTTTTCGTCCTATAGAGCCGGACCGGCGGTTAGGCCTCGAGCATGCGGCGCAGCAGCTCGATGTCCTCGGCGAAGGTGGGATCGGTGGATTTCAGCTCCTCGACCTTGCGCACCGCGTGCATGACGGTGGTGTGGTCGCGGCCGCCGAATTTCCGGCCGATTTCGGGCAGCGAGCGCGAAGTGAGCTGCTTGGACAGGTACATGGCGACCTGCCGGGGGCGGGCCACGGCGCGCGCGCGGCGGGCCGAGTGCATATCGGTGATCCGCACGTTGAAATGCTCTGAGACGCGCTTCTGGATCTCCTCGATGGTCACCCGGCGATCGTTGGCGCGCAGCAGGTCGTGCAGCACTTCCTGGGTCGATTCCAGGGTAATGGGCCGGCCCACCAGGGTGGTGTGCGCCACGATCCGGTTGAGCGCCCCCTCCAGTTCGCGAACGTTGGAGGTGATCTTGTGCGCCAGGAACTCCAGCACCTTGGAAGGTATCTCGGTCTTGGTCTGCTCGGCCTTGGACTGCAGGATGCCCAGGCGCAGTTCGTAGGTCGTGGGGTGAATGTCGGCGACCAGCCCCCAGCCCAGGCGCGAGCGCATGCGCTCCTCCACACCCTCCAGGTCGGACGGGCTCTTGTCGGCGGAGATCACTACCTGCCGGTTCTGATCCACCAGCGCATTGAAGGTATGGAAGAACTCCTCCTGGGTGGCCTCGCGCCCACCGATGAATTGCACGTCGTCGATCATAAGCACGTCGACCGTGCGGAACTGCTCCTTGAAGGCCATGGTGTCCTTGGTTCTGAGCGCACGCACGAACTGGTACATGAACTTTTCGGCCGAGAGATAGATGATCCGCCGGTCCGGGTTGCGCGCCTTGATCTCCCAGGCGATGGCGTGCATGAGGTGGGTCTTGCCCAGACCCACCGGCCCATAGAGGAACAGCGGATTGAAAGGCACCACGCGGGCCTCGGCCACGCGCCGCGCGGCGGCATAGGCCAGTTCGTTGGGCTTGCCGACCACAAAATCCTCGAAGGTGAAGCGCTCGTCGAGCGGCGCGTTCAAATCGCGGTAGGCGGCCTCGTTCTCCGTCGGCACGGAATGCGCGGCCGTGGGGGCCGCGGCCACAGGCCGCCCTTCGCGTACGGGCTTCGTCTCGGGCGCGCAGTTGGGCTTGGGCACCGGGCGCTCGGGCGGCCGGACGACGATCTCGATGCGCGAGACATTATCGGCCTCGTCCTGCCAAAGCGCCTGAATGCGCTCGGCATAGTTACTGATCACCCAATCGCGCATGAAGCGCGTGGGCACAGCCATGCGCACGGCGCCTTGCTTGACGCTGACCAGCGTCAAGGGCTTGAGCCAACTGCGGAATGCGTTTTCCCCTACTTCCGCGCGCAGGCGTCCCCGGACCCGCGCCCAAGACTCGTCGACGAGGGCGTCATCTACGACACCGACCATCTGCAAAACCCCCGATGCTCCTGCAGCCTCCCGATCCGGCCGCGCCGGATCGACTCCGACCGGCGTAGACCCCCCCGGGAAACGCCAGCACTCTTCTTAAGCTTACGCTCGGGTCGAACCGCAGGAATATTCCTCCTCGCGCGCCACACGATCTCACGCCAAAACCAATTTGCGGTACTAGCGACGACCCCGAAAACGGAAGATCGCGAGCATTCAACATTCTGCGACACAGGTTTGGACTGCCCTGTTTTCCGTGACCCGACATACTTCGCGGGCGCCAATAAAGTTACTTGATCGCCCCACGAGAAATATTAGTGAAAACCGGTTGTGTCCCCGTCTTTGAGCCTACTTTTAAGACGCATTTTCAACATATCTATTTCGCAGGCCCTTTTTTTATTATAACTCACGTCAAATTTATTCTACTTGACGCTCTTAGAGCGTACTCACCCACTGTACCCGCCGGGGGCATTCGTGACAAGCGGATCGAAAAGAGAACGGACATTTTTTTGCCGCTTGGAGTCGTGTGATGCAACGTTGCAACAGATTTGCTTTTAACAATCGGCACGCGACTTTCGATTCTTGTCTCCATCAATCCAAACCCGATTCCCCTGTTCCGTTTATACGATGTGAAAGAATTTTTCCAGCAAGTGCGCACTGGCGCAATTGGGGTGCCACTCGCCGGCATACAAAACCCGGCGCGGTGTGTTCCCGCGATCCAGGATGGAAGTTGATGGAAGGCGTCCGTCCGCGACAATGAAAAACCGCGCCCGGTCAAACGGGGCGCGGCCAACATTTGCGTGGTGCAATTCAAAGGGCGGTCAAACGTCCCTCCGCCCTCGGCAAACTCAACTCATCGACTTGATGCGCGCGGACAGGCGCGAGAGTTTGCGCGCAACGGTGTTGCGGTGAAGCAGGCCCGCCTGCGCACCGCGGTGGAGTTCGGGCTGCGCGGCGTTGAACGCAGCGCGCGCCTCGTCCTGCTTTCCGCCAGCAATGGCAAGGTCCACCTTTTTGACGAAGCTACGGATGCGGCTCATGCGCGCACCGTTGATCACCGCACGGCGGGCGTTGCGCCGGATCCGCTGCTTGGCGGAAGCATGATTGGCCATCGGCTCAACCCATTCTCGGTTTGACTGCTAGAGGGCCGGGGTTATAGCCCCCGCCCCGCGCAGCGTCAAGCGCCCCGGGCATGGGGACGGGGGGCCGTATGGAAGGGCTTGTGCCGGGGCGGGGCATATAAGCATAAGCCATTGAAATAGAATGAGTATTATTCTAACGCTGCTTCCATTTTGCTGGCCGCTTCTCGGTGAATGCGGTCATGCCTTCCTTGCGGTCCTCGATGGCGAAGGTGGCGTGGAAGGAACGGCGCTCGAACCTGATGCCCTCGGCCAGCGTCGTCTCGTAGGCCCGGTTGACCGCCTCCTTGGCCATCATGACGATGGGCTGCGAGAGCGAGGCAATCTGCTCGGCCGTTTTCATGGCCTCGTCCAACAGATCGGATGCCGGCACGACGCGCGCCACCAAACCCGCGCGCTCGGCCTCCTCCGCATCCATCATGCGGCCCGTCAAGCAAAGCTCCATGGCCTTTGATTTTCCGACGATACGCGTGAGCCGCTGCGTGCCCCCGATACCGGGTATGGTTCCGATGGTGATTTCCGGCTGACCGAACTTGGCATTGTCGGCGGCGATGATGATGTCGCACATCATGGCAACCTCGCAGCCGCCGCCGAGCGCATAGCCCGCGACCGCGGCAATGACGGGCTTGCGCGTTTGCGCGATACGCTCCCAACCCCTTGTAATGAAATCCTCGCAGTAAACCTCGCTGTAGGTCTTGTCCTTCATCTCCTTGATGTCGGCGCCCGCGGCAAAGGCTTTTTCCGACCCGGTAAGGACGATACAGCCAATCTCTTGATCCGCTTCCAACACATCGAGCGCATCGCTCAACTCGGTCATGAGGGATGAATTGAGCGCGTTCAATGCTTTCGGTCTGTTGAGCGTAATAAGGCCAACGTTGCCGCGCTTTTCGACAAGAATATTCTCATAAGCCATGCGCCTTGCCCTCCAAGTATTACTTTTCGACGGATCGCGGTTTTACTTGCCGCGTTTCATTCGGGTTGCAGGGTAAATCGGACGACGAGCGCGCCCTTGTCTTCCAGGTATATCATCTGAAGCCTCTCGCCTTCCCGGGAGAAGAGGGAGTCGGCCTTGGCCTCCCAGCCAAGCTGGGGCAGCGTGCTCAGATAGAAGCGAATGACGTCCTCCCGCGCGACCGCGCCCTCGGCGTAGGCCTCCACGATCCGCCCCGAGGCCGTGTCGAAGGTCATGCCCGCATCCGGCACCTCCTCGAGCCCCGGCATGAGCGGCAAGTCCGCGACATCCGCCATGAAATCCGGTTTCTCCGCCGCCTGGGCGTTGAGGGGTGAAATGCCGAGGAATCCCGCCGCGCCCAGCGCAATCAGAAACATCAGGGCAGCCGCGCAGCCGCCGGCAAGGGGGAGTTTTCGGTCTTTTCTCATGGGCGCATTCTCTACCCAGTACCCTCTATCACAATAGGATAGAGGGTACTAACGCTGGCGCGCGGGACAATAGAAAGTCGAGCGGCCCGACTGCACGATGCGACGGATTCCGCCGCTTTTCGCCAGGTCACAGGTGCAATCGGGGCAGGCCTCGCCCTCCCGGCCATAGACGGCCCACTCGTGCTGGAAATAGCCCAGCTCGCCGTCGGCCTGCACGTAGTCGCGCAAGGAGGAGCCGCCGGCCTCGATCGCGCGGGTGAGCACGTCGCGCACCGCCGCGGCCAGGCGTTCGGCGCGCCGGCCCTGGACGCTATAGGCCTGACGCCGGGGGGACAGGCCGGCGAAATACAGGCTCTCGCTGACATAGATGTTGCCCAGGCCGGCCAACACGCGCTGGTCCATGAGCGCGGCCTTGATCGGTGTGCGCTTGCCCTTGAGCCGCGCCGCCAGCACGGGACCGTTGAAATCGTTGGATAAAGGCTCCGGTCCCAGGCCTTCGAGCAGCCGGTGCCCGTGCAGCGCCGCCTCGGGCACCAGATCCATGATCCCGAAGCGCCGCACGTCGTTGAAACGGATCTCGGCGCCCCGATCGGTCAGGAAGATGACATGATCGTGGGGCCCAAGCGCCGCACCGTCGCCGTTCAGCACGAGGCGCCCGGACATGCCCAGGTGGCAGAGCAGCACCTCGCCGCCGTCCAGATGGACCAGGATGTACTTGCCGCGCCGTCCCAGGCGCTCGACCCGGCGCCCGGTCAGGCGTTTGGCGAAGTCCTCGGGCAGGGGAAAGCGCAGGTCCGCGCGGCGCTGGATTACGCGCACCAGGCGGCGGCCTTCCAGCGTGGGCCGCAGGCCCCGCACGATAGTTTCGACTTCGGGCAACTCGGGCATGGTCGCAGGTGATGTTCGCCGGACGCCGCCGCGCGAGCGCCGCGCGGAAACCTGGGCGGCACAGTAGCGCGATCCGAACCAGCGCGCTATGGTCCTAAGTACCCACAATCATAGGAGGATGGCACGTATGACGGTCTTGCGGGGTCTCTCGGCTAGGAGCGTGGTCCGACGTGATGCGGGGACATCACGAGGGCCGCGCGACGACGCCCGAAGGGCGTGCAAGGCCGCCCGGAGGGTCGCTTTTCGCGGCCTCTGGAGAGCGTCATCGCCGCTTGCCGATGTCCCGCATCGCCTGCGCGGCGCTTCCTGCCCAGTGGGCGCGATAAGCCGATCCTACGTACCATCCTCCTATGATTGTGGGTACTAGATGTCAGTGAAAACAAAGGATAACAGGGAGGCTGGCGCCACCACTCACTTCGGCTTCGATGAGCTTCCCGAGGCGGAAAAGGCGCCGCGGGTGCGCGGCGTCTTCGAGAGCGTGGCCAACCGCTACGACCTGATGAACGACCTCATGTCGGGCGGCATACACCGGCTGTGGAAGGCGGCCCTGCTCGACTGGCTGAACCCACGCCCGGGCATGAGTCTTGTCGACGTGGCCGGCGGGACGGCCGATGTCGCGCTGGGCGCGATCAAGCGCGTCGGTCCGGCGCGCGCCGGACCGGTCATCGTCTGCGACATGACCCCCGAGATGCTGCGCATCGGGCGCGACCGGGCGCTAGATAAGGGAATCGTGGGGCGGAACCTGCCGGGCGGCCTCTATTGGGTCTGCGGCGATGCGGAGGCCCTGCCGCTCGCCGAGCGCAGCGTGGAGGCCTACACCATCGCCTTCGGCCTGCGCAACGTGACCCGCATCCCCCAGGCGCTCAGCGAGGCGCGGCGCGTGCTCAAGCCGGGCGGGCGCTTCCTCTGCCTGGAGTTCAGCCGGGTCGTCGTGCCGCTCGTGGCCGAGCTTTACGAGCTTTACTCCTTCCGGGTGTTGCCGGCCCTGGGCGCGGCGGTCACCGGGGACGGGGACGCCTACCGCTACCTGGTGGAGTCTATCCGGCGTTTCCCGCCCCAGGAGGAACTGGCCGCCATGATGACCGAGGCGGGCTTCGAGCAGGTCCGCTACCGGAATCTGACCGGCGGAATCGCGGCACTCCACTCCGGCTGGCGTCTGTAGTACCCAGGATCATAGGAGGATGGCAGGAATGACGGTTTTGCAGGTTCGCTCGGCTAGGAGCGTGGTCCGACGTGATGCGGGGACATCACGAGGGCCGCGCGACGACGCCCGAGGGGCGTGCAAGACCACCCGAAGGGTCGCTTTTCGCGGCCTCTGGAGGGCGTCACCGCCGCTTGCCGATGTCCCGCATCGCCTGCGCGGCGTTTCCTACCCAGTGGCCGCGAAAAGACGATCACGCCTATCGTCCTCCTATGATCCTGGGTACTAGGGCCCGCGGGCGAACCATGCTGCGCACAATCCGCATCCTGTGGCGTCTCCTGCACATCGCGCAGACGCTGGCCCGCCACGACATCCTCGCCGTGCTCGAGGAGTTGCAGGTCGTGCCGGGGATCGTCTGGCTGGCGCGCCTGGTGGCGCGCCGCCGCGCGGAGGGCCGGCCCGGGCAGAAGCTGGCGCGCGCGGCCAACGAGGCGGGGCCCAGCTTCATCAAGCTAGGGCAGTTCTTCTCCACCCGCGCCGATTTGCTGGGCGAAGAGCTGGCCGCCGACCTATCCGAACTGCAGGACCGCCTGCCGCCCTTCGCGAGTGCCGAGGCAAGGGCCACCATCGAGAAGGAACTGGGCCGGCCGGTCGATGAGCTTTTCGAGTCCTTCGAGGACGAGCCCATCTCCGCTGCATCCATCGCCCAGGTGCACCTGGCGGTCACCCGCGGCGAGGACGGAGAGTCCGGCCGAGAGGTCGCGGTCAAGGTGCTGCGCCCGGGCATCGAGCGCGCCTTCGAACGCGATCTGGAGCTCCTCTACTGGCTGGCCGAGATGGCCGCGCGAACCCGGCCGCGCCTGCGCCGCCTGAAACCGGTCGAGGTGGTGCGGCTTTTCGAGGAAACCGTGCGCATCGAGATGGACCTGGCGCTGGAAGCCGCTGCGGCCTCGGAACTGGCCGACAACTTCGCCGGAGACCCCAGCTACCACACGCCGGTCATCGACTGGCAGCGCACCTCGCGCCGGGTGCTCACCATGGGGCGCATCGGCGGCACGCCCATCGACGACCGCGAGGGGCTCATCGCCGCCGGCCACGACCTGCGCGAGGTGATGACCAAGGCCGCAACGATCTTCTTTAACCAGGCCTTCCGCGACGGCCTGTTCCACGGCGACCAGCACGCGGGCAACATGTTCGTGGACGCGGACGGCAACATCGTGGCCGTGGATTTCGGCATCATGGGGCGCCTGGACCGCCAAACCCGCACTTTCCTGGCGGACATGCTGCTGGCGCTTCTGGCGCGCGACTACAAGCGCCTGGCCGAGGTGCACCTGGAGGCCGGTTTCCTGCCGCCCGGACAGTCGCCCGAGGCCTTCGCCCAGGCCCTGCGCTCTGTGACCGAGCCCATCTTCGACCGGCCCCTGCACGAGGTCTCCTTCGCCCGGCTGCTGGCGCGGCTCCTGCGGCTCAGCGAATCCTTCGACATGCCGGTGCAGCCCCAGCTTCTGCTGCTGCAGAAGAATATGCTGATGGCCGAAGGCGTGAGCCGCCGGCTCGACCCGGACCTCAATATCTGGACCCTCGCCCAGCCGCTCATCGAGGAATGGATGCGCGAGAACCGCGGCCCCGAGGCCCGGCTGCGCGGGGCGGTGGAAGAGCTTTCCACCACCCTGGAACGCCTGCCCTCGCTCGTCTCCAACATGGAGAGCGTGGCCAAGGACCTGGCCGGGGGCGGTCTGCGCCTGCATCCGGAGACCGTGGAGGCCATGGGCGGCACGGGTGGCCGGCGCGATGCCCGCTGGGCGCTCTGGATCGCCATCGGCGCCGCCGTACTGGCGATCCTGGCGGTCTTCTAACGACCGCCAAGCCCCTATTAACGTAGCGGTGGCTGGATGCAAGACGCCTACACACTCGTAATAGTTGAGTATTGATTAAATAACTCGACTTGATTATAATACGTAAATTACGTAAATTACGTATATTACGGACTATATAGGCAGCTATCTAGGGTAACAGTAATGCAGAAAGCTTCAGCCGCAATGGTGGCTAAGAACTTTGGCAAATTTCGAGAGGCCGCCCTTTCCGAGCCGCTAACTATTCAAAATCACGGGCGCGATTCCGTGGTTATGGTGTCGGCGAAAGAATACCACAGACTGAAGAAACTCGACCGAACGGTTCTTGCTTTTCGGGAATTGTCTGAGCGCGAAATCCACGCCATCTCAGAATCCAAGATGGACAAACGACACGCGCATCTCGATGAACTAATGGACTAAATAATGCCGCTACCCAAGCCGGAGCCTGGTTTAGTTCTCTCATATGGCTATCTCTGGAAGTGGCAAGATGAAAGAGGCGACGACGCTGGCGAAAAAAACCGCCCATGCGTCATCGTCCTTTCTACGGAAAATATCGACGGGGACACGGTCGTCTTGGTCGTACCGGTGACAAGCCAACAGCCCCGCCCCGACCGCCGTTCAGTGGAAATCCCAGCAAAGGTCCAAGCCCACCTGGGGCTAGACGGAGAACAATGCTGGGTCATCACTGATGAGGTGAATAAATTCATCTGGCCGGGGCCCGACCTATCCCAAATACCGGCCCGGCCCGGGGAGTTTCATTACGGATTCATACCGCCCAAACTCTATGACAAAATCATAGACGACTGCAGAGACATAGCTAAGGCTCGACAATTAAAGTCAGTGACGCGAACGGCCTAATCAGCCGGGGCGGTAGAGGCTTGGGGCGAATTTCTACCCCCCGCCGGCGAAGCCTTGTCAGAAACGCCCCCGCTGTTTACCTTATCTACGCTGGACAACCGTAAAATATGAGGAAATGACACTGCTTGCTGGAAAACGCATCCTGCTGGTCGTCTCCGGCGGGATCGCGGCGTACAAGACGCTGGACCTGATCCGCCGCCTGCGCGAGCGGGGGGCCGGCGTGCGCTGTGTCCTGACCAAGGGGGGCGCGGAGTTCGTGACCGCCCTGTCGCTGGCCGCGCTCAGCGAGGAGAAGGTCTATTCCGACCTCTTTTCGCTCACCGACGAGGCCGAGATGGGCCATATCCGCCTGTCGCGCGAGGCGGATCTCGTCGTGATCGCCCCGGCCAGCGCCGATATCCTGGCCAAGATGGCCGGCGGCCGGGCCGACGACCTGGCTTCCACCCTGCTGCTCGCCACCGACAAGCGGGTGCTCGCCGCGCCCGCCATGAACGTCCGCATGTGGGAGCATCCGGCCACCCAAGCCAATTTGGCGCTGCTCATCGAGCGCGGCCTGCTCACCGTCGGCCCCAACGAGGGCGACATGGCCTGCGGCGAATACGGCATGGGCCGCATGGCCGAGCCGGACGAGATCCTGGCCGCGATCGAGGGCTTTTTCGGCGGAGACGCGCGCCTTTCCGGGCGGCGGGCGCTGGTAACCAGCGGACCCACCTACGAGGCGATCGACCCGGTACGCTACCTCGCCAACCGCTCCTCGGGCCGCCAGGGGCACGCCATCGCCACGGCGCTCTCGCGCCTGGGGGCCGAGACCCTGCTGGTGACCGGCCCGACCCGGCTCGCGGACCCGGCGGGCGTGCAGGTGGTGCATATCGAATCTGCCGAGGAAATGCTCACCGCCTGCCAGGAGGCCCTGCCCGTGGACGTGGCGGTCTGCGCGGCCGCGGTCGCAGACTGGCGCGTCAAGCAGGCGAGCGGGCAGAAGCTCAAGAAGAACGGCGGCGGCCCGCCGGAGCTGGCGCTCACCGTCAACCCGGACATCCTGGCCTGCCTATCGGCCGCCGGAAACCTGCGGCCGCGGCTGGTCGTGGGCTTCGCCGCCGAGACCGAAAAGGTCGTGGAAAACGCCAAGGCGAAGCTCAAAGCCAAGGGCTGCGACTGGATCCTGGCCAACGACGTCTCGGCGGAGAGCGGCACCTTCGGCGGCGCGCAGAACACGATCCACCTGGTCGAAGCCGGCGGCGTCGAGCCCTGGCCGCGCATGGCCAAGGAGGAGGTCGCCGAACGCCTGGCCGCGCGCATCGCCGATCACCTGCCTGATGCGGCATGAGCATTCCATGCATTCCCGTCGAGCGCCTGCCCCATGGCCAGGGCCTGCCGCTGCCCGCCTACGCGACCACTGAGAGCGCTGGCATGGACCTCTTGGCCGCGGTCGAGGCCGAGGTGGTGCTGCGGCCCGGCGAACGGCGCCTGATCCCGACAGGCATCGCCATCGCCCTGCCGCCGGGCACCGAGGCCCAGGTGCGCCCGCGCTCGGGACTGGCGCTGAAATACGGGGTCACCGTGCTCAACGCGCCGGGCACCATCGATACCGACTACCGCGGCGAGGTCGGAGTCATCCTGATCAACCAGGGGCAGGAGCCCTTTAGCGTGACGCGAGGGGCGCGCATCGCCCAGTTGGTCATCGCGCCCTGCCTGCAGGCGGGCTGGCGTCCGGTCGAAACCCTGGAAGACAGCGCGCGCGGGGCCGGCGGCTTCGGCTCCACCGGTACGGAGCAACCGGACCCGGCGCTGGAGGAAATCTAGGGACACCATGCTGCGCCTGTCGAAAAAGCTGCTCTTCGCAATCGAGGCCGTGGTGGACATCGCCTATCACGCCGGGCCGGGACCTGTGCGCTCGACCGACATCTCGCGGCGTCAGGGCATCCCGCGGCGCTATCTGGAACAGGTGCTCCAGCAGCTCGTTCACAAGAAGATCCTGGCCGGCCAGCGCGGACCGCGCGGCGGCTACCGCTTGGCGCGCGAGCGCCGCCGCATCACCGTGGGCGAGATCATCCGCGTGGTGCGCGAACTGGAAGGCACGCGCGATCCGGCCATGGAAAGCGACGGTTCCGAGATCGGCCACAAGGTGGTGCGTCCACTCTGGATCGAGATGCAGCGGGAGATCATGGACCGCTTCGACCAGATGACCATCGAGGAGCTTTGCCAGCGGGCGGGCGCGCTCGACATCCCGAGCGAGGCCTCCAAGATCCCCGACTTCAGCATCTAGAAGAGCCATGGCCGAACCGCTGCCCGTCCCCTGCCCCGAAACCTCCGGCGAATTCCGTGGCCATATCTATGGCAGCATCCTGGAGACCATCGGGGCCACGCCGCTGGTGCGCCTGTCCAAGCTGGCCGCGGCCCACGGGGTAAAGGCCGACATCCTGGGCAAATGCGAGTTCTTCAATCCGCTGTCCTCGGTCAAGGACCGCATCGGCCTCGCCATGGTCGAGGCGCTGGAGGCGCAGGGCAAGATCGGGCCCGACAGCGTGATCGTCGAGCCCACCAGCGGCAACACGGGCATCGCGCTGGCCTTCGTCTGCGCCGCCAAGGGCTACCGGCTGATTCTCACCATGCCCGACACCATGTCGGTCGAGCGGCGCAAGATGCTGCGCCTCTTGGGCGCCGAGCTGGTGCTGACCGACGGCGCGGAGGGCATGCGCGGGGCCGTGGCGAGGGCGGAGAAGCTGATCGAGGAGCTGCCCGATGCGGTCATGCCCCAGCAGTTCAACAACCCGGCCAACCCGGAGATTCACCGCCTGACCACGGCCGAGGAAATCTGGAAGGACACGGACGGCGGGGTCGACGTGGTGATAAGCGGCGTGGGCACGGGCGGCACGCTCACGGGCGTGGCCTGCGCGCTCAAGGCCTACAAACCCGGGATCAGCATGATCGCGGTGGAGCCGGAGGACAGCCCCGTGCTCTCGGGCGGCGAGCCGGGCCCGCACAAAATTCAGGGCATCGGTGCGGGTTTCGTGCCCGAAGTCCTGGACACCAAATGCATCGACGAGGTGCTGCGCATCGGCAACGACACGTCCTTCGCCATCGCGCGCGAGGCGGCGAGGCTGGAGGGCCTGCCGGTGGGCATCTCCTCGGGCGCCGCGCTGGCCGCCGCGCTCGAGGTGGGCGCGCGGCCCGGGATGAAGGGCAAGATGATCGTCACCATCCTGCCGTCCCATTCGGAGCGCTACCTGACTACCGATCTTTTCGAGGGGCTGTAGAGGTCCCACGTCATGACCATGGACCTGAGCGACGAACAGATCGAACGCTATGCCCGGCACCTGGTCCTGCCCGAGGTGGAGGAGGAGGGCCAGGCCAAACTGCTCGGTTCCCGCGTGCTGGTGGTGGGTGCGGGCGGGCTGGGCTCGCCGCTGCTGCTCTACCTCGCCGCCGCCGGCGTAGGGACGCTCGGCGTGGTGGACGACGACACGGTGGACCTTTCCAACCTGCAGCGCCAGGTGGTCCACGACACCTCCAACCTGGGTATGCGTAAGACCGAAAGCGCTGCGCGGCGCCTGGCCGAGATCAACCCGGAGGTGCGCGTCGTGCCCCATGATCTGCGCCTGACCCGCGCGACGGTCATGGAGCTGATCGCGGGCTATGACCTGGTGGCCGACGGCTCGGACAACTTCCCGACCCGCTATATCCTGAACGACGCCTGCTATCTGGCGGGCAAGACGCTTATCTCGGCCGCCATCATGCGCTTCGACGGGCAACTGGCCACCTTCAAGGCGCACACGCGCGCGGCCGACCGGCCCGAGGCCCACCCCTGCTACCGCTGCATCTTCGGCGACCAGCCCGAGGACCCCAAGCAGTCCTGCGCCGACGTGGGTGTCTTGGGCGCACTCGCCGGCACGCTGGGCGCGCTCCAGGCCACCGAGGTCATCAAGGAGTTGCTCGGCATCGGGGAAAGCCTGTCGGGCTCGTTCCTGCTCTACGATTCGCTCGCCGCCACCTTCCGCAAGATCAAGGTGAGCGCCGATCCGGCCTGCCCGCTCTGCGGCCCCCAGGCCACGATCAAGGACCTGGACTCCGTCTCCTACCGCGACCGCGAGCCCATCTGCGCCGCGTGAGGCGGGGTGGGACCGGCCTCTTGGCGCGCGGGGCCAATTTCGCTTCAATCAAGCCTGCTCCACCTCAAACGGCGGGAAACATGATGCGCTTAATCGCCGCGGCGCTGACGGTCATTGCGGGCTTCATGGGCGATCCGGCGGCCGCCGGCGAGCGGGTCGATCTGGAGTTGGTGCTGCTCGCCGACGCGTCGCAATCCATCGACGAGGGGGAACTGCGCTTCCAGCGCCAGGGCTACGCCGCCGCCATCACCCACCCGGACGTGCTCGCCGCCATTACCCACGGCTACCTGCAGCGCATCGCGGTGACCTATGTGGAGTGGGCCAGCGAGACCGAACAGGACGTGGTGGTGCCCTGGACCGTCATCGACGGCCCCGATAGCGCCGCCGTCTTCGCCAAGGAATTGCTGGAAAAGCCGCGCCTGGCCTTCGGTCCCAACGCCATCGGCCCGGCGTTGGCCGCCGCCCACGCGCTCATCGCGGGCGACGAGGTGGTGGGCACGCGGCGGGTCATCGATTTCTCCGGCGACAGCGCCTGGGAGGGCGGGGGAATCCCGGTCTCCCAGGCCCGGGCCGCGGCGCTATCCGATGGGATCGTGATCAACGGCCTGGCCATCCTGTGCCGCGACTGCGCGAGCGGCCGGCCGGTCTATTACGACCTGGAAGAGGCCTTCGCCAGCTTCATCACCGGCGGCCCGGGCAGCTTCGTCATCACCGCCGACGGCAAGACGAGCTTCGCCGAGGCGGTGCGCCGCAAGCTGATCCTTGAGGTGGCCGAGGGGCGGCGCGCGAGGGGCTATAACGACGGGTGAGCGGGGCGCACTGCGCTGCCCCACCCTTCGTCCCTCGACAGGCTCGGGATGAGGAAGCTCAGGGTGAGGTCCTCAT
>JAZGBC010000060.1:0-6327 GCA_036444495.1 Kiloniellales bacterium
CGAACCGCGCGGCCTGCATCGGCTGCGAGGGCAAGTGGGCGATCCACCCGAACCAGATCGAGCTCGCCAACCGGGTCAACAGCCCCTCAGACGAGGAAGTGACCCGGGCCAAGCGCATCATCGAGGCCATGGAGCAGGCCCAGAAGGAAGGCAAGGGCGCGGTCGCGCTCGACGGCCGCCTGATCGACATCGCCTCGATCAAGCAGGCCGAGGTCATGGTGAGCAAGGCCGCGCAGATCGCCGCGGGGTGAGGCGGGGCGGGCTTTTTTACGCCGCGTCTACCTCAACTCCACCGCGTAGCTCTCCACCGCCGGCGTGGTCTTGATCACGCCCTGCTCGATCAGGAACTTCGCGAAGCGTTCGTAGCGGCCGCGGTCGAGTGCGGCGGGCCGGAGCGCGAAGCGCGGCAGGGTGTCGGCCCAGGCGCGGCGGTTCAGTTCGTCGTCCAGGCCCTTCTTGTGCCCGGCGAAGAGCTTCCAGGCATCGTCCGGGTGATTCACGAGATATTGCACGCCGCGCTCCACCGCGCGCAGGACCTTGGGCAACCGCGGGTCGTCGAGGCTGCCGCTGTTGGCGATCAGGATCAGCTCGTCATAGGGCGGCACGCCCTCCTCCTCGACGAAGAAGGCGCGGCCCTTGCGCCCCTCGATGGCGAGTTGGTTGAGCTCGAAGTTGCGGTAGGCGCCGATCACCGCGTCCACCTGGCCCGACAAGAGCGCGGGGCTGAGCGAGAAGTTCACGTTGACCAACTTCACGTCGTTTAGCGTGAGCCCGTGGCGCGCCAGCATGGCCGCGAGCATGGCGTCCTCGAAACCGCCTACGGAAAAGCCCACCGTGCGGCCCTTCAAATCGGCTATGGATTTGATTGGGCTCTCGTCCAGCACCAGGAGCGTGTTGAGCGGCGTGGCGACGAGCGTGCCGACGCGCGCCAGCGGTAACCCCGCCGCGGCCTGCATGTGGATCTGCGGCTGGTAGGAGACGGCGAGCGCGGCCTTGCCCGCGGCCACCAGCTTGGGTGGGTCGTTGGGGTTGGCGGGCTCGACCAGTTTCACCTCCAGCCCTTCCTCGGCGAAGAAGCCCTTCTCCAGCGCCACGACGAGCGGCCCGTGGTCCGGGTTGATGAACCAATCGAGCAGGATGGTGAGCGGCTCGGCGCGCGCGGAAAAAGGCGAGAGCGCGACCATAAGGCCGAACAGCAATGCGGCGGCGGCGCGCGGCAGGCGTTTCTTGATGGACATGAGCGGACCTCCATGGACAAACCAGACTCGAGGAGATCCGGGAGACCGCGGGGACGGCCGTCGTCGTTTGGCCGGGTTCCGTTCCCTGCGCCGGCATTACCCGGATCAGGTTCGAAGGGTCATCACGGAATTCCACCGGAGTTCCGTGATCTCTCAGCGCTAGTGTGATGGTTCCGAAATTCGGCACATTCAATGTGCCGAGTTTCGGAAGCTGAATCACACTAGATTCAAATAATTAGTGGCCTGCTTATCTCTGAAGTTCATCTTATGAACTTCAGAGGCAGGACACTGGGCTCCCCTCGGAACGCTCGGGATGATGGGCGGGCGCCGGAAACGAGTCAAGACGCGCCTCCGGTTGGCAAGCGGGAGCCGGGCGGGTAAGAGGGACCTCGCATTTGCAAACGGGAGCGAGAGGAAACGGGATGACGGGCGAGGCGCCGGAAAGCTGGCCGAAGGACATCCACGCGGCGCTTAGCGCCGCAGGGGTGCGCCAGGTCGCCTACGTGCCCGATGCGGGCCTGACGCAGATCATCAACCTCTGCGCCGCGGACCGCGCCATGGAGAGCGTCTTGCTGACCACCGAGGAGGAGGGCGTGGCCCTGCTCGCCGGGGCCTGGCTGGGTGGCCAGCGCGGCGTGCTCATGATGCAAAGCAGCGGCGTGGGCAACTGCGTCAACCTGTTCTCGCTCGCGCGCGTCTGCCGGTTCCCGTTGCTCCTGCTGGTCACCATGCGCGGCGAGGCGGGCGAGATGAACCCCTGGCAGGAGCCCATGGGCCGGGCGGTGCCCGAAATTCTGCGCCTGGCCGAAACGCAGGTCTTTCGCGCCGAGGAGGCCGGGGAACTGGGCGAAACCGTGGCCGAGGCCGCGCGCGCGGCCTTCGAGGGACCGGCCGCCGCCGCGGTGCTCATCGCGCAAAGCCTGATCGGCGTGAAGTCCTTCGATGAGTAGGTCATCTATCATGGACAGCAAGCGCGCCGAGAGCTATCCCCTGCGCCGCCGCGAGGTGGTGGCGCGGCTCCTGGAGGAGCGGGGCAATCTCCTGGTCGTGAGCGGCCTGGGCGCGTCGAGCTGGGACGTGACGGCGGCGGGCGACTCGCCCCTCACCTTTCCGCTCTGGGGCGCCATGGGCGGGGCGGCCATGATCGGCCTGGGCCTGGCGCTGGCCCAACCCGAACGCCGGGTGCTGGTCGTCACGGGCGACGGGGAGATGCTCATGGGCCTGGGCTCGCTCGCCGTGATCGGGGTCAAGCAGCCGGCCAATCTGGCCATCGCGGTGCTCGACAACGAACGCTACGGCGAGACCGGCATGCAGGCGACCCACACCGCCGGCCCGGTGGACCTGGCGGCCATGGCGGTGGGCGCCGGCTTTCCGGCGGTGGCGGATGTCTTCGATCAGGCGCAACTGGACGAGGCGCTGCCGCGCCTGCGTGGCGAGTCCGGGCCGGTCCTGGTCAACATCAAGGTGCGCGCCGAGGAGCTGCCGCTGGCCCTGCCGCCCAAGGACGGGGTCGTGCTCAAGCAGCGCTTTCGCGCCGCCCTGCTCGGCCCGGGAAACCCAGACTAGGCGCGCGCCATGGCGGAGCACTTTGACGTCGCCATCGTGGGCGGGGCGGTCATGGGCAGCGCCGTGGCCTATTTCCTGGCCGCCGATCCCGATTTCCATGGCTCGGTCGCGGTGATCGAGCGCGACCCCGGCTACGCGAACTGCACCACGGCGCGTTCCTGGGGCGGCGTGCGCCAGCAGTTCTCCACGGCCGAGAACATCGAGATGTCGCTCTTCGCCGCGGATTTCTTCAGGCGAGCGGGCGAGCTGCTCGACGTCGGCGGCGAGGCGCCGGTCCTGGACTTCCGCGAGGACGGATATCTCCTCCTGGCCAGTCCGGCGGGGCTTCCGATGCTGCAAGCCAACGTGACGTTGCAGCGCGAGTTGGGCGCGCAGACCGAGCTTCTTTTGCCCGCGGCTCTCGGCTCCCGCTTTCCCTGGCTGAGTGGCGAGGGAATCGCCGCGGGCGCCTTCGGGCCCGCGAACGAGGGCTGGCTCGACCCCAACGCCCTGCTGCACGGCTTCCGCCGCAAGGCGCGCGCGCTCGGCGTGAGCTATCTGGAGGACGAGGCCGTCGGCATCGAGACCGCGAAGGGCCGCGTCGAGGCGATCGAGCTGCGCGGCGGCGGGCGGCTCGCCTGCGGCACCCTGGTCAACGCCGCGGGGCCCCGGGCCGGCGCGCTCGCCGCCTTGGCCGGGGTGGACCTGCCCGTGCGCCCGCGCAAGCGCACCACCTTCGTCTTCGATTGCCGCGAACGCCTGCCCGTCATGCCGCTCATCTTCGACGTAAGCGGCATCGCCTGCCGGCCCGAGGGCGCGCAGTTTCTGGCCATCGTCTCGCCGCCCGAAGAGCAGGACCGGGACAGCGACGGCGCGGACATGGAGCCCGACTACGCGCCCTTCGAGGAGGTGATCTGGCCCACCCTGGCGAAACGCATCCCGGCCTTCGAGGCCATTAAGCTGACCCGCGCCTGGGCCTGTCACTACGACTACAACGCCTTCGACCAGAACGCGATCCTGGGACCCCACCCGGAGATTTCCAATCTCCTGTTCTGCAACGGCTTCAGCGGCCATGGGTTGCAGCAATCGCCCGCCACCGGGCGCGCCATCGCCGAGCTGATCGTGCACGGGGAATACCGCAGCCTGGACCTTTCCGCCTTGTCCTACGCCCGCATCCCGGAAAACCGGCCCCTCAAGGAGGCCAACGTGGTCTGACGACCGGGCGATAACGCCTTATTAATGCCCGATTGTTAAGGCATTTCCCGCATCATCCGGCTCCGGCGCGCCGCTCCCGTGCTTAGCCGTCGCCTCGCGCCGATGCCTGTGTTAGAGAAAACGCCCATGCACAACTTCCTCGATTTCGAAAAACCGATCGCCGAGCTCGAAGGCAAGATCGAGGAGTTGCGCCACCTGTCCGATGAATCCATTAATATCGCCGAGGAGGTGGCCAAGCTGCAAAGCAAGGCCGACCGCCTGCTGCGCCAGAGCTACGCCAAGCTGACGCCCTGGCAGAGGACCCAGGTCGCGCGCCACCCCGACCGGCCCCACTTCTCCGATTACCTGACCGGCCTGCTCGAAGAGTTCATGCCGCTGTCCGGCGACCGGCTGTTCGCCGAGGACCGCGCCATCATCGGTGGCATCGGGCGTTTCCGCGGCTATTCCGTCGTGGTCCTGGGCCAGGAGAAGGGCGCGGATACCACGAGCCGGGTGGAGCACAACTTCGGCATGGCGCGGCCCGAGGGCTACCGCAAGGCGCAGCGCCTGATGCGCATGGCGGATCGCTTCAAGCTGCCCATCGTGACGCTGGTGGATACGCCCGGCGCCTACCCCGGCATGGGGGCGGAGGAGCGCGGCCAGGCCGAGGCCATCGCGCGCTGTATCGAGACCTGTCTGAATCTGCGCGTGCCGCTGGTCTCCGTGGTCATCGGCGAGGGCGGCTCGGGCGGGGCCATCGCCATCGCCACGGCCAACAGGGTCTTCATGCTGGAGCACGCGGTCTACTCGGTGATCTCGCCCGAAGGCTGCGCCTCCATACTCTGGCGCAGCAGCGAGCAGTCGAAAGAGGCCGCCGAGGCGCTCAAACTCACGGCGCAAGACCTGCTGAAACTGGGCGTCGTGGACGAAATACTGCCCGAGCCCCTGGGCGGGGCCCAGCGCGGCAAGCGCGAGGCCATCGAGGCCGTAGGCGACGCCATCGAGCGCAGCCTTCACGAGCTGCGCAAGTTCGACGGCGCCACGCTGCGCGAGCAGCGGCGCGAGAAGTTCCTGGAGATGGGCCAGAAGGGGCTGGCGTAAATTCCCTGTGCCGGCCGGCCACCCGCGCGCTAAAGTCCGGGTGCCATCCGGGAGCACAGCGGAATGCCATGACCCGTCTCAGCAAAGACCAGGAAGACCTGAAGGCGCGCGCGGCCGCACTGGCGGTGGAGACGATCGCTCCGCGCGCGGCCGAGGTGGACCGCAGCGAGGAATATCCCTGGGACAACGTGCGCGCGCTCAAGGAGGCGGGCTTCTTCGGCCTGACCATCCCCAAGGACTATGGCGGCCAGGGGCTGGGCTATCTGGAGGCGGTTCTGGTCATCGAGGAGATAGCCAAGGCCTGCGGCGTCAGCGCCCGCATCGTGGTCGAGGCCAACATGGGCGCCATCGGCGCGATCCTGGCCTATGGCGGCGAGGAACAGAAGAAACTGGCGGCCAAGTTGGTCCTCACGGGCGACAAGCCGGCCATCTGCATCACCGAACCCGGCGCCGGCTCGGCGGCCACCGAGATGACCACCCGCGCCGAGCGCCGGGGCGACCGCTATATCCTCAACGGCAAGAAGCATTGGATCACCGGTGGCGGGGTCTCGCGCCTGCACGTCGTTTTCGCGCGTGTCTTCGAACAGGGCGCCGAGCAGGGCATTACGGGCTTCATCGTGGTGCGCGAGCCCGATGGCAGCGGGCCCAAGGGGCTGACCATCGGCAAGCGCGAGCCCACCATGGGCCTGCGCGGCATCCCGGAGACCGAGGTGATCTTCGAGGACCTGGAGGTGCCCGCGGAAATGATGCTCATGCCGCCCGGGGGCCTGGCGCGCGGCTTCGGCAAGCTGATGCACGCCTACAACAGCCAGCGCGTGGGCGCGGCCACGGTGGCTTTCGGCTTGGCCCAGGGCGCCTACGAGCAGGCGCTCGCCTATAGCCGCGAGCGCGAGCAGTTCGGCCGCCCGATCGCCGAGTTCCAGGGCTTGCAATGGATGCTCGCCGATATGAGCGTCAAGCTCGAAGCGGCGCGCGGCCTCATCCACAAGGCGGCGGCGAGCAGCGGCGGCGGCGGCTTCCCCGACATGCTGCAAGCCGCTCAGGCCAAGCTGTCCGCCGCAGACATGGCCATCGAGGTGACCAACGGCGCCCTGCAAATCTTCGGCGCCGCCGGCTATTCCCGCAACAACCCCCTGGAACGCATGGTGCGCGACGCCCGCATGTTCACCATCGGCGGCGGCACCGCCCAGGCCCTGCGAAACGTCATCGCCGACGGCATCTTCGGACAAAGGGTGTCGCAGAGGAGGGA
>JAZGBC010000061.1:0-23708 GCA_036444495.1 Kiloniellales bacterium
GTTAGCGGCCTGCTTATCTCTGAAGTTCATCTTATGAACTTCAGAGGCAGGACACTAAGGGCGGATGGCGGCGAAGGAGACTAAGGCCCCTATTCAGCCTTACACTTCGGGTCCGGCAGGGGCTCGAGCGCCTGGAGCCGGGCGATCAGCGCGAAGTCGCCGTAATCCAGCAGCAACTCGTCCACCACACCGTTCTCGAAGAGCCGCAGCCGCTGTTCGTGCTCGGGTTCCGAAACGCTCTCGTCCGGGCCGAAATAGGCCAGATGCAGGCGCCAGGAGGCCTGCCCCTGGATCAGGGGCGAGTCGAAGTCCACCGCCGATCCGGCTTCGAGGCTTTGGGATAGGGCCGCGTTGACGCCGAACAGCCCCTCGTCTCCCGAGCCGTCGAACACCATGCGCCAGACCGGGTAGCTGCCTTTCCGCGCGGCGTCTATCAGATAGAGCGAGTGGGCGGTGGGAAAGAGCGTGCCCTTGGGCAGCACGACGTCCAGCGCCACAGGCTCGCGGAAGATGGCCCGACCGCCCCGGCCCGGACCATCGAGCCGCGCCTCGCCACTCGATTCCTCGGTCGAGCCGTCGGCGTTGAAGCGGCGGATGAAGAAGCGGTAATGCAGCCCGTCCTTGGCCTCCAGCGAGTTCAGGGTCCAGCCGAAGTCCAACGTCCGGCCCTCGGAGGTGGACATCTCGACCCGCGTGCGCTGGCTCACCGTCCAGCCCGTGCACACATCGTCCCATTCGAATTCCAGCCTACCCTGCGCGTGGGAGACGGCGCCGGGCCCGCGGGATTTGCCCAGGGTCAGCTCGTAGACCGCCCGGTGCGGCGTAAAGGAGGCCGCCGCGGCCGGCGCCGGCGCCAGTCCATGCCACAGGACCAGGGCGCAAAAGACGGCGCCCGGGAATCCCGCCGGCGTCCACGCCAGGCGGTCACGGCAAAATCGGACCATGAAAGGCCTCCTCACTTCTCGCTCGGCTCGGCAAGCGGCCCCGCCCGTGGGCGCGCGGCGCCACCTCTTACCTAGTACCATTGGGCCGGCGGTTCAAAGCCTCTTCCCCCTGCTAGATCAGGGCCTCGGCCGGAAAAAAGCGCGCCCGGGTACCCAGAAGAAGCTGCCGTACGGCAAAACCTGCCTTCCATACCCCGGAATCATCGTAAATATTTCAATAAGTTACATCTGGCACGGCGATTGCGACTTTGGCAACACAACAGCCAATCCAGCCAAAGAAACGGAACCCAGCCGTGCACTTGAGCCGTATCGAAAGCGACTTCGACGATTTCGAGCAGGATACCCTGCCCCAGCTTTGTGCCGCCACCGAACGCCTGCGCGGCGTCTTCATGGCGGATCCGGTGGCCTTCTCCCCGGAGCAATCCCACGTGATCGAGGAGGCGCTGGCCGCCGCGGTCCAGGCCGAGCAGACCCTGGCGGTCCAGCGCGCCCGCATCCGTTACCTGGAGGGCCTGTCCATCACCGATGAATTGACCGGCCTGCTCAACCGCCGGGGCTTTCACATGGAGCTGGGCCGCGCCCTGGCCCGAGCCCAGCGCAACCACGAAACGGGCCTGCTCCTGCTCTGCGACCTGGACCGCTTCAAGACCATCAACGACTCCCACGGTCACCTGGCGGGCGACGCGGTGCTCTGCGCCGTGGCCGCCCTGCTGCAGGCCAAGACCCGGCGCAGCGACTATGTGGCGCGCCTGGGCGGGGACGAGTTCGTCGTGCTCATGACCCACAGCCCGCGCACCCAGGCCGAGGACAGGGTCGCCACGCTGGCGCGCCTGATCAACAGCCTGGAAGTGGCCTGGGACGGCCACCGCATCCCGATCTCGGCCAGCTTCGGCAGCGAGGGCTACCATCACGGCAGTCAGGCAAACACGCTGCTCTTCCTGGCCGACCGGGCGCTCTACCGCGGCAAGGGGCCCCGGCTGGTCACCGATAACGCCAGCGCGGCCGAGTAACGCACGGCGATACTCTCTCAGAGCCGGCCGGACGCGCTATACTGCTCCGGCCATGAAGTTCCCGCGCTGCATCCGGCTGGACGGCTCCGACCTCCGGGTCTTCCAGCGAGCCGCCGAGCCCGGCGAATGGGCGGTGCCGGGCGGCTTCGCCTTCGCCGACCGCGATCCCTCGGAGTTCGACAACAAGGAGAGGCTGGCCTTCAAGAGCGGCTGGCTGGGCACGGAAAGCCTGGGCCGCTCGACCTTCGCCGAGGTGGCCGAGATCGACGAGGCCGCCTTCGCCCGGGTGATCGACCGCCTGGCCGGCCACTTCATCGAGACCTACGGGGCGCCCGATCTGGCCGCGGCCCTGCCCGCGGCGCGCGAGGAGGCCGACTACGCCGCGGGCCTCTGCGAGCACAGGCTTCACAGCCTGCTGGCGCTGGAGCGTGAACTGGGCGAGGAGGGCATTGTCGAGCGTTTCCGGGTCGTCACCCCCGCGCGCGCCACGGAGCACGCCAAGATCTGGCGGATCGTGCCGGAGGAGGAAGGGGATGGCGGCGTGGAGCCCGGGTAGGCCGCGAGGCGACTAGCCCTCGCCCGCGGGCTGCTGCAGGGTGATGCAGTGGATGCCGCCGCCGCCCTGGACGATGTCCAGCGCCGGAACCTGGCGCACCTCCCGGCCGGGAAAGCAGTCGGAGATGATCTCCTTGGCGGACTTGTCCTTGCCGTCCTCGAAGGACGGCATGACCACCCCGCCGTTGGCCAGATAGAAGTTGATGTAGGACTTGGCCAGGCGCCGGTCGTCCGCGCCTTCGGCGCGTTCGGGCTGGGGCACTTCGATGACCTCCAGCTCCCGGCCCCGGGCGTCGCGCGCGGCGCGCAGGCGCAATAGATTGTCCTGCAGGGCCTCGTAGTTGCCGTCCTCCCGGTCCTCGGTGCTGAGCGCCAGCACCACGCCGGGACGGGCGAAGCAGGCCAGGTTGTCCACGTGGCCGTCGGTCTCGTCGTCCTCCAGGCCTTGGCCGAGCCAGATCACCTTCTCCACGCCGAAGTGGGCCCTGAGCTGATCCTCGATCTCATCCTTGTCCAGTTTCGGGTTGCGGTTGGGGTTGAGCAGGCACTGCTCCGTCGTCAGCAGCGTGTCCTCGCCATCCACATGCAGCGAACCGCCCTCCAGCACCATGGGCGCGGCATAGCCCGGCAGCTCCAGGTGATCGAGGATCGCCTGCGCCACGGCCGAATCGTTTTCGTAAGCGTCGTACTTGCCGCCCCAGGCGTTGAACTTCCAGTGCACGCCGGCCATCCGCTTGCCACCGCCCCCAAGGAGGAAGGTGGGGCCGATGTCGCGCATCCAGGAGTCGTCGTGCGCCATGGGCAGGCAGGCGACGCTGGAGCCGCAGCGCAGGGAAACCTCGGCCACGTTCTCCGGGTTGGAGATCATGGTAACCGGCTCGAATTCAGCGATCGCCTTGGCCACCTCGGCATAGGCCGCGCGCACCGCATCCAACCGGTCGCGCCACAACTCGGTGCGGCACGGCCAAGCCATCCAGCAGCGGCTGTGCGCGGACCACTCCGCGGGCATATGGAACCCGTCCTCGGCCGGATACGGCATGACTCGACCCTGATTTGTCCTGATTTACCCTTGAGGTCCCCAATCGAGCGGGAGTCTAGGCAACCGGGCTCCACTTGGCAATTTCGTACCCGCCCGCAGGTCCGGGCAATCGCTTGTGCCGAGGCGCGGCTTTGGTCTAGGGGAAAACTTTAGAAAATCTCTCTAAGCGGCTTAACCGTTTACATCTTTCGCGAGTGAGGTGCCGTTCGCAACGGGATCGGCATCCGCCAGGTAGCCGGCGCTGCCTAGCTGATCCGAATTCGGCGCCAAGCTTTGGGGGCGTACGCCATCCTCAAGATAGGCGGCATCCAGAAGACCCCCGCCGCCGGCGCCCTGGGCTTCGATGCCGGAGGCCAAGGGTTCGCCAAGTTCCACAATTGATTCGGCTGACACGACGGCGGTCGCCTCCTCGTCTTCCTCGACGCAAATGGGACCGCCGTTATCGAGGACGCGCAGCATGGCGCAGTCCTGTTGCATCACATAGGACAGGCCGTGGTCGGAAACCGATTTTCCGGTCGACGCATAGCTCGCGACGTCCGCCGTGATCGAAATGATGCCCACCACGGGCGGCAAGGCGCAGCCTGATAAAGGAATCGCGACCGCGGCAAAGCGCAGCGCACGCAAGAAACTCTTTAGACTCATGTCATTGGCCCCCCAGATGGCGAAGCGAAACCTGATAGAGATTCGCAAAACTTGCAAGAGGCTGGTAAACGACTGGGATTAACGAAGTGTTATTCCGGTGGGAGTTCGAGTTTTAAATAGAGTTCCTTCAGCCGCTCTTCGGGTATTTCTGCCGGCGCCTGCATCATCAGGTCTTCTGCTTTTTGATTCATTGGAAAGGCCACCACCTCGCGGATGTTGGGCTCGTCCGCGAGCAGCATCACGATGCGGTCGATGCCGGGCGCCGAGCCGCCGTGGGGCGGCGCGCCGAACTTGAGCGCGGTGAGCAGGCCCGCGAAACGCGCCTCCACCTCTTCCTTCGCGTAGCCGGCGATGGCGAAGGCCTTGTACATGATCTCCGGCAGGTGGTTGCGGATCGCGCCCGAGGAGAGCTCCACCCCGTTGCACACGATGTCGTACTGGTAGGCCTTGAGTTCCAGCGGATCCTTGTTCTCCAAGGCCTCCAGCCCGCCTTGGGGCATGGAGAAGGGATTGTGGCTGAACTCGATCTTGCCGGTCTCCTCGTCCAGCTCGTACAGGGGATAGTCGACGATCCAGCAGAAGCGGAAGGTGTCTGGTTCGAGCAGGTCCAGTTCCTCGCCCAGCCGGATGCGCGCGGCCCCGCTCAGGCGCTCGGCGCCACGCGTCTTATCGCAGGCGAAAAAGACCGCGTCCCCATCCGAAATCCCCGCGGCCGCCTTGATCCCGGCGACCCGTTCGGCGTCCAGGTTCTTGGCGATGGGTCCCTTGGCCTCGCCGTCCCCGCCGAAGATGATGTAGCCCAGGCCGCCGGCGCCCTCGGCCCGCGCCCAATCGTTCAGCTTGTCGAAAAAGCTGCGCGGCCGCGCCGCCGCGCCCGGGGCGGGTATGGCGCGCACCACGGCTCCGCCCTCCACCGCCTTGGCGAAAAGCCCGAAGCCGGAGCCGCGGAAAAGTTCGGTGACGTCGCCGATCTCGATGGGGTTGCGCAGGTCCGGCTTGTCCGTGCCGTATTTCAGCATGGCCTCGGCGAAGGGAAGGCGCGGAAAGGGCGGCTCGGTCACGCCGCGGCCCTTGGCGAATTCCTCGAACAGCCCCGCCATCACCGGCTCGATCGCCGCAAAGACGTCCTCCTGGGTGACGAAGCTCATCTCGAAGTCGAGCTGGTAGAACTCGCCCGGCGAGCGGTCGGCCCGGCTGTCCTCGTCGCGGAAGCAGGGTGCGATCTGAAAGTAGCGGTCGAAGCCGGCCACCATGATCAGTTGCTTGAACATCTGCGGCGCCTGGGGCAGGGCATAGAACTTGCCCGGATGGATGCGGCTGGGCACCAGGTAGTCGCGCGCCCCCTCGGGGCTGCTCGCGGTCAGGATGGGCGTCTGGAACTCGGTGAAACCCCGCTCGATCATGCGCCGGCGGATCGAAGCGATGACCTGGCCGCGCAGCAGGATCTTCTCGTGCATCTTCTCGCGCCGTAGATCGAGATAGCGGTAGCGCAGGCGCACCTCCTCGCCCGCGTCCTCGTCGGAGTTGACCTGCAGCGGCAGGACCTCGGCGCGGGACTGGACCTTGAGTTCCTCGACCCGCACCTCCACCTGGCCGGTCGGCAGGGATTGATTGATGGTCTCCGCGTCCCGTTCCACGACAGGGCCGGTTACGGTGATGACGCTTTCCACCCGCGTCTTCTCCAGGGTCTCGAACAGCGGGCTGGAGACGTCGATCACGCACTGGGTCAGGCCGAAGTTGTCGCGCAGGTCGACGAAGAGGAGCTGCCCGTGGTCGCGCTTGCGGTGGATCCAGCCGGACAGGCGCACGCTCTGGCCCGCGTGCGAAAGCCGCAGTTCGCCGCAGTTGTGGGTGCGGTAGGCGTGCATGCTGCTCGTTTTGGCGGGTTGGTCCTTGGGCACGGGAGTTCGGGCTCAAGCGGTGGACGCGGGCGCGAAAAGGCACGGTTGCGCGCGCTTTGTCAAGGCCAGGGGCGGGAAATCGGGGCTCGACGGGCGGGCGGGCTTCGCGCATTGTTGCGCCCGGTCATGGACAGCGAACCCAAAGCCCGGCAGGCCGCGACCCTGCGGCCGCTTTCCTCATTCCCCACCGCCGAGCGCGCCCGGGTGCGCGGCGTATTGTTCGACATCGACGACACGATCACCACCGAGGGGCGCCTCACGGCCCAGGCCTACGGCGCCATGGAGCGCCTGCAGGACTCGGGTCTCACCGTCGTGCCCATCACGGGCCGGCCGGCCGGCTGGTGCGACCACATCGCCCGCATGTGGCCGGTCGACGGGGTCGTGGGCGAGAACGGCGCCTTCTATTTCCGCTATGACCGCGCGGTGCGGCAGATGATCAAGCGCTACACGCTAAGCGAGTCCGAGCGCAGTGAGAACCGGGCGCGGCTGGACGCGCTGGAGGCGGAGATCCTGGCCGCGGTGCCCGGTGCGGGCCGGGTCTCCGACCAAGCCTACCGGGAGACGGACCTGGCCATAGATTACCGGGAGGACGTGGACCCCCTGCCCGAGGCCTCGGTCCAGCGCATCGTGGAGATGTTCCAGGCCGCCGGCGCCACGGCCAAGATCAGCTCGATCCACGTGAACGGCTGGTACGGCGACTACGACAAGCTGAGCATGACGCGGATCATGCTGTCCGAGTGCTTCTCCCTCGACCTGGACGCGGACAAGCACGACTTGGTTTTCGTCGGCGATTCGCCCAATGACGCGCCCATGTTCGCTTACTTCCCCAACGCGGTAGGCGTGGCCAACGTGCGCGATTTTGCCGGGCGCCTGGCCGAGGAGCCGGCCTATATCACCGAGTCCCGCGCCGGCGCCGGCTTCGCCGAGCTGGCCGAGGCGCTCCTGGCGGCGCATTGACGCCGGGCCGTGAGCAGGTATACCGGACCTCCATGACCCTCATCACCAAATCCGCCGACCTCGAGGCCTTCTGCGGCCGCCAGACCACGGCCGACTTCGTCACGGTGGATACGGAGTTCATGCGGGACACCAGTTACTGGCCCAAGCTCTGTGTCGTGCAGGTGGGTGGGCCCGAGGAGTCCGCGGCGATCGACGCCCTGGCCCAGGGTCTCGACTTTTCGCCCCTCTTCGACCTCCTGAATAACCGCAAGCTGCTCAAGGTGTTCCACTCCGCGCGCCAGGACATGGAGATCTTCTTCCTGCTCATGAAGCGCCTGCCCGAGCCGATCTTCGACACCCAGGTGGCGGCCATGGTCTGCGGCTTCGGCGATTCGGTTGGCTACGACACCCTGGCGCGCAAGCTGACCGGCGCCCGGATCGACAAGTCGCGGCGCTTTTCCGACTGGTCGCGCCGGCCGCTCAAGCGGGCCCAGGTGGACTACGCGCTGTCCGACGTCATTCACCTGCGCCCGGTCTATGAGAAGCTGCGCGCCCGCCTGGAGCAGACCAAGCGCACCGCCTGGCTCGACGAGGAGATGGCGGTCCTGACCAGCCCGGAGACCTATCGCCTGGAGCCCGAAACCGCGTGGCGGCGCCTTAAAACCCGCTCGGGTGACCGGCGCTATCTGGCCGTGCTGCGGACGCTGGCCGCCTGGCGCGAGACCGAGGCCCAGCGCCGCGACGTGCCGCGTAACCGGGTCCTGCGCGACGAGCCGCTGTTCGACATCGCCGCGCACCGCCCGACCACGATCGAGGAGCTGTCACGCACCCGGGGCCTGCAACGGGACATCGCACGCAGCAAGGCCGGTAAGACATTGCTCAAGGCGGTGGCCGAGGGCCTGGCCGTGCCGGAGCGGGACTGCCCCGTGCCGCCGCCGCGCGTCGAGCACCCGGCGGGCATCGGCCCCGTGGTGGACCTGCTCAAGGTACTGCTCAAGCTGCGCTGCGAGAAGCACGAGGTGGCGCAGAAGCTGGTCGCCAGCAGCGCGGACCTGGACGCCATTGCCGCCGACGACAAGGCCGAGGTGCGGGCGCTCGCGGGCTGGCGGCGCGAGGTCTTCGGCAGCGACGCGCTCAAGCTGAAGCACGGGCAACTGGCGCTCGGCATCGAGAACCGGAAGATCCGTCTGGTGGCGCTCGACAAGGCGAAGAAGGGTGAGAAGGGCGGCGGGGCAACGCACCCCAAGAAGGGCGACGGCCGCGGGCCGGGGGGACGGTGAAAGGGCGGCCGGGCCTGGCGCTAATCCCCGCCGTCCTGCTGCTGTTCCTGGCGCAGGACGTCCAGGCCAGCGGACCGGCTCCAGTGCTGGAGCTGCCGCTCGACTGCGAGATGGGCGCGCACTGCGTGGTGCAGAACTACGTGGACCTGGCGCCGGGCCCCGAGGCCGGCGACTACACCTGCGGCCCCCTCACCTACGACGGACACAAGGGCACCGACATCCGCGTGGCCGGCCTGCCGGAGATGGAGGCGGGCGTCGCGGTGCTGGCTGCGGCTCCCGGCGTGGTGCGCGCCATCCGCGAGGGCATGGCCGACGTCTCGACCAAGAAGACCGGAGCCGAGGCGGTCAAGAGCCGCGAAGCGGGCAACGCCGTGGTGATTACCCACGAGGGCGGCTGGAAGACCCAGTACAGCCACATGAAGCGCGGCAGCATCGCGGTCTCCAAGGGTCAACTCATAGAGGCGGGCACGAAACTGGGCCTGATCGGCCTGTCGGGCAGCACCGAGTTTCCCCACCTGGAGTTCTCGCTCCGCCACGAGGGGAAAACGATCGATCCCTTCACCGGGCGTGGCGCGCAAAGCGGCTGCGCAGCCGAGGGCGAAGCGCTCTGGAGCCCAGGGGCCCGGACCGCGCTCGTCTACCGGGCGGGCGGCCCGCTGCTGGCCGGCTTCGCGCCGCGCGTGCCCGAGCTCGAGCGCCTGATCTCGGGCGAGGACCGCGCCGGCCGGATCGCCCAGGACGACCCGGCGCTGGTCTTCTGGGCCGTCTCCTACGGCCTGCGCAAGGACGACAAAGAGACGATCCGCATCATCGGCCCCGACGGGCGGGTCTTCGCCGAGGCCGACTCGTCCCTGCCCAAGAACAAGGCGCAGTGGATGCGCTTCGTCGGCAAGCGGCTCAAGGCAGACCGCTGGCCGCCGGGCGTCTATCGCGGCGAGTACCGCGTGACGCGCAGCGAGAACGGGCGCGAGACGGTCATCGTCGAGACCCTGCGCGAGATCGAAATCCGTTAAGCTGTGCCGGACCGCAGGGGGAAGCGCGGGCAAGACGGGGGAAGCAGTGCCGGAGATCATCGACCTCAGCATGCCCATCGAGGACCACTTCCGCTGGCGCGTCCTGCGCGAGCAGGAGGGCGATCTTGCCAAGGGCGATACCTTCCAGATCACCCGGCTGGCCTGGTCCATGCATTCCTTCACCCACATCGACGCGCCGCGCCACATGGTGCCGGGTGGCGACACCACCGACGAGGTGCCGCTGGAGCGCCTGATCGGCGAGGCCGTGGTCATCGATCTCTCCGGCATCGGCCCGGACACCGAGATCACGGCCGAGACGTTGGCCGCCACGGGCGCCGAGATTCACGCGGGCGACATCGCGCTGCTCAAGACCCGTTGGGACGAGGCCCGTTCACCCGGCACGCCGGAATACTGGAGCGAGGCGCCCTATCTCTCCGCCGAGGCCTGCCGCTGGCTGCGCGGGCGCGAGATCAAGGCGCTCGGCGTCGACTTCCCCCAGGACTATCCGATCCGCGGCCTGCTCCGGGGCGAGACCGCGCCCATCGAGGACTTCGTCAGCCACCACATCCTGCTGCGCGACGGCGTGATCCTGATCGAATACCTGTGCAACCTGGGCGCGGTCGCGGGCCCGCGCACCCTGCTCTTCGCCCTGCCGCTCAAGCTGCCCGGCGCGGACGGCGCGCCGGCCCGGGTCATCGCCTACGAGGGGTAAACAGCCCCGCGGCCGCTGCGCGCGCGCCTCGGCCGCGCAGGCTGAAGCTTCTGGATAGGACCGAATCAAAAAAATCGCCGCCGATTGGTCTGCTTCCCGGACCGGACGCGGCGGAATCGCTTTGTCATGCCGCCCCCCTCGGGTAGCCTTTCTCATTCGACCACAACAAGACTCACCACGGGGGAACAAGCGTGAAAAGCCTCTATCTGCTGCGCCACGCCGAGGCGGCGCGCGGCAGGGCGACCGACGAGGATTTCGACTGCCCGCTCCTGCCCCGGGGGCGTGCGGCGGCGGAGCGGCTGAGCGAGACCATGGCGGCCGAAGGCATCCGTCCCGAGCTGGTGATCTGCTCCGGCGCGCGCCGGGCACGCGAGACCTGGGAGATCCTGTCCGAGCGGCTGAGCGCCGAAGATGGCGAGCCGATCATCCTGGAAACGCTGGACGACCTCTATCTCGCCACCATGACCCAGCTCTTGACTGTCCTGCGCGCCGCGCCCGGGGACACGGAGTCCGTCCTGATGATCGGCCACAATCCGGGCCTGCAGCAGTTCGCCGGCCGTCTCGCGGGCCCGGACTCCGAGGACGGCGCCCTGCAAAAGCTGCGCAAGGGTTTACCCGGCGGCGGCTTTGTGGTGCTGAGTCTGGAGGGGGTGGACTGGGCCCGGATAAAGCCCGGCTCGGCCCGCCTGGAACGGGTCCTCTTTCCCGCCGACCTGCCGGTCCCCGGCTGACGTTCCGCCCTCGCCCGCCGTCCCGCGTCAGAGCGTACCCGGGAAGTTGCCGCCGTCGAGCAGAATGTTCTGGCCCGTGATGAAGCCCGCCTGCGTGCCGCAGAGGAAGGCGCAGGCCGCGCCGAACTCGGCCGGGTCGCCGAAGCGCCCGGCGGGGTTGCCGCTCCTGCGCTCGTTAAAGACCTCCTCGAAGGGGCGGCCCGCGTTATCGGCGGCGACCTGGATGTTGGCCCGCAAGCGGTCGGTGTCGAAGGGCCCGGGCAGCAGGTTGTTGATGGTCACGTTGTGGCGCACCGTCTTGCGCGCGATCCCGGCGACGAACCCGGTCAGCCCGGCGCGCGCGCCGTTGGACAGGCCGAGGATATCGATGGGCGCCTTGACGGCCGAGGAGGTGATGTTGACCACGCGCCCGAAGCGCCGCTCGATCATGCCGTCGACCGTCGCCTTGATCAGCTCGATGGCGGTCAGCATGTTGGCGTCCAGCGCCTTGATCCAGTCCTCGCGCGTCCAGTCGCGGAAATCGCCGGGCGGCGGACCGCCGGCGTTGTTGATCAGGATATCCGGTTTCGGACAGGCGGAAAGCGCGGCCGCGCGGCCCGCCTCGCTGGTGATGTCGGCGGCCACCGCGTTCACCGTCACGCCGCAGGTCTTGCGTATTTCCTCGGCCGTCGCCTCCAGCGGGCCCGGCGTGCGCGCGACGATGGTCACCTCCACCCCCTCGCCCGCCAGCGCCATGGCGCAGCCGCGCCCCAGGCCCTTGCTGGACGCGCAGACGAGCGCCGATTTTCCCTGCAAACCCAGATCCATCCCGGCCTCCCTATAACTCGGCTGTCAAGGCCGTGCCTTCCAGCCGCGCCAGAACCTCGCGCGCCAGCGGCACGGTGATGCCGCGGCGTCCGGCGAGCGAGGACTCGTCGAGCGCGGCGACCATCTCCCGCGCCGCCTCGAAGGAGCGCTCCATGCGCGCCGTTAAAAAGTGAACCACCTCCGGGCTCGCCTGAAGCTGGCGGTCGGCGAAGAGCTTGACCAGCACCGCCTCGATGAGCGCGTCGTCGGGCCGCGAGAGCTCCACGGCGGGCGCCGCGCCGAGGCGCGACTGCAGGTCGGGCAGGCTCAACTCCCAACGCGCCGGCGCCGTGCGGCCGGTCAGCAGCAGGTGTCCGCCCCGCTCGGCCAGCAGGTTGTAGAGGTGCAGCAGGCGCCGCTCGCGCCCGGGACGGCCGCTCAGCCGGTCCCCAATACCGTCCAACAGGCAGGCTCGCGCCGCGCCCAGGACCTCCGGCGGCTCCTGCTCGTCGAGAACCGCGGCCTCGGCCGCTACGGCGCCGCTCAGCCCGCGCCAGACCTGGCAGAGATGGGACTTGCCGCAGCCGGGCGGACCATAGAGCGCCAGCGCCGGCGCGGGCCAGTCCGGCCAACGGTCGATCCAGGCGACCGCCACTTCGTTGCTGGGCGCCACCAGGAAATCCTCCCGGCCGAGCGCCGGGCGGTGTACCAGGTCCAACGGAAGCTGCGCCGTACCGCTCACCCGCCGGGCCCGCCCTCGCCGCGGTAATAGGGGCTGTCCATGTAGCGCGCGAGCGCAAAGCGCACGCCCACGCCGATCACCGCCGCCGCCGGAATGGCGAGCAGCACGCCGACGAAGCCGAACAGCGCCCCGCCGGCCAGGAGGCCGAAGATCACCCACACCGGGTGCAGGCCCACGCTGTCGCCCACCATCTTGGGGGTCAGGTAATTGCCCTCGACCGCCTGCCCGACGAAGAAGATGCCGGCCACGATGGCCACGCGTGTCCAGTCGTCGAACTGCACCAGCGCCAGCCCCACCGAAAGCAGCAGCCCGACGATGGCGCCGAAATAGGGGATGAAGGTCAGGACCCCCGCGACCATGCCGATGACGAGGCCGAAATCCAGGCCCGCGATGGTCAGCGCCAGGGCATAGAACGACCCGAGGATCAGACAGACCGCGCCTTGCCCGCGCAGGAAACCGGCCAGGGTGCGGTCCACTGCACGCACCTGCTCGCGGATCACCTCGGCGTGATCGTGGGGCAGCCAGGAGTCGATGCGCGAGACCAGCCGGTCCCAGTCGCGCAGCAGGTAGAAGGCGACGATCGGTGTGATGAGCAGCATGGACGCCAGGGTGGCCAGCGCCACCCCGCCGCTCACCAGGCGCCCGATCAACTTGGTCAGCCACGCAACCAGGCGTTCGGCCGAGCCGGCCACGGCGCCCTCGAAGCGCTCCACCATGGCCGGGTCGATCTTGGCTTCGATCATGGCCAGAAGGGCCGTCATCTGGTTGCGCAGGGCCTCGATGTAGCCGGGTGCGCGCTCCAGCAGGTTCGCCACCTGGCCCGCCAGAATCGGGACGAGGAGCAGAATGCTGACCACGGCGAAGATCAGGAAAAAGATCGTGAGCACCGTGGTCGCCAGCGTCCGCGACATCCCCCAACTTTCGAGCCTGTCGCAGATCGGGTCCAGCAGATAGGCCACCGCCATGCCCGCCACGAAAGGCAGCAGAACGCTGCGCAGCAGAAATACCGCGGCCAGAAGGATCACGAGCCCGATCAGCCAGAAGCGAAGCTGGCGTTCCACGGTCATGGCCGCGCGCGCCCGGGGTTCATGGCGCACCCCCTTGGTGGCTCATTGGTCTTGCTCCATGGTGATCGCCAGCCGGCCCCATTTGACCACGTAGGCCGCCCCCGAGAGCAGAGTCGTCGCCGCCACAATATAGACGAGCGCCTCGGAAACAAAGCCGAGCGCGACGTCGAAACCGAGTTCGCCGAGCACCACCGCCGCCAAGGCGATCTGCGCCGTCGTGTTCACCTTGCTGATATAGAGCGGATCCATCTTGAGCGACTGGGTCAGGGTCTGGAACAGGATCGCCCCGCCGATGATCAAAACGTCCCGGAATACTACGAGGATGACCAGCCAGGTGACCAGATGATCCGTCTGCCCGAGCGTCACGTAGATTCCCACCAGAAGTGCCTTGTCGGCCAGCGGGTCGAGGTATTCGCCGATTTCGCTCACCACATTCAGTCGCTTGGCCAGGAATCCGTCCACGGCGTCGGAGATGCCCGCCGCCACGAACAGCCAGAAGGCCGGTTGGTACTGGCTCTGCAGGATGAGGTAAATCGTGACCGGCACGGCCAGCAGCCGCGCCAGGGTGATCATGTTGGGGATCAGCCACAGCGGATTGGGTACGCTCACTGGCTCGTCGGCACGGGCTGTTCGGCCGCCGGCGCGGGGGCGGACAGCGCGGCCTTGCGGGCCTCGCTCAACTCCAGTTGCCAGCCGGAGACGGGATTCAGCGAGAGCACCAGGTCGCTCTGTGCCATGGCGAGCACGAGTTGCTGTTCCTCGCCGACGAAGGTGATCTGGACTTCTGTGCGGGTGCGCGAGATGGTAGAAAGCTCGCTGAGTTGCACGGCGGCGACGGTCCCCAGGCGTTGCTTGACCTCGAGCCACTGATCCAGCCCCTCGATGGGCACCGTGACCAGGATCTCGCGCCTTGTTCCGGGGCGCAGCAGGTTGCGCTGTTTCCAGGATTCCTGGACCTCCCCGTCCACCGCTCCGGCAGCCCGGGCCAGCAGGACATCCACGGTCTCGCCGGGCTGCTGCGTATAGTTCTCGATGATGGTCTGATGGGTCTGGGCGCCCAGGCGGCTGGTGCCGACCTGGAGCGTGGCCTGGAAGGCCATGGGATCGCCCGACAATACGGCCTGAGTGATCAGCACATCGTCGGCGCCGTAGCGCCGGGCGATGGTGGAGAGGCGCTCCGCATCGCCCGCCAGCGCCTGCGCCGCATCGATAGCGGAGATATCGCCCAGATCGCCAAGAGGTACGATCAGCGGCACCAGCCAGTCCTCGGGCCGGCGCGGGGCCCAGACCTGCCACCAGGGATTGGTCTCGTCCCACAGCCGGGCCTCGCCCTCCGGGCCATAGACCGGCAGGACAACCACCGGCTTGCTGATGGTCTCGGCATGGACCAGTCCGGCGTCGCGCAGCAGGCCGCGCACCGGATCGGGCTTGAACCGGAAAGTCAGGCTGGCCAGGTAGCGCACGTCGGACGTACGCTCTTCGATCACCTCGAAATCCTTGACGTAGGGGACGACCTGCGGCGGTTTGAAGGGCTGAATCCGTGCCGCATCGTCGCGCGGCAGAAGGCGCGCCAAGAGCTTCTGCATGGCCAGGACATGGCCCTCGGCAAGCGCCGCCTCGCGCGCCTCGGCCGCAGTCGCCGCGGTCACGTCCACCTCGATCCCGCGCACCGTGAAGACGCGCATGTCCGCCTGCGCCCCCGCCGAGCCAGGCCCAAGCAAAAGGCCAACGGCCAAAAGGACGGTAAACAGTGCAAACCTTGGCCGGCGAATCCACATTGCAAAGCGTTCCGGATACAGTATCTTCGCCTCCAAATCCGCAACCCGGGCGGAGAATGAAGCCGCCGCCGGATCAGCGCCTTAATACTCCATGTGGCCGGAGGACGCCATAACAAGCCGCAGCGAGCGTTCCTACCGCGATTCCGGCGTGGACATCGACGCCGGCAACGCTTTCGTCGAGTCGATCAAACCCCTGGCCGCGGCGACCGCGCGCCCCGGGGCGCGGGCCGAGTTGGGCGGCTTCGGCGCCTATTTCGATCTCAAGGCGGCGGGCTACCGGGATCCGATCCTGGTGGCCGCGACCGACGGCGTCGGCACCAAACTCAAGGTCGCCATCGATACGGCCCGGCACGACACGGTGGGTATCGACCTGGTCGCCATGTGCGTCAACGACCTGGTGGTCCAGGGCGCCGAACCTTTGCTGTTCCTCGATTACCTGGCAACGGCCAAGCTGGACCCTGCGGCGGCGCATGACGTCATGGCCGGAATTTCGGCGGGTTGCCTTGAGGCCGGCTGCGCGCTCGTGGGCGGCGAGACGGCGGAAATGCCGGGCCTCTATGCGGCCGGCGATTACGATCTGGCCGGCTTCGCCGTGGGCGCCATCGAGCGGGGCCAGGCGCTCAGCGGCGGGTCGGTCGCCGAGGGCGACCTGGTACTCGGCCTGGCGTCCAACGGCGTGCACGCCACCGGTTTCTCCCTGGTCCGCAAGGTGATCGCCGACCTGGGCCTGGATTACGCCGGCCCGGCCCCCTTCGACGGTGGTTCGAGCCTGGGCGAGGCATTGCTCACGCCCACGCGCATCTATGTGAAAAGCTGCCTCGCCGCGGTGCGCGCGGGCAAGGTCAAGGCGCTGGCCCACATCACCGGCGGCGGAATCGTGGAGAATCTTCCTCGAGTCCTGCCCGAGGGTCTGGGCGCGGAGATCGACGGCGGGTCCTGGCCGGTCCCGGCTGTCTTCGGCTGGCTGGCGCGGGACGGCAAGATCGCGGTGGCGGAAATGCTGCGCACCTTCAACTGCGGCATCGGCATGGCCGCGGTGACAGCAGCCGGGGACGAAGCCGCGCTCACCGGCCTGCTCGCGGAATCGGGCGAGACGGTGCATCGCATCGGCCGCATCACCAAGCGCAAGGCGGGCGAACCCGCCATCAGCGTCTTGCACGCCGAGGCGCTCTTTTCGCCGTGACCGCGATCGGGCGGAAAAAGGTCGGCGTCCTGATCTCCGGCCGGGGCAGCAACCTGCAGGCCCTGCTGGATGCTTGCGCCGATCCCGCCTATCCCGCGCAGATCGTCCTGGTGATCTCCAACAAGCCGGACGTCCAGGGCCTGGCCCGGGCCGAGCGCGCCGGCGCGCCGACGCGGGTCATCTCGCACCGCGACTATGCCACGCGCGAGGCCTTCGACGCCGCCATGACCCGGGCGTTGGAAGAAGCCGGGGCCGAAATCGTCTGCATGGCCGGTTTCATGCGCGTGGTGTCGGCGGAATTCATCGCCCACTGGAAGGACCGCCTGCTCAACATCCACCCCTCGCTGCTGCCCGCCTTCCCGGGACTGGACACCCACGCCCGGGCGCTCGCCGAAGGGGCCGGGCAGCACGGCTGCACGGTGCATTTCGCGCGTGCCGAGGTGGATGCCGGTCCGATCATCGGGCAAACCGCCGTGCCGGTCCTGCCCGGCGATACGGAGGAAAGCCTGGCCGCGCGCGTGCTGGAGGCCGAACACGAGCTCTATCCCCGCTGTCTGCGCCTGGTGGCCGAGGGGCGCGCGCGGGTTACGGGCGGCACCGTGAAAATCATCGATACATCGGCCCGCTCCCCGGTCGCGCTCCTTGTCAGCGCGGCCGTCCTCGCCACGATCGCCCTGATCGTGACCGGGTTCCTTATCGCCCTGTCCCTCGGCTGGGACCCGGGAGTTTCGGTGCAGGACATCGAAGCCACGATTAGGTCCTGGGGGCCCTGGGGCGTGGCGCTGGCCATCGGCCTCATGGTGCTGCACTCCTTCGTGCCCTTCCCCGCCGAGTTCCTGACGATTGCCAACGGCATGATCTACGGCCCCGTCTGGGGCACGGCGATCACCTGGACCGGCGCCATGCTGGGCGCCTACGCCGCCTTCGGCCTGTCGCGCTGGCTGGGCCGGCCCTTCGCGGAACTGATGATCGCCCGGCGCGACTGGCACGTGATCGACGAGTGGAGCGCGCGGGAGGGCGGCTACGTGCTGCTCATCGCGCGGCTCATCCCGCTCATCGCCTTCAACCTGATCAACTATGTAGCGGGGCTGACACGCATTTCCTGGTGGACCTTCACCTGGGCCACGGGGATCGGCATCCTGCCGCTCACCATCCTCCTGGTGGTCATGGGGGACAACATCGACAGCCTGGCGTGGCAGTGGTGGGCGCTTCTCGGCGCCGCGGCAATCCTGCTCTGGCTCGTGCTCAAGCGCCGGCTTGCCGGGGGGCGGCAGATTAGCTAAACGGATAGCCTGAAGCGCCGCGGGGCGCCGCGACGTGAAAGAGAGGGACAAGATGGCCGACGAGCAGATGACCGAGGAGCGCCGCAGGACCTGGAAGGGTTTTCACCACCTCCTGACCTATTCCGCGGCGGCCGCTCTGGCGATTCTGGCCCTGATGGCGCTGTTCCTGGTCTAAACGCCGGCGTTATCTCAGCCGACGATTTCCTCCTCGGAGAAAAAGAACGGAATCTCGAAGGCCGCGGTCTCGGGCGAATCCGAGCCGTGCGCCGAGTTGGCCTCGATGGATTCGGCGAACTGGGCCCGGATCGTGCCCGGTGCGGCGTCCGCCGGGTTGGTGGCGCCCATGACCTCGCGATTCTTCTCGATGGCGTTTTCCCCTTCAAGCACCTGGACCACCACCGGGCCCGAGGTCATGAAATCGCAGAGGTCGTTGTAGAACGGCCGTTCCTTGTGCACGGCGTAGAAGCCCTCGGCCCGTTCCCGGCTCAAACGCAAGCGTTTCTGGGCCACCACGCGCAGGCCCGCCTCCTCGAGGCAGGTAATGACCTTGCCCGTGATGTTGCGCCGGGTCGCGTCCGGCTTGATGATCGACAGAGTCCGCTCGCTGGCCATGATCTCTTGCGCCTCTTTCCTGGGCTCGATGGGACCGGCGTTATAACGGGGCGTGGCCGGGCCGGCAACCGGCAGGCGGGATCGTCTTTCGGGCCTAGCGGCCCCGTGTTATCACGCCGCCCATGCTGCAACTGAGCGAGATCGTCTACCGGGCCGCCGGGCGGAGCCTGCTCGATAGGGCCACGGTCGCCATCGGCAAGGGCCAGCGCGTGGGCCTGGTGGGGCGCAACGGCAGCGGCAAGACCACGCTGCTGCGCCTGATCGCGGGCGAATTGGCGCTCGACGGCGGCTCGATCGGCCTGCCGCGGACCCAGCGCGTGGGGACGCTCGCCCAGGACGCCCCCTCGGGCCCCGAGAGCCTGCTGGCGACGGTACTGGCCGCGGACAGGGAGCGCAGCGCCCTGCTCGCCGAGGCCGAGGAGAGCCGGGACGCCGCGCGCCTGGCGGAAATCCACGAACGCCTGGCAACGATCCGGGCCGAGAGCGCCCCCGCGCGCGCCGCGCGCATCCTGGCGGGCCTGGGCTTCGACGAGGCCGCCCAGCAGGGGTCCTGCGCCGAGCTGTCGGGCGGCTGGCGCATGCGCGTGGGCCTGGCCGCCCTGCTCTTCTCCGAGCCGGACCTTTTGCTCCTGGACGAGCCCACCAACCACCTGGACCTGGAGGCCACCCTGTGGCTCGAAAGCTTCCTCAAGTCCTACCCCGGCACGCTCATCCTGGTGTCCCACGACCGGGACCTGCTCAACCGGGTGCCGCAAAAGATCATTCATCTCGAGGGTGGCAAGCTGGTGCTTTACGCGGGCAACTACGACCGCTTCGAGCGCACGCGGCGCGAGCGCCTGGACCAGCAGGCGGCGCTGCACGTCAAGCAGACGGCCCAGCGCCGCCACATCCAGGCCTTCATCGACCGCTTCCGCTACAAGGCGACCAAGGCGCGCCAGGCCCAGTCGCGCATCAAGGCGCTGGAACGCATGGAGCCCATCGCCACGGTGATGGAGGCGCGCACCCCCACTTTCACTTTCCCCGAACCGGTCCAACTGCCCCCGCCGCTCATCACCCTGGACGGCGCCAGCGCCGGCTATGCGCCGGGCCGGCCCGTGCTAAGCGGCCTCGACCTGCGCCTGGACATGGACGACCGGGTAGCGCTCCTGGGCGCCAACGGTAACGGCAAGACGACCTTCATGCGCCTGCTCGCCGGGCGCCTGGAGCCTCAGGGCGGGCGCGTCACCCGTCCGCGCAAGCTCAAGGTGGGCTACTTCTCCCAGGACCAGGCCGAGGAGCTGGACCTGGCGGCCACGCCGCTCCAGATCATGGGGCGCGCCCTGCCCAAGGAGACCGCGACCAAGCTGCGCGCCCACCTGGGCCGCTTCGGCCTCGGCGAGGACCAGGTGATGTTGAGGGCAGGCGCCCTGTCGGGCGGCGAGAAGGCGCGCCTGCTCTTCGCGCTCATCACCCGCGAGGCGCCGCAGATCCTGCTGCTCGACGAGCCCAGCAATCACCTGGACGTGGACGCGCGCGAAGCCCTGGTGCAGGCGCTCAACGCCTACGAGGGGGCGCTGGTGCTGGTGTCCCACGACGCGCACCTGATCTCGCTCGCCGCCGAGCGCCTCTGGCTGGTGAGCGGCGGCACGGTGGCGCCCTTCGAGGGCGACATGGAGGACTACCGCGCCCTGGTGCAGAGCGAGCGCCGCGCCGGGCGGGGCAAGACGCGCAACAACAGGGCGCGCAATAACGGGACGCGGGGCGCCACGGCCAGCAAGAAGGACAAGCGCCGCGCCGGAGCCGAGGCGCGCGCCGCCACCGTCCACCTGCGCAGGGTCGCGCGCGCGGCGGAAGCACGCATCGATAGGCTCGGCAAGGAGAAGGACGCCCTCGCGGCGCGCCTCGCGGACCCGGAGGTCTACGGCGGCCCGACCGCCGAATTGCAGGCCCTTCAGGTGAAATTCGCCGAAATCGGCCGGGCCATCGCCGAAACCGAGGAGGAATGGCTCGAAGCCCGGGCCGCCATCGAGGAAGAACCGGGAAGGAACCCGGAACCCTAATCGTTGCGGCTCCAGGCGCCGCGCTCGTCCTGCTGCCAGTAGGTCAGCTCGTGCTCGCCCTCCTTGAGCGCGCGCCACTGGGCGCGGGCGTCCTCGAGCGCCGCCTCGTCCTTGCCGTCGAAGAGGACGGCGCAGAGATCGTAGTCGTTCAGGCGCGCCGAGTTCGCCCCGTCGGTGAGGAACAGGACCTGGGCGCCGTTGGGCGCCTCGTCCCGCTCGGTGAGCCAGACCGGCTGGTGCTCGGCGTGGCCGTCCTTGGCCGAGCCGTGCGGCAGGAAGGAGCGGTCGCGGTAGGTCCAGAGCCAGGCATTCAGCGCCTCGACCCGCTCGTCCGAGCCGGCCATGACCACGGCGCGCTGGCCGCGCTCCAGCGTCTTCTCCAGCATGACCGGCAGGGCGGTCTCCAGCCTGGCGCGGGTCAGATGATAGAAGCGGATTTCGGTCATCTCGGTTCGCCTACCCTTCGTAATGATCCGCCACCAGGCGGTCGAGCAGGCGCACGCCGAAGCCGGTGCCGCCCTTGGGCACGGTGGGCTTGACCTTGCTCGACCAGGTGACACCGGCGATATCCAGGTGCGCCCAGGGCGTGCCCTTCTTGACGAAGCGTTGCAGGAACTGGGCCGCGGTGATCGAGCCGGCGGAGCGGTTGCCCACGTTCTTCATGTCCGCGGCGTCGCAGTCGATCATCTTGTTGTAGGCCTCGCTGAGCGGCAGGCGCCAGACCGGCTCGCCCACCGCCTTGCCCGCCTTGGTCAGGCGCTCGGACAAGCGGTCGTTGTTGGAAAAGAGCCCGGCATGCTCGGGGCCCAGCGCGACGATGATGGCGCCGGTGAGCGTGGCCAGATCGACGATGATCTGGGGCTTGAACTTCTCCTGCACGTACCAGAGGGCGTCGGCCAGCACCAGGCGGCCTTCGGCGTCGGTGTTGATCACCTCGATGGTCTGGCCCGAGGCCGAGGTCACGATGTCGCCCGGGCGCTGCGCCTTGGCCGAGGGCATGTTCTCCACCAGCCCGCAGACGCCCACCACGTTCACCTTGGCCTTGCGCCCGGCCAGCGCGCGCATCAGCCCGATGACCACGCCCGAACCGCCCATGTCCCACTTCATGTCCTCCATGCCGCCCGGGGGCTTGAGCGAGATGCCGCCGGTGTCGAAGGTCACGCCCTTGCCGACGAAGGCGATGGGGCCCTTCTTCTTGGCGCCCTTCGCTCCGTTCCAGCGCATGACCAGAAGCTGGGACTCGCGGTCCGAACCCTGGCCCACGCCGAGCAGTGCGCCCATGCCCAGCTTGCGCATGTCAGCCTCGCCGAGCACCTGCACCTTCACGCCCAGCTTGCCCAGCTTCTTGGCCTCGGCGGCGAGGGACTTGGGATAGATGACGTTGGCGGGCTCGGAGACCAGATCGCGGGTGAAGAAAACACCCTGCGCCACCTTCTCCATGGCGGCGAAGTGCCGCCTGGCCGCGGCCGGGTCCGCCACCATGACCGTGACCTTCTTGAGGCTCGGCTTGTTTTCCGGCTTTTCCTTGGTCCGGTACTTGTCGAAGCGGTAGGAGCGCAGCAGCGCGCCCAGACCATAGCTGGCCGCGCGCAGCGGGGCCTTGTGCTTGAAGCCCTTGACGGCGTCCACCATGACCGCCACCTCGCGCTCGCCGCTGACGCTCAGGCGCCCCACGACCGCGCCGCCGAGATTTTCCAGATCGGCGTCCTTCATCTCACCCGGCTTGCCCAGACCCACCAAAAGGATGCGGCTGTTAGCCAAACCGTTGGGAGCGACGATTTCCAAGAGCTGGCTTTTCTTGCCCTTGAAGCGGCTGGCCTTGATGGCCCGCTTGAGCGCGCCGCCCGTGGCCTTGTTCAGCTTGGCGGCTGTCGGCGAGAGCTTGCCGCCCTGCAGCACGCCGGTGGCGATGGCCCCGCTCTTGGGCAACTTCGGGGCGGCAAAGGTAATTTTCATGGGGTTCCTCTTGAAAAGCCGAAGGCGTGTTTGATACCGGCACGATGGGACGCGAGCGCCCTATTGCGATATCCGCGCCATGCCCGCGCTGTCAATGCCTTGTTCTCAACTGGCCGGGCCGTGCATAAAGACATGACACTGGGCGGCGCGGGCCGCGGCGGCCCGGAAACAACGGGAAAAACAATCGGGCGCAGTCCGTGGACAAGGCGATTCTCCTTCGAGCTCTGCGCGGCTACGACCGGATCGCGGCCCCCATGGCAAGCCGGCTGCTGACGGGCAGAGGGTTCCTGGCGTTCCTCTGTCTCTACGTTCTGAGCATTTTCCTCATCAAGGGCGTGCTCTACTGGGGCGGTATCGGGCATGACGTGGACCAGCTCGTGCTCGCCCAGAGCGCGCAGCTCGGCTACGACAACCGCAACCCGCCACTTTACACCTGGCTGGTGATCGCCGCCCAGAGCGTCCTGGGCGTCGGAATCCCGGCGGTCCTGGCCGTCAAGTCGGCCACGATCCTGGGCTTGTTCGGCTTCCTTTATCTCGCCGCCCGGCGCATCTTCGAGGACGAGCGCTTCGCGGTCCTGGCCGCGCTCGGCCCCTTCGCCATGTACGAGATCGGTCTCTGGCTGCCGGTCAAGTACAGCCACACCGCCGCCTTGGCCGCGGTCTGCGCCGCGACCTTCTACGTGGTTTTGCGCCTGGAACAGTCGGGAAAGACCCTCTGGTACGTGGTCCTGGGCTGCGTAGCGGGCGTCGGGCTGCTCATCAAGTACAACTATCCCATTTTTCTCCTTTCGCTCTTGGCCGCGGCGGCCTTCGATCCCGGCTTCCGGCGGCGATTTGCGGACCGCCGCATGGGCCTGGTGGCGCTGGTCGCGCTCGGGCTCTTTGCGCCCCATGCCTACTGGATGCTGGCGAACGCGGCGGAATTTCAGGCCGCGGCCGTCTCGCGCTTCGGCATGGGCTCGGACGAGCCGTTCTTCCTGCGGCTGGCCTACGGCTGGGCCTCGGGGATCAAGGCGGCGCTCAACATGCTGCTGCCCCTGGCGCTGGCCGTACCCTATTTCGCCTGGCGCCGGTTCCGGCAGGGGCCGCCGGGCGATTGGGCCGAGCGCCGGCACTATCGCCCGCTTGGCCGTTTCCTGCTCATCGCGATCGCCGCGCTTTTCGCGCTGGTGGCCTTGAGCGGCGCCACCTCGGTGCGCGGGCATTACCTCTTGATCCTGGTGGTCTTCCCGCTTTGGCTGGTCGCCTGGTGGCAAGGCCTGGGCCTGTCGCCGGCGGCGCTCAACCGGGCCGCGCTCGCCCTGGCCATCTTGGCCTTCGTGTCGCCGGCCATTATGACCGGCAAGTTTTTCGTCTACCCGCTGATCCGGGACTATGTGCCCTACAGCCTGCCCTTCGGCACGCTGGCCGATCAGCTGCGCGACGCGGGCCTGCGCGAGGGCACGCTCTACGCCTATGACTATCCCTATACCCTGAGCGGGAACCTGCGGCCCTATCTG
>JAZGBC010000062.1:0-14476 GCA_036444495.1 Kiloniellales bacterium
CGCTCGGTCATGGCCGAGATGGGCAAGGCCATCATGGGCACCGGCGAAGCCGAGGGCGAGAACCGGGCGCAGGAGGCCGCGGAAGCGGCCATCTCCAATCCGCTCCTCGACGAGGTCTCCATGAAAGGCGCGCGCGGCCTGCTCATCAACATCACCGGCGGCATGGACCTGACGCTCTTCGAGGTGGACCAGGCGGCCAACCGCATCCGCGAAGAGGTCGACCCCGAGGCCAAAATCATTTTCGGTTCCACCTTCGACCAGCGCCTCGAGGGACGCATGCGCGTCTCGGTGGTGGCCACCGGCATCGAGGCCGACCAGATGGATCAGCCCAAATCCGTCCCGCTCAGCCTCGTGATCTCCCGCGTGGCCGAGCATCAGGCGGCCCTGGAGGGGGAGGAAGAAGCGCGGCGGGAAGCCGCAGCAACGGAGGCGGGACCGGGCGACGCGGAGGAACCCTCCGCCGAACCCCCCGCCCAACCCGGGGCGGAACAGGCCACCGCGCCGGAGCCCAGCGAAGAAGAGCCGCCCGCGGCGCTGGAGCCGCACGCCGAAGCGGGCCCCGGCCCGGCCCAGCCGACGCCCAGCGAAATCCCGCCGCTGCCGGAAATCCCGCTGCCCGAGGCTGTCGCACCACCGCCCGCGTCCTCTGTGCCGCCGCCAGAACCGCCGGCTGCCGGGAAACCCGACTCCCCTGGTCCCTTGCCGCCACAGGATAGCCTGCCGGCCGCAGGCGAGACGGCGCCCGGCGAGACGACCGCCCCGGCCCGGGAGACCCAGGAGAAAGACACGGCGCCGCCTGCCGCGGGCGGGCCGGAAGGGGCCTCGGTCAAGCCGCTGCCGGCGGCAGCCAGCGACGCGGCAAAGCCGGCCCAGGATAGCGTGGCGGACGATGCCCCGGCGCTCAAACTGCCCGGCAAGACCAAACCGCTCTTCGGCAAGGGCCCGGAAGGCAGACCCGAAGCGCGCCTCAAGCCCGCCGTCGCGCCCAAGCCCGAGACGAAAGCCAAGACGGACGCCGGCCCCGGCCCGGTCCCGGCGCCGGAGAAGCCCGGCGTCACGACACGGCCCAAGCCCAAACGGCGCAACGGAATCTTCGCCTGGATGACCGGCGGCGGCGCGGCCAGCGCGGAAGAGAACTTCGAAAAGGGCGACCGCAACTATTACGGCCAGGGCGTCGCGAAGAACCTCTCGATTGCGCTCAAGTCCTACCGCAAGGCGGCCGATCTCGGTCACGCCGCCGCCCAGAACCGACTGGGCTGGATGTTCGAGAAGGGCGAGGGCATCGAGGCCGACTACGCCGAGGCCGTAAATTGGTACCGGCGGGCGGCCGAGCAGGGCCACGTCAACGCCATGAACGACCTGGGCTATATGTACCGCCAGGGCTGGGGCGCCCCGCAGAGCTATTCCGAAGCCCTGCACTGGTTCCGCAAGGCGGCGGAGAAATACGACGCCTACGCCGAGTACAACATGGGCCAGATGTACGAGAACGGCTGGGGCGTGGAGAAGGACCAGGACGAGAGCGTCCGCTGGTTCCGCCGCTCCGCCGCGCGCGGCCACGAATGGGCCGCCAAGCGCCTCGAGGAACTGGGCATCAAGACCTGAGGGGGGGGCGTTATTCTTGAGCCGCCTCGGGGATAGGGGGCGGTCGGGTCGCTCTTCAGGCTGATTGACGTGCTTACCGTTCCTCTCGCCACCTCGTTGTCATGCTCGGGCTTGACCCGAGCATCCAGCCCACGCCGGCAAGCTTTTGATCTCATGAATGAACGTTGTCTTGCGCCCTTGCGGCTTTCCTGGACCCTCGGGTCAAGCCCGAGGGTGACAGGAGGAGAAGTCTGGAGGGGACTTCGAGCCTGCTCGCTCGCCCCACACCAAAACGCGCATAATGTATATTATGGAAAATCTCGGTCGGCTGTGGCGCGAGGTTTGTAACAAAGTACGCGCTGTATCACATTGTTTTTACGTTTTTTTTGCCCCTCACGCGCCCATCTCGACGACCATCCCGTCGTAGGCCGGCTCCACGCCCGGCGGGCAGCGGGATTTCAGCTCCTCGTAGTCGATCTGATGGTTCATGTGCGTGAGCAGCGCGCGCGCCGGCTTCAGACGCTCGATCCAGTCAAGGGTCCGGGCCAGGTGCGAATGGGTCGGATGCGGCCGCTCGCGCAGGCAATCCACGATCCAGAGCTCCACGCCGGCCAGTGCCTCGAAGGCGGCCTCGTCCAGCGAGACCACATCGGTCGAATAGGCGAGCGGTCCGAAGCGGTAGCCGAGCGAGGTCTCGTCGCCGTGGCCCTGGACGAAGGCCGCGATCTCGATTCCGCCCAGGCTGAGTGGCCCGTCGATGACCAGGTCGTTGAACAGCGGCGGATAGAGGCTGTCGGGCTCGCAACTGGAGGCGAAGGCGTAGGCGAAGCGCCGGGTCAGCGAGTCCCGCGTGGCCCGGTCCATGTAGGCATCGATCTGGGCCCGCTGCCGGTAGGTGAGCGCCCGCAAGTCGTTCAGGCCGTGACAATGGTCCGCGTGGGCGTGGGTGAAGAGGACCGCGTCCAGGCGCGTCACCTCGGCGTCCAGAAGCTGCTCGCGCAGGTCGGGCGAGGTATCCACCAGGAGGGAGGTGCCCCCCCGCTCCACCAGGATCGAGACGCGCCGCCGCCGGTTCTTGGGGTTGCCGGGATCGCAGGCGCCCCAGTTGCCGCCCGGCGTGCCGTCGGCATAAGGCACGCCGCCGGAGCCGCCGCAGCCCAGGATCGTGACCCTCATGCCGTGGCCGCGGCCGGTTCGGGCCGTTCGGCCTTGGCGAAGAGGCGGAAGGCGTTATCGGTCGTGATCCGCGCCAGCTCCTCGGGTGAAACCCCTTTCAACTCGGCCAGTGCGGCGGCGGTATGGGCGACGAAAGCGGGTTCGTTGCGCTTGCCGCGCTGGGGCACCGGGGCCAGGTACGGCGAATCGGTTTCCACCAGAAGGCGATCCAGGGGAATCTCGCGCACGATCTCGCGCAGTGCCTCGGCCTTCTTGAAAGTCACGATGCCGGCGATCGAGATGTACAGCCCCAACTCCAGCGCGGCGCTGGCCAGTTCGGCCCCCGCCGTGAAGCAGTGCAACACGCCGCCAAAGGGCCCTTCGGCATGGGCCTCGCGCAGGATGGCGAGCGTATCCTCGTCCGCCTCGCGGCTATGAATGATGACCGGCAGGCCGCTTTGCCGCGCCGCGGCGATGTGGGTCCGGAAGCTTTCCCGCTGCTCGGCCCGCGGCGAGTGCTCGTAGTAGTAGTCGAGCCCGGTCTCGCCGATGCCGACGACCTTGTCATGGCCCGCCAGCTCGATCAGGCGCCCGGGGTCCCCCTGCCCTTCCTCCTCCGCCTCGTGGGGATGCACGCCGACCGAGCAGTAAATATGTTCGTAACGTGCCGCGATGGCATGCACGAGCTCGAATTCCGAGAGCTTGGTGCAGATCGTGATCATGGCGCCCACACCGGCGGCGCGTGCGCGCGCAATGGCGGCGTCCAGTTCGCCGTCGCGTTCCAGGTAGTCCAGGTGGCAGTGGGAATCGACAAGCATGGGCGCGAATCAAGGGGCGGGTTCAGGTGTTGGGGAGCAAGAGCGGTGGCCGTGCGGCGGTCGTCGGGCAAGCAGATAGCCCAGTGAGCGCCTGCCGGTCAATCGCCAGGAACGCGGGGCGGCAGCCGGGCGGCCGGCCGTTCCGGCCTCGTCTACTTGGAAATCGTGTGGCTTTCGTTGGCGATGCCCTTGGCGGCGGTGTGCCGCCCGGCGTCGCCGTTGGCGCCGGAGATGGCGGCGAGGCGCTGAGTCTCGCTCTTGGCCGAGAGGTTCTCCATGGCGTCGTCCAGCAGGTCCTTGCTCAATTCCACGCGCCTATCCAGATACTTGCAGGCCGCGATGCATTGTTCGACCACGAAGCGCGGCTGGAAGAAGGACAGTGGTTGCTCGAAGGTGGCCTGCAGCTCCTTCGCCACATATTCCGGAACCTCCGCCGGCAGCTCCAGGTCGTGCTGCGTGCAGAGCAGCTCGAACAGTTTTCGGTAGTCGCTCAGGTCCGGCGCCTTGAGCTCCACCTTGTAGGGAATCCGGCGCAGGAAGGCCGGGTCCATGATGTCCTCGGGCAGGAGGTTGGTGGAGAAGACCAGGAGCTCGTCGAAGGGAAGCGAGAAGGTCTTGCCCGTGTTCAGCGTCAGGAAGTCGATCCGCTTCTCCATGGGGGTGATCCAGCGGTTGAGCAGATCCTCCGGACGGACCAGCTGGCGTCCCAGGTCGTCGATGATGAAGGTGCCGCCGATGGCTTTCATGTGCAGCGGCGCCTCGTAGTAGCGGGCGTAGGGATTGAAGCTGAGGTCCAGCATCTCCAGGGTCAGCTCGCCGCCGGTGATCACCACCGGGCGCTCGCAGGCGACCCAGCGCCGGTCGACATCGTCGATCCGCAGCGCCGAAGCCGTCAGCAGCGCGCTCTCCTTCTGTTGCTCCTGTCCCTCCGGGTTCGTGGGGTCGTCCACCGGGCGGTGCAGCGTGGCGTCGAATACCTTGATGATGGTGCCGTCCACGTCGATGCAGTGCGGGATGAAGATGATGCCGGTGAAGATGCCGCCGATCACCTCGGCCACAGTGGTCTTGCCGTTGCCCGGGGCGCCGTAAAGCAGGATGGAGCGCTCGGAGTTGATCGCCGGGCCCAGGCGGCGGACCAGCTTCTCGGGCACGACCAGGCCCTCCAGGGCCTTGAGCAGCGTTTGCAGGTCGATCTGCTCCAGGCGCAGGCGCTGGCGTTCGATTTGGCGGCGGTAATCATCGAGCGCCACCGGCGCCGGTCCCACGTATTGCGACTGGCCCAGGGACTCGACCGCCCATTCCCGCCCCTTGCTGGTCAGCACGTAGCGGTATTCCGAATGGGGGTGCTGCCCGGACAGGCCCAGGTTCTCGACGAGCACCCGCTCCCTGACCTCCTCCAACAGCGAAATGATGATGGCGCTGTTGAGCTTTAGCGCCTCCGCGAGCTGTGAGGGGGTCTCCAGGCCGGTCATGTAGATGGTCTTGAGCAGAAGCCCGATCAGGTTGTTCAGGCTCATCCCCGTCTCCCGGACGGAGCGGGGCGGAGGCGGCCGCTCGCACATGCGCGCCTGAATTTCCTCACGGGTCATGGGCAGCGTATCCGGCATCTTCGGTGAATCGCCTCGAAGTTTTCCAGGGACCTTTTCCTGAGCGAGGACTTTACGGTTACCCGGTTAAGGTTTCCTTAGTCATCAGAAAAGGCCCCTGCCCCCAAGCAGCGGGTTTTCGACCCAAGCCTTCCGATTATAATCGCCCGGGCGGCAAAAAGCACGCCCGCGACGAGTAGGTGGCGTTTCGGGGCATCGCAACGCTCCTTGGTATCAGGAGGCGGCGGTATCAGGAGGCGGCGGTATCAGGAGGCGGCGTGTCCTCGGCTTCCTCCACGAAGCGCGGGAAGACGCCTTCGGGCTTGGGCAAGGCGGTGCCGCCGGCGAGCGGCTCGTCCAGCGCGGTGAAGCCGCGCCGATCGGCGGGAACGCCCAGTTGATCCAGCATCCGGCCCATGGAGTCGGGCATGACCGGCTGGGACAGGATGGCGAGCCGCCGTACGCTCTCCACCACCACGTAGAGCACCGTGCCCATGCGTGGCGGGTCGGTCTTGCGCAGCGCCCAGGGCGCCTGCTCGTCCACATAGCGGTTGGCCGCCCCGATCACCTCCCAGGTGGCCTCCAGCGCCTTGTGGAAGGCTTGGCTCCGGTACTCGGAGCGCAGGCGGTCGAGCAGCCCGCCCGCTGCCGACAGCAGCGCCTCGTCCGCCGCCGTGAATTCCTCCGGCTCCGGCAGTTGCCCGCCGCAGTTCTTGGCGATCATGGAGAGCACGCGCTGGGCCAGGTTGCCGAAGTCGTTGGCCAGGTCGCTGTTGATGCGCCCGGCCATGGTCTCGTGGCTGATGTAGCCGTCGTTGCCGAAGGGCACTTCGCGCAGCAGGTAATAGCGCACCTGGTCCAGACCGTAGCGCGCGACCAGATCGTCGGCCCGCAGGACATTGCCGAGCGATTTGGACATCTTCTCGCCGCGGTTCAACAGCCAGCCATGGCCGAAGATGCGCTTGGGCGGTTCGAGTCCGGCGCCCATCAGGAAGGCCGGCCAATAGACCGCGTGGAAGCGCAGAATATCTTTACCCACCATGTGAACATCGGCGGGCCAATAGGTTGCGTAATCATCACTTTCCGTGTCCGGGAATCCCACCGCGGTGATGTAGTTGGTGAGCGCGTCGAGCCAGACGTACATGATGTGGGCGTCGTCGCCCGGCACCGGAATGCCCCACTTGAAGGTGGTGCGGCTGACGGAGAGATCCCTCAGGCCCCCCTTCACGAAAGAGATCACTTCGTTGCGCCGGGTCTCCGGGCAGATGAAATCGGGGTTGTCCTCGTAGTGCTTGAGCAGGCGGTCCTGCCATTCGGAAAGACGGAAGAAATAGGAGGGCTCCTCGACCCACTCCACCTCCGCGCCCGAGGGCGCGAGCTTCTTGCCGTCGGGCGTATCGCTCAGCTCCGCCTCGGTATAGAAGGCCTCGTCGCGCACCGCGTACCAGCCGGCGTAGCTGCCCAGATAGATCTCGCCCGCCTCCATGAGCCGGTCCCAGAGCACCTGGCAGGAGCGCAGATGGCGCGCCTCGGTCGTGCGGATGAAGTCGTCGTTCGAGTAATTGAGGGTTTTGGAGAGCGCGCGGAAGTTCTCCGACACCTTGTCGGTGAAGGCCCGGGGCTCCATGCCGGCGGCGAGCGCGGATTTCTCCACCTTCTGGCCATGCTCGTCGGTGCCGGTCAGGAATCTCACGTCATAGCCGTCCAGGCGCATGAAGCGCGCCAGCGCGTCGCAGGCCAGCGTCGTGTAGGCGTGCCCGATGTGCGGAACGTCATTCACGTAGTAGATCGGCGTAGTGATGTAGTACGAGCCCTTGGCCCCGGCCATGGGATTCTCCTCGCGTTCGGCCGCGGGGATGTCAGGCCGCGACGGCCTCGAATTCCAGCAAGGCGGTGATGACGACCTGCTTCCGGTCCAGATTCGCGCCCTCCGTCTGGGCGAAAAGGCGCGTGATCTTCTCCCATAGGCCCAGCCAATGCGCAAGATCGCGCCTCTCCAGCAGGCGGGCCATGAGCGCCGTCTCCCCGGGCACCACCTCGGGCGGAAGGCGGCCCTCGGCCGCGGCGCGCACGAAGCGGCCCAGCCACCAGGTCATGAGCTCCGCGCCGCCGCGGAAGGCCGCGCCATCCGCGCCCCGGCTCAGGCGGTCGCCCAGGGCGTGGACCCGCGGTATGTCGAGTTGCGGCAGGCTGGACAGCACGGCCACCAGCTCGCGGTAGAATTCCACACCGCCCCCGGCGGCCAGATCGAGCGCCCGGCCGGGGCTGCCTTCGCTCAGGCGGGCCAACGCCGCGATCTCCTCTGGCGGCAGGTCCGGCTGAGCGCGCCCGAGCAACTCGGCGACCGCGTCCTCGGTCAGCGGTTCGAGCCCGAGCCGGCAGCAGCGCGAGCGGATCGTGGGCAGGAGCCGGCCGGGCGCATGGCTGACCAGCAGCAGCAGCACCTGGGCCGGCGGTTCCTCCAGCACCTTGAGCAGCGCATTGGCGGCGGTCGGGTTCAGGTCGTCGACGGGATCGGCGATGACCACGCGCCAGCCCCCCTCGGCGGCCGTCTTGCGCAGAAAGTCGACCGCGGCCCGCACGTCATCCACGACGGTCTCGGAGCGCAGCTTTCCGGTCTTGGGATTGATGCTGCGCTCGATCACCCTTAGGTCCAGGTGTCCGCCCGCGGCGATACGGCGGAAGACCGGGTCCTCGGGCGCGAGGAACAGGCTTTGCGGCGCCGCGCCGAACAGGTCGGGCCCCTGCCCGCCTGCCAAAACGAAGCGCGCGAAGCGGTAGGCCAGGGTCGCCTTGCCGATACCGCGCGGGCCGGCCAGCAGCCAGGCGTGGGGCAGACGGCCCGAGCCGAAGGCCTCGAGCAGGACCCGCTCGGCCGCTCCGTGGCCGATCAGGTCCGGGTTGGCGCGCGGGGCGCAACCCTGCGTCTCGCTGATCGCTGCTTCGCTCATGACAGACTCACATCCAATCGTTGGGCGACCGCCGCGCGGATCGCCACCTGAACCCGATCCACCGGACCCGAGGCATCGATCAGGGTACAGCGCGCCGGTTCGCGCCTGGCGATTTCTTGAAAGCCGCTGCGCAGGCGTTCATGGAAATCCGGGCCCAGACGCTCGTAACGGTCCTCGCCGTCGTTGCGGGAAGCGGCCCGCGCCAGCCCCACGTCCACCGGCACATCCAGGATGAGCGTCAGGTCGGGCGCGAAGTCTCCCACCACCAGGTCGCAAAGGCGGGCGATGACCTCGCGCCCCAGGCCGTGGCCGTAGCCCTGGTAGGCCAGGGTGGAATCGGCGAAGCGGTCGGACAGCACCCAGTCACCGGCTTCGAGCCGCGGCTGGACGACGCTCCGCAGGTGGTCCCGGCGCGCGGCGAAGTGCAACAGGGCCTCGGTCATGGGGTCCCAGCGGTCGGGCGCGCCGGTCACGAGCAGCTTGCGGATCTCCTCGGCCCCCGGGCTTCCGCCGGGCTCGCGCGTCGTGTAAACGCCCAGGCCCGCCTGGGTCAAAGCCTCGGCGAGCAGCGCGATCTGGGTAGATTTACCGGCGCCCTCGCCGCCCTCGAAGGTGATGAACTTGCCGCGGGCCATGGGCCTCACTCTGCCCGCGGCTCCGGGCCTGGTCAATCGGCCGCGCGGCGATTCACTGTGCGCCGAAGACCAAAAATCTGACCCCGGCGTTGATGCGCCCGAACAGGCCCAGGCGGCCCACCGCATTGCCCGCCTGAAGGGGGATTTCGATGGGCTCGGTTTCAGGGGCCGTGAGCGTCAAGGTGGCCAAGCGTTGGCCTTCGGCGATGGGCGCGGGGATCGGCGAGACGTAGGAAACCGTGACCTTCATGCTGGCGCGGGCCTTGCGCGACAGGGTAAGCGTCAGGCCCTCGGGCAGGATCAGCGGTACCGAGGTCTCCGCCCCCAGCCAGACGGGCGCCTCCTCGACCACCTCGCCCGGCGTGAACAGGGCATAGTTGTCGAACTCCCGGAAGGCCCAGTTAATGAGCCGCGCGGACTCCTCGGCCCGGGCGCGCACGCTGTCCAGACCGTTGATGACCAGGATGATGCGCCGCCCGTCGCGCTCCGCCGAGGCGGTCAGGCCATAGCCCGCCTCCTCGGTGTGGCCGGTCTTGAGGCCGTCGGCGCCGAGCGACTTGTAGAGCAGCGGGTTCCGGTTGCCCTGGCGGATGCCGGAATAGGTGAACTCCGTCTCCGCGTAGATGGAATAGTACTCGGGGAAATCCTCGATGGTGCGCCGGACCAGGATGGCCAGGTCCCGCGCGGTCATCCGCTGGTTGGGATCGGGCCAGCCCGTGGCGTTGGCGAAGCTGCTGCCGGTCATGCCCAGCTCGCGCGCCTTGCGGTTCATCTCCTCGGCGAAGGCCTCTTCGGTCCCGCCCACGCCTTCGGCCAGTACGATGGAGGCGTCGTTGCCCGACTGCACGATAACGCCGCGCAGAAGATCCTCGACCCGTACCTGCTTGCCGACCTCGACGAACATCTTGGAGCCGCCCCAGTTCCAGGCCTTTTCACTGACCAGGAACTCATCATCCAGGGACAGGCGGCCGTCCTTGAGGCGCTCGAAGATTAGATAAATGGTCATGATCTTGCTCATGGAGGCGGGCGGCATGGAGGTGTCCGCCTCCTTTTCCAGCAGCACCGTGCCGGTCTCGGCGTCGAGCAACAGGGCCTCGCGCGCGCTGGTTTCGATGGCCGCGGCCGGGTGCCAGGCCAAGAGCAGGAACAGGGTGGCAAAGAGCAGGGAGCGGAGGATGGCAGGCATTCTGATCTGACTCGCTTGATCGCTGAGTGACACGGGAATTCTTGAAGTCCGAACGCCGGAGCGTCGGCGTCATTCTACGGTATAACCCGATTCTGTCGAGAAAAGGACTAATCGGAGGGAACTGGCACTCCCCTCGCCCCTGTGAAACCAGGCCTAGAGCAATATCCGAACGGATGGAACCAGTCCGGTCCCATCCGTTCGGATAAAATTACTCTACTTTTCAATAGGTAGAGCAGCTTTATCCGCTCAGTTGGATCGCTGAAAGCGATTCCATCTGAACGGATGCTGCTCTAGTCGATGACCACGCGCGCATCGATGTGCCCACTGTCGATCAGGGTCGCGAGCAGCTTGTCGGCCGCTTCCACCGAGCCCATGGGTCCGAAGCGAACCCGGTAAAAGCGCCGCCGGTCGACCACGGTCTGGGCGATCCGCGCCCGGCCGATCTTTGTCAGGTTTCTACGCAGCCGGTGCGCGTTATCGATCCGGGTGAAGGAGCCGGCCTGAACGAAGATTCGGCTCGGGCGCACCATTTCCGTTGTTACGATCCCGTTGGGCCTGGGCACGAAGATCTTGAGCCGCCGGTTCACGCCGGCTGTTCCGGCGCCGTTCGCGGCATCGGTCGGACCCGCGGCGGCGGTCTGGCTGGCCGTGGACAGCGGCGCCTCGATGGCATCGGGGCCGGCCTCCAGGTCCCGCACCGTGACCGGGACCATCGGCGCGGGCTCGGGCGCAAAACGCGCGGCCTCCCTGCTCAGCGCCAGGACCGCCAGACGGCGGCTTTCGTCCTCGATGATCTCGACGCGCACCTTGGCCGTGCCCCCCCTGTGGAAACCCAGGAGCTGCGCCGCACGCCGCGAGACATCGATGATGCGGCCGTTCTTGAAGGGGCCGCGGTCGTTGATCCGGAGCTTGATGGAGCGGCCGTTCTCCAGGTTGGTCACCTGCACCATCGTGGGCAGCGGCAGGGTGCGGTGCGCCGCGGTCAGGCCGTTCTCATCGTAGGTCTCGCCGTTGGCCGTGCTCCGGCCGTGGAACCCGGGACCGTACCAGGAGGCGATCCCGGTCTCCTTATAGCCGTAATCCGCCTTGGGGTAATACCAGACGCCGTCGACCTGATAGGGATTGCCGATCTTGTAGCCGCTGATCTGGCCCTGGGGCACCGCCTTGGCGAGCTGCCGGCCTGAGCCCGCGCCGGTCTGGACGCAGCCGGCAAGCGCCAGCGCCGCGCCGACGGCGAGCAGCAGTCCAATACGGTGCAGCAGCATCTTCATCTTGTAGGTCTGCTCTATATCCTTACTAAATCTTGCCGTCTAGTGCCCTTGCCGCCGGGCAAGCCGCCTGGCGATCAGTTCGTGTTCGCCTGCCGCCCCGCCAGTTGGCGCAGGTTTTCCAGCACATCCTGGCTCGGATAGCCGTCGGGCACCAGTCCGGCCTGCCGCTGAAAATCTCCCAGCGCCCTGCGGGTCTGGGACCCGACGATCCCGTCGGGTTTACCCGCGTCGAAGCCCAGGGAGCCAAGCATGGACTGCATTTCCTCGATCTGCCCCCGGCTCATGGGCCATTCCTTCGCCGGCCGCTCGGTCCGCAGCGGGCTCCTGCCCACCAGCCGGTCCGCCAGATGACCCACGGCCACGGCATAAAGCAGCGAGCGGTTCCACTTGAGGATCGCATTGAAATTTCCATAGACCAGGAAGGCCGGCCCCTTGTGCCCGGCCGGCAGGATGACCGAGGCCTCCAGGTCCGCCTTGGGCAGGTCCCGGCCGTCGATACGGCGCAGACCGAGCCGCTGCCACTCGGCGAGCGCCCTGCGCTTGCCCAAGCCGATCAGCCCCCAGTCGAAGTCTGACGGCAGGCGCACCTCCCGCCCCCAAGTCTCGTCGCCGCGCCAACCAATGCGACTCAAGTAATTCGCCGCGGACGCGAAAATATCGGGCAGCGAATTCCAAATATCGCGCCGCTTGTCGCCATCGTAATCGACCGCGTAGTTGACGAAGGTCGAGGGAATGAACTGGAGCTGTCCCATGGCGCCGGCCCAGGAGCCGCTCATGCTGGCCGGCGTGATATGGCCCTGGTCCACGATTTTCAGGGCGTCCATCAGTTGGGCCCGGAAAAAGGCGCTGCGCCGTTCGTCGTAGGCCAGGGTCGCCAGGGCGCCAATGACCGAGAATCCCCCAGTGTAATCGCCGAAATTGCTTTCCAGGGCCCAGAAGGCGACCAGGAACCGGGGCTGGACGCCATAGCGCGCCTGCACCCGATCGAGCAGACCGCGATGCTGGACCAGCATGCGCCGGCCGCGCGCGATGCGCTCCGGGGTCACACGTTTTCCCAGATAGGCCCAGAAGGTCTGGGTGAACTCCGGCTGACGCCGGTCCAACTCGATGATCCGGGGAATGGGTGCGATGCCGGCCAGCGCCGTCTCGATCGTGGACTCCGAGATGCGGGCGGCGCGGGCCTCGCGCTTCACCCCGTCCAGCCAGTCGGCAAAGCTCTGTTCCTGAGCGCGCGCGGCCTCAGGCGCAAGGCCGGAACAAAGGGCCAGCACCACGGCCAAGGCGCAACTCAGCCACAGCCTTCTCCCTCGGTTCCACAAATTCCTCATCGGCCCGCCTTGGCGCTCTCTACATTAAGTCTGGCCCGGATAGTCCTACGGCTTCTTCTTGTGCCACGACGGCCCGGTGGCAAGCAATTCGTCAATCATCGCTCGCTCCATCCTGGCCTCGTGGACCGCAATCCGGACTGTGACACAGGGCCGTTAAGCTTTTCTTAACCAGCGTCAGGCGCGGCGCGCCACCATACCGCCCGCCGGGGCCCCTCTAGGCCCTTTCCCGGGGGATAAATGCCACAAGAATTCCTCCAATGTATAAAATTTTATCGTAATAATAACTTGTTTTATTCCACATTAATCTAAGATGTGATGAAATAATGCCCTAGTAATTCTTTTTATCTATTTAGTCTTTATTCACCGTGAGGCTTTAAATTCAACCTCAGAACGGAGGACCACAAGGCCTTCGGACCCGCAAAATTGGCAGATAAGCACGGCGGACCGAGGGCCTCTAAGGAGGCAAAATGGCGGATAACAAGACAGTCCGCGCAAAGGAAGCACTAGACAGCGTGACCGTGGGAGCATCCGGTGAGGATCTCCTGATTCCGGATATCGCGCTGAGCGAAGCCTTCGACACCGACGTCCTTGGCGGCGAGTGGACCGCGGGTTCGGACCTCCTTGGGGAGGATCCGGCCGAGGGTTCCGAGGAAGCCGGGGACGAGGGTGACGAGGACGGCGCTTCCGGGTCTGCCGGCGACCCTCTGAGCGATGGCGACGAGGATGACGACGGCGACGAGGGCGGGGATGTCTTGACGGCCGGCTCCGATGATGCGTCGGGCGGCGGCGATGCCGGCGACGGCGGATCCTTCGATTTTACTGATTCCGAGGGCGACCACGGCGATAGCCACGGCGGAGGCTTCGGCGCCGACGGCCGCGGCTTTGGCGGCGGCAGCCCGGCCCCGAGCACACCGGCGCCGGCCCCGAGCGGCGGCGGCTCGTCCTTCGAGACCCACGTCACGAGCGCCGATCACGGCGGCTTCGAGTCCAACCAGGGCAACACCCCGGCATTCGTCGAGCTTCTTGCCGGCATGGCTGGCAAGGCCTTCCTCAAGGAAGGCAGCAAGGACGCCTTCCTCAAGGAGGGCAGCAGCGACGATGACAAGATCGACGGCACGGGGGACAGCGACATCATCCGCGGCGGCAAGGGCGAGGACCTGATCGACGGCAACGGCGGCGATGACTGGCTGATCGGCGGCAACGATGACGACATCCTGGACGGCGGTTCCGGCTCCGACATCCTGGACGGCGGCAAGGGCGACGACATCCTGAATCTCGACCTGAGCGAGAACTACGACGCCGAAGACAGCTACGACGGCGGCAAGGGCACCGATACGCTCGTGCTGCACATGACCGAGGAGCAGTTCAACGCCTTCCAGGACGATCTCATCGATCTAAAGAACTGGATCGCCGAGAACGCCGACCCGAGCGGCTCGTCCAGCCACGGCTTCCACGACGAAAGCGACGGCAGCGAGAAATACAAGCTCGAGCTCGAGGACAATGACCTTGGCATCGATTTCGAGCTGAATGTTCGTAACGTCGAGAATCTGAAGATCTTCGTGGCCGGCATCGACGGCGAGATCGACCCGGTAGAGGGGCTGCCCGCGGACGACACGCCGCCCCCGCCCGATATCATCATCGATCCGCCGACCGATCCGACCCCGGGCAAGGACCTGACCGGGACCGACGGCGCCGACCTGATGATCGGCGGCGAGGGCGATGACACCCTGGATGGCGCCGGCGGCAGCGACCTGTTCCTCGGCGGCACGGGCGACGACACCCTGACCGGCGGCGCGGGCAACGACCTCTTCATCTTCAGGACCGGCGACGGCCAGGACACGATCACCGACTTCGAGGGCGGCACCGAGGGCGGCGACATCATCGACCTGCGCCAGATGACGGCGGCGGCCAGCTTCTCCGGCGTCATGGCGGCGGCGGCCCAGATCGGCGGCGATGTCTTCGTCG
>JAZGBC010000063.1:0-2057 GCA_036444495.1 Kiloniellales bacterium
CCGCTGCACCAGCGGCTGATCGGCGAGAACGACTTTATCGACGGCGACTACGACATCCACTGGCTGGAGCGCTACGTCGGCAACGAAGAGGGTCGCGCGGAATAGCGTCCCGGGCTATCATCGCGGCGCGATGGAACTGACGCCCGACATCCTGCTCCGGGCCTACGCGATCGGCATCTTCCCGATGGCCGAAGGCCGGGAGCACACGGAACTCCACTGGATCGATCCCGAGCAGCGCGGCGTGTTGCCGCTGGAGGAGTTCCACATTCCGCGCAAGCTCAGGCGCAGGATCCGGCGCGAGGATTTCGAGGTAACCTGCGACAGCGCCTTCACCGAGGTCATCGAAGCCTGCGCCGAGCCGGCGGACAACCGGCCCGACACCTGGATCAACCCCCCGATCCAGCGGCTCTATACGGATCTCCACGAGATGGGCTTCGCCCACTCGGTGGAGTGCTGGCACGACGGCGCGCTCGTGGGCGGCCTGTACGGCGTGTCGCTGGGCGCCGCCTTTTTCGGCGAGAGCATGTTCAGCCGCGTACCCGACGCCAGCAAGGTGGCGCTCGCGCACTTGGTGCTGCGCCTGCGCAAGGGCGGCTTCCGCCTGCTCGACACCCAGTTCGTCACCCCGCACCTGCGCCGCTTCGGGGTGGTCGAGGTTGCGCGCCAGGACTACCGCAGCCGCCTGGCTCAGGCGATCACCACCCAGGCCCGTTTCCCGGCCGAGGTCACGGACGCCGAGCTCGCGGCGTTCCTGAAGGAGGCGGGCGGCGAGTCGTAGCGGCCCGCCCGGCGCTCCCGGCGTTCAGTCGAACCCGGCGTTCAGTCGAACAGGGCGTCGACGGCGGACTGGTCGAGTTTGCTGGTTTGGCCGTGGATGATGGCGCTGCACCGGTCGATGTAGGACTGCAGGTCGCGCGAGACCTCGGTCACGGCGAGCTCGATGCGGCCTTGCTCGCCAGTCGCGATCGCCTGCTCGATCGCGCTCAAGCCCTCGGCGACCAGGGCGTTCATCTTTGCGACCGTCGCGTCAAAGGGCTCGCGGAACCTGGGCGGCGCGTTTTCGTAGGCCAGGATCGCCAGCTCCTTGTCGGTGAAGACGCTGTCCCGGAAGTGCGCCTGGTAGGTCTTGGGGGCCCAGGCCTTGGCGTCGTCGAGGCATTCCGGCATCATGGGCACCATGTCGAGGAGCATGACTATCTCATTGAAATGATTTAGATAGTCTGTTGCTAGCAGGGTTTCCTCATTGATGTTCTTGTCCTTGACCAAGAGGGCGAGGGTGCGCGAATAGGCCGGCCGGCCGGGCACCGCCTCCGGCTCATCCAGTTTCCCTGCATTGTCCTGCCCCAGGCTCATGCCGGTCCGTTTCCTCGGGCGCGGCTCGGCGCACCCCTCTTGCGCTCGCTCCGGGGTTAAGCCCCGGGCGATGTGCGGATACCCTAACCTTAAGGGTTTCCGAATTCGTTAACTTGCGGAAATCAAAGGATTCCTAGGCCGGATCAGGATCGACCGAACCCAAATCGTGGGTTCGATCGATCCTGTGAATCCGGCCTACATCTATAAAGTAGAGCAGAGTCACGCGGTTGATTGGGATCGCCGGCGGCGATCCCAATCAACCCCGATCTGCTCTAGGGTTTCTCCCGATCCGCGGCGGCCCGCCCGCCCACCTCCCTTACCGCGCTGCGCTCGGATGTGGTAGGCTGGCGCCCATGGGTTGGATGACAGCCGGGTTGAAGTCATTGAAATTCCTCTCGCTGCTTGCGCTGGTGTTGCTCGCCGGGCCGATAACGGTGGCACTTGGCGGCCTGGCCACGCTGGGCGCCGACTGGCGCACGGCCAACCGGGACAGCGCCGGCATCGCGCCCGACCCGGCGCGCGTCCTGGAGCCGATCGTCCAGGTCTACGGCGCCCGCGCCTTCGGCTGGCGCGGCGCCTTCGCGGTGCACACCTGGATCTCGGTCAAGCGACGCGGAGCGCCCAGCTTCACGACCTACCAAGTCATCGGTTGGCGCCACTGGCAGGGCATGCCGGGCCTGATCGGGCGCGAGGAGCCGCCCGAC
>JAZGBC010000064.1:0-6550 GCA_036444495.1 Kiloniellales bacterium
GCCGGGATCGGCCCGGTAGCGCGGGTCGAAGATGCGTTCCTGCTCCTCTTCGGGAATGCCGATCCCCGTATCCCAGACCACGATCTGCAGCTGGTCCTCGGGCCCGGCCAGTGTCTCCACACCGACCGCGCCGCCGGCCGAGGTGAACTTCACCGCGTTATTCAGCAGGTTGACCAGGATCTGCGTGCAGGCCACCCGGTCGCCGATCACCCGGCCGCCCGCCATGGGCCCGACCCGGCTCAGGTCCACGTCCGAGGTCTTGGCCGCGAGCGCTATGATCGCCTTGGCCTTGGCCACGACGCCGGCGACCTCGACCACCTCCGCGGCCAGGCCCTTGCGCGCAGCCTCCGGGTCCCCCTGCTGCATCTGAGAGACCATCTGGTCCAGGTGCCGGCCGGCCTCGCGGATGGTGCGGAAGCAGTCCTGGTAGCGCTCGCTCAAGGGTCCGAAGACCTCCTTGAGCGCCAGGTCGGCGTAGCCCACCACGGCGTTGAGGGGCTGGCGCAGCTCGTGGGCCGTGCGCGCGAGCGTGCCCCGATCGGGCGCGCCCGTGCCCTTGGCCCGGGACGACTGCCAGGAGACCTCCTGCTGGCGCAGCAGGGCCTCCTCCAGTTCCGCCGCCAGGACCCGCAGCTCCTCCTCGGTGGTGTCGGCCGCGGGCTCCGCGGGCGCGGCGGCGGCGGTGCCCCGATAGCCGGAAAAACGCCCGTTCCGCTCATCGAATACGGGCACGCCGCTCAGGTGATAGGCGGTCTCCCGCTGCTCGCTACCGGTCACGACGAAGAGCACCCCACGGAACGGCCGGCGGGCCTCGATGGCCGCTCTGGCCTGAGCTTTCTCGCGGCCGCTGCCGGCGAATTGGCCGAGCGCGCTGAGTGGCCGGCCGATCAGCTCCCGGGCCGGCAGACCGAGCTTGAGCGCCACGGAAGACGAGACGTAGGTCAAGCTAAGCGCCGCATCCGTTTCCCACAGCCAGTCCACGGTGGAGCGCAGGAAATCCTCGTAGCGGCCGCTCTCTTCCATGGGGTTTTCGCCGGGCGCGGAGGGCTGCTCGCCCTCCGCCAGGGGCCGCAGAGGGCCGCCGGGGTTTTCGGGCTTTTCGGGTGCCGGGGGCCGGGGCCAGCCGGGAGACTGCATCCTGTGTCCCATCCCTTACTTGCTTGGGCCGACCTGCGGCGCCATACCTTGGACCACCTGAGTATAGGCCAGGAGACGCCGGGCGGACAACGCCCACTCGGCTCTGCGGCGGCCGATTCCCGGCCCCCTCGGGGCGGCATGACCGGGGTTTTTCGCGGAATTTAGGGGATCGGGTTCCAAGTCCGCCCGCCATTGGGCAGGTTCGGTGGCGGTGCTTGCGGGTAGATCGACTCTTCGGCCATACTCGCCGCGGCTCGGTCTTCGTCGGATATTGGGTCCCATGAGGGCAGAAGCCCGAAAGCCGAGGTGTTGGGGGATGGACGCCTCTCCTGCGCGGCGAAAGTTTCTCTTGGTGCTGATCAAGCCGTCGCATTACGACGACGACGGCTACGTGATCCAATGGTGGAAGGCCTGGATCCCGTCGAACTCCCTCGCCTGCCTCTACGGGCTCGCGCTCGATCTGAGCGAGCGCAAGGCGCTTGGCGAGGGGATCGAGATCGAGCTGGAGGCGTTCGACGAGATGAACGCGCTCATCCCCTTCAAGAAGCTCATCCGCCGCTTTAAGGATAACGGCAACTTCGGCCTCGTCGCCCTGACCGGCGTTCAGTCGAACCAGTTTCCGCGCGCCATGGATATTGCCCGGCAGTTCCGTGATGCGGGCATCCAGGTCGCCGTCGGCGGCTTCCACGTTTCCGGCTGCCTGTCCATGCTGGACGAGCTGCCGCCCGATCTGCAGGAAGCCCAGGACATGGGCGTGACCTTTTTCGCGGGCGAGTCGGAGGAGCGCCTGGAAGGCTTCCTGCGGGATGCCGTCGCGGGTCAAATGAAGCCGGTCTACAACTATCTGAACGACCTGCCGGGGCTGGAAGGTCAGGTAACGCCTTTCCTGCCCGAGCGGCTGCTTCGCGGCTATGACGGGATCATTTCCAGCTTCGACGCCGGGCGCGGCTGCCCCTTCCAATGCAGCTTCTGCACCATCATCAACGTGCAGGGGCGCAAGTCGCGCTTCCGTTCGGCCGACGACATCGAGCGCATCATCCGCACCAATTACGCGCAAGGCGTCACCCGCTACTTCATCACCGACGACAACTTCGCCCGCAACAAGAACTGGGAAGCGCTCTTCGACCGCATAATCGAGCTGCGGGAAGAGGAGGGGATGGATATCCATTTCCTGATCCAGGTGGATACCCTCTGTCACAAGACTCCGCGTTTCGTGGAGAAGGCGGCGCGCGCCGGATGCCGGCACGCCTTCATCGGCCTGGAGAATATCGATCCCGAGAACCTGAAGGCGGTCAAAAAGACGCAGAACCGCATCACGGAATACCGCACCATGTTCCAGATGTGGCGCGAGGCCGGCGTTATGACCTACGCCGGCTACATCATCGGCTTCCCGGTCGATACGCCCGAATCGCTGACCCGGAACATGGAGATCATCAAGCGGGAGCTGCCCGTCGACGTGATCGAGTTCACCATCCTGACGCCGCTGCCCGGCTCGGAGGACCACAAGAACCTCTGGGAACGGGGCGTGCCCATGGATTCGGACATGAACCGCTACGACCTGGAGCACCCGACCACGGATCATCCCCTGATGAGCCGCGAAACCCTGCAGGAATTGTACCGCCGCATCTGGGACGTCTATTACACGGACGAGCACGTGGAGACCCTCATGCGCCGGGCCATGGGCTACGGCAACAAGCCCGTGCGCATCTGGCAGAACGTGCTCGAAGTTTACGGCATCATGCGTTTCGAGGTGGTGCATCCGCAGCAGGGCGGCTTCTTCCGTCGCAAGGTCCGCACCGAGCGCCGGCCGGGCTATGCCATCGAATCGCCCTTGATCTTCTATCCCAAGCGCGTCTGGCAGACCCTGGCGACCTATGTGCCCTGGGGGCTATACGCCTGGAAGATTCATCGCCTGCGCAAGCGCATTCAGAATGACGAATCGGCCCGCAACTATCGGGATTTCTCGATGATGCCGGTCGAGGACGCCGAGCACGAAGAGTTGGAGATGTTCGAGCTGAACGAGGCGGCCAGGGCGGCGGTCGCCAAGGCCCAAAACGATGCGGCCGCGCGCAAGGCGCAAAAGAAGCGCAAGGAGCCGGTCCCGGCTTCGGCGGCGGAGTAATCTCGGCCCCGCGGCGGTAGCCGGCGAATTTCGATCCGATCAGTTTCTCCTGCCCGGCCGGGCATCTCGGCGCCCAGGGAATCCATTGCGGCGGCTCGGGAATTCGTTACAGTCCGGGCCGCAGACCGTCAGCAGAGGACGTCCCGATGGCCGTGGCGATCGAGTTCTACTTCGATTTTTCCAGCCCCTACGGCTACCTGGCCGCCCAGCGGATCGACGATATGGCGGCGGAATACGATCGCGAGGTGGTCTGGAAGCCCTTCCTGCTGGGCGTGGCGATGAAAATGACGGGGATGCCGCCTCTGCTCGACATGCCCATGAAGGGCGACTACGCACGCCGGGATATCGCCCGCAGCGCGCGCCTTTTCGAGATCCCCTTTACCCTGCCCAAGCGCTTCCCCTTCATGTCGGTGGCGGCCTGCCGCGCGGTCTGCTGGTTAAGCGAGCGCGACCCCGAATCGGCCAAGGAGCTGACCTTGGCGCTCTATCACATGGCGTTCGGCGAAGGCGAGAGCATCAGCGGGGCGGAAGAGGTGGCCGCGGTCGCCGCCGCCCTCGACCACGACGAGACGGAGGTGCTCAACGCGGTGCAGAACCCGCGCATCAAGGACCTGCTGAAACGCGAGGTAGACGCGGCCATCAAGAAAGGCGTCTTCGGCTCGCCCTACTTTATTTTGGACGGGGAGCCCTTCTGGGGCTACGACCGCCTGGAAGACATGGAGCTCTGGCTCGAGAACGGGGGCTGGTGAGACGACCGCTCAGCCGGCGAGGATATCCCGGTAGACCTCCGTGTCCACGTTGCCGCCTGACAGCACCAATCCCACCTTTTTACCGGCCATTTTGTCCTTTTCCTTGAGCAACGCGGCCAGCGGCGCCGCGCCCGCGCCCTCGGCCACGTTGTGGGTATCGGAAAAGAAGGCGCGCATGGCGGCCTTGATCTCCTCCTCCGAGAGGCTAACCACGCGCTCCGCGCCCTTCAGGATGATCTCCAGCGCGTCTGCATTGGGCAGGCGCACCGCCACGCCGTCGGCGAAGGTGTCCGCCGAATTGGTCGGCACCGGGCGCCCGGCCTCGAACGACAGGGCGTAGGTCGGCGCGTTTTCCGCCACCACGCCCACCACCTTGGTCTTGAGGCCCAAGGCTTCGCGCGCCGCGATCATGCCGCAGATGCCCGAGCCCAGCCCGAGGGGTACATAGACCGTGTCCAAATCCGGCGCCGCGCGCAGCAACTCAAGGCTATAGGTCGCCACCCCGCGCATGAGCAGCGGATGAAAGGAGGGCAGCAAGTGCAGGCCGCGCCCTTCGGCCAGGCCCAGGGCGACATCGTATGCCGCGTTGAAGTCGTGGCCTTCCTCCAGCAGCTCGGCCCCCAGCGCGCGCATGGCCCGGTTCTTCTCCACGGAGTTGCCGTGGGGCACGACGATGACGGCCTTTATCCCCTTGGCGCGGGCGGCGAAGGCCACGCTCTGGCCGTGATTGCCGCGCGTGGCGGTGATCACGCCGGGGGTGTCCGGCTCGCGCCGCAGCAGGTCGTCCATGTAGGTAAGCCCGCCGCGCACCTTGAAGGCGCCGATGGGCGTGTGGTTCTCGTGCTTGACCCAGACCTCCGCACCCGCGCGCGCGCAGAGCAGCGGCCAGCAGTGCTGCGCCGTTGGGGTCATGTGGCGGTAGATCAGCTCGGCCGCCGCCTCGATTTCGCGCAGACCGGTCATCTCTCGTCTCCCTGCAATCCGCATGAAACCATAAAGAGGGCCCCGGCCCGGCGGCAAGGATTACAATGTCCCGGTGCAATGGGATTGGCGATAGTGGGATTTTGCTTGCCGCCGCTTGGGCCAGCGGCGAATCTTAGACGTTCCAAGCCCCGAGTCGTTCCCAGCATGACGGTCCTGAAAAGCGCGATCGACACCCGCTCCGAAGAGTTCCGGCAGAACCAGGCGGCGTTCCGGGGGCTGGCCGAGGATTTGCGCGCCAGGGTCGAGGAGATCAAGCAGGGTGGCGGTGAGGCGGCGCGCGACAAGCATGTCTCCCGCGGCAAGCTGCTGCCGCGCGAGCGGGTGCGCAGCCTGCTGGACACCGGCTCGCCCTTCCTCGAGCTGTCGCAACTGGCGGCCTATGGCATGTACGGTGGCGAGGTGCCCTCGGCGGGGATCATCACGGGCATCGGCCGGATCAGGGGCCGGGAGTGCCTGGTGGTCACCAACGACGCCACGGTCAAGGGCGGCACCTATTTTCCCATCACCGTGAAGAAGCACCTGCGCGCCCAGGAGATCGCGGAGGAGAACCGGCTGCCCTGCATCTACCTGGTGGATTCGGGCGGGGCGAACCTGCCGAACCAGGACGAGGTTTTTCCGGACCGCGACCATTTCGGGCGCATCTTCTTCAACCAGGCCAACATGTCGGCCAAGGGTATCCCGCAGATCGCGGCGGTCATGGGCTCCTGCACCGCGGGCGGGGCCTACGTGCCGGCCATGTCGGACGAAAGCATCATCGTGCGCAATCAGGGCACGATCTTCCTGGGCGGGCCGCCGCTGGTTAAGGCCGCGACCGGCGAGGAGGTCACGCCCGAGGAGCTGGGCGGGGCGGAGGTGCATGGCCGCGTCTCCGGCGTGACCGACCACACGGCCAACGACGACGCCCACGCGCTCGCGATCGTCCGGCGCATCGTCGGCAACCTGAACCACGTCAAGGTTTGCGGACTGGAGATCGCCGAGCCGCGCGAGCCCCTCTACGACCCGGAGGAGATTTACGGCATCGTAACGCCGGATTTGCGCAAGCCCTACGAGGTGCGCGAGGTCATCGCCCGCCTGGTGGACGGCAGCGAGCTTGACGAGTTCAAGGCGCTCTACGGGGAGACTCTGGTCTGCGGTTTCGCGCGCATCCTGGGCTATCCCGTGGGCATCATCGCGAACAACGGAATCCTCTTCTCCGAATCCGCGCTCAAGGGCGCCCATTTCATCGAGCTCTGCTGCCAGCGCGGCATTCCGCTGATCTTCCTGCAAAACATCACCGGTTTCATGGTGGGCAGGAAGTACGAGGCCGGCGGCATCGCCAAGGACGGCGCCAAGATGGTGACCGCGGTGGCCTGCGCCCGGGTGCCCAAGTTCACGGTCATCATCGGCGGCAGTTTCGGGGCCGGCAACTACGGCATGTGCGGCCGCGCCTTCGATCCGCGCCTGCTCTGGATGTGGCCCAACGCGCGCATCTCGGTGATGGGCGGCGAGCAGGCCGCCGGCGTGCTCGCCACGATCAAGCGCGACGGCATCGAGGCGCGCGGCGAAACCTGGTCGGAGC
>JAZGBC010000065.1:0-2122 GCA_036444495.1 Kiloniellales bacterium
AGGTGCTCGGCGTCACGTTCGGCAGGCGCGCTTCTTCCTCGAAGGTGAGGTTGATGCGCATGGTCCGCCTGGCCAGGCGAAAGGCCTGCCCGCGCTCCACCGCGCCAGGAGTGCGGATCATCATCTGGATGACGATGGCGATGTCCCCGGCCAGGCCCTGGGCCAGGCGCTTGGTCGTCGTGTTATAGTGCCGGTCGTAGAACACCCAGGTCGAAATCACCTGGAGCAGCACCAGGGGCGTCACGATGATCAGGATGGAGCGGCCGAACAGGGTGCGCGGCAGGATGCGCTTGATGAGCGGGCGTCTGCGCGGGGTCTTGGTGAACAATGCCATGGCGGGCCTAGCTCAAGTTCAGTCCGGGACCAGGACGTAACCCACGCCGCGCACGGCCCGAAGATAGCGCGGATACTTGGGATCTTCCTCGATCTTGCGGCGCAGGCGCGTGACCTGCACGTCGATTGCCCGGGTGGTGCCGATCATAGGGCTTTCCGAGGTCAGTGTCTCGCGGCTCACGGGCACGCCCGGCTGGCGGGCCAGAGTCTTGAGCAGCGAAGCCTCGGCTGCGGTCAGGCGCACGAAGGCTTCGCCCCGCGTCAGCTCCTCGCGCGAGAGATCGAAGCTGAAACCGCCGAAGCGGATCTTCCTGGCCGGCGGCTCGTCGGCGACCTGGGTGCGGCGCAGGATGGCGTTGACCCGGAGCACCAGCTCGCGCGGCTCGAAGGGCTTGGCCAGGTAATCGTCGGCGCCGCTCTCCAGCCCGGCGATGCGGTCCTCGGTCTCGCCCATGGCGGTCAGCAGCAGCACCGGCACCCGGTTGTGTTGGCGCAGCCAGGTGGTCAGCTCCAGGCCCGTCTCCCCTGGCATCATGATGTCCAGCACCAGCAGGTCGAAGGCGATGGACGCCAGCTTGGCCCGGGCGTCGGCGGCGTCGTCGGCCGTGGTGATGCGGAAGCCCTGCTCGCTCAGATAGCGCTGCAGCAACTCGCGCAGGCGCGTGTCGTCGTCGATCACCAGGATATGCGGTGCGTCCAGGCTCATGGCGCGGATTATACGCCCGACCGCCCGGGCCGCCTAGAGCAGCATCCGTTCGAATATTGCTCAAGTGTCCTGCCTCTGAAGTTCATAAGATGAACTTCAGAGATAAGCAGGCCACTAACTATTTGAATCTAGTGTGATTCAGCTTCCGATGTTCGGCACATAAAATGTGCCGAATTTCGGAACCATCACACTAGCGGCGCGGCGTGCGGCCGGCACCCGCCACGGCGCCTGGCCCGCCGGCCTCGAAGCGGGCCCGGTTGCCCTCCTCGATGATGTTCAGCAGCACGGTGCGGAAGCCCTCCACCGAATCCGCGCCCGCTTCGCGGAAGGCTCGGGCGATGCGCGTGCGCTGGTCATCGCTCAGGCGGCGCTCCAACTCCTGGCCTTTCTCGGTCAGGCGCAGGAGCCGCTGGCGCCGGTCGCGCTCGCCGGGGTGCTGCTCGATGAAGCCCTCTTCCACCAGTTGTCCGAGCACCCGGGACAGGCTCTGCTTGGTGATGCCCAGGATGCCCAGAAGCTCGCCCACCGTGATCCCGGGGTGGCGCCCGACGAAGTAGATGGCCCGGTGGTGCGCCCGGCCGAAATTCTGCTGGGCCAGGATCTGGTCCGGCTTGGCGGTGAAGTCGCGGTAGGCGAAGAACAGCATCTCCATCGCCTGGCGCAGCTCTTCCTCGCGTAAAAAGAGGGGATTCGGCCCGGTTTTTATGTCAGCCATATTGACATATATGGAACAAATCTGTTACAGAATGCAACTCAATTCGGCTGAAAGTTACAATTTCGGCCCGATCGAGGTAATATTTTCCGCTTGGCCCGCCCGAGGCGAGGGCGGGGCAGGGGCCGGCGGAAGGCAACAGGCCGCAGCCACGCTGGGGCGCGGGGACCCAGGCAGGCGGCGGCATAACTATTGGGCGGTGATGGCCATGTCCATGCTTCCTTTCGACGACCGCGACGGCGTCATCTGGTTCAACGGCGCGCTTGTGCCCTGGCGTGAGGCCAAGCTGCACGTGCTCAGCCATGCGCTGCACTACGCGAGCTGCGTCTTCGAGGGCGAGCGCTCCTACGGCGGCGTCATCTTCAAGATGG
>JAZGBC010000066.1:0-23248 GCA_036444495.1 Kiloniellales bacterium
GAGAGGACCAACGGTCATGTCACAGCAGGCAGTCAAATCCGAAACCCCGGTGAGCGAGGGCGAGGCGGCACGGGCCCCCGTCGCCGGGCTGGTGGCCAAGGGGCGCGCGGCCATGGCGAGCCTGAGCGGCGCCGATCAGGACCGCGTGGACGACGCGGTTCGTGCGCTGGCCTGGTCGCTCTACAAGCCGGAGAACGCACGCGCCCTGGCCGAGATGGCGGTGGCCGACACGGGCCTGGGCAACGTGCCCGACAAGATCATCAAGAACCAGCGCAAGACCTTCGGGTGCTTGCGCGACCTGCTGCGCGTGCGCAGCGTGGGCGTGATCGAGGAGGACAAGGCCCTGGGCCTGACGATCTACGCCAAGCCGGTCGGCGTGGTGGCCGCCGTCACGCCGTCGACCAACCCGGCGGCCACGCCCATCAACAAGGCCATGATGGCGATCAAGGGGCGCAACGCCATCATCCTGGCGCCCTCGCCCGCCGGCTGGCCCACCACCGCGCGCACCGCGGAGCTGGCCCGCGCCGAACTGGAAAAGGCCGGCCACGACCCGGATCTCCTGCAGATCCTGCCGCAGCCGGTCACGCGCGAGGCGACCAAGGCGCTCATGGCCGCGGCCGACCTCATCGTCTGCACGGGCAGCCAGAACAACGTGCGCGCGGCCTATTCCAGCGGCACGCCGGCCATCGGCGTGGGCGTGGGCAACGTGTCGGTCATCATCGACGAGAGCGCCGATCTGACGGATGCGGCGGAAAAGATCTGCGCCTCCAAGATCTTCGACAACGCCACCTCCTGCTCCTCGGAGAACTCGGTCATCATCCTGGACGAGGTTTACGCGCCCGCAATCCAGGCCCTGGAAGCCGCCGGCGGATATTTGGCGACTACGCGGGAGTGCGATCGGATCGCCGCCGCTTTATGGCAAAACGGCAAATTGAGCCGGGACCTCTTGGCCAAGGACGCCGCGGTCCTCGCCGCGCATTGCGGCCTGCCCGAGGCGACGCACAACGCCAGGTTTTTCATGGTCGAGGAGAGCAGCGCGGGGCCGGACCACCCCTTCTCGGGCGAGAAACTGTCACTTGTTCTGGCCGTCTACCGCGCCAGGGATTTCGCGGACGCCAAGCGCATCTTCCGCGCCATCATGGCCTACCAGGGCGCCGGGCATTCGGTGGGACTCCACACCGGCGACCCGGAGCGCGCCCGCGAATTGGCCGAGGAACTGGACGTGGTGCGGGTCCTGGTCAACCAGGCGCACACCTTCGGCAACGGCGGCTCCTTCGACAACGGGCTCAACTTCACGCTCTCCATGGGCTGCGGCACCTGGGGCGGCAATTCCATCTCCGAGAACCTGAATTGGCGTCATTTCGTGAACCTGACCCACCTGGTCACCACGATCCCCGAGGACCGCCCGTCCGAGCAGGAGCTTTTCGGCGCCTACTGGACCAAGTACGGACAATAGACCGGCATGAACTTCGAGGAGCACGCGGCCAAGCCCCTGCTCGCCGCGGCGGGCATCGCGACGCCTTCGGGCGAGCTGGCAACCAGCCCGGAAGAGGCCGCCGCCGCCGCCCGGCGTCTGGGCCTCTGCATCGTCAAGGCCCAGGTGCCCACGGGCAAGCGCGGCAAGGTGGGGGGCATCCGCCCCGCCGATACACCGGAGGAGGCCGCCCGGGCCGCCCAGGCCATCCTGGGCATGGAGATCGCGGGACAGCGGGTCGAGCGCCTGCTGGTCGAGGCCCGCGCCGAGATCGCGCGGGAATTTTACGCCGCGGTGCTCAACGACCCGGCCAGCAAGGGGCCGATGATCCTCTTCTCCGCCGCGGGCGGCATGGAGATCGAGGAGCTGTCCGAGGCGCGGCCGGAAAGCCTCCTGCGCCTGCCCGTGGACATCCGCCGGGGGCCGGAGCGGGCCAGGCTGGAGGATGGGCTGGCCGCGCTCGGCCTGGGGGAGCGAGGCACCGCCCTGGCCGATCTCCTGGAGCGGCTTTACGGGGTCTACCGGGAGAACGACGCGGAGCTGGTCGAGATCAACCCCCTGGCGCTGACCCAGGCCGGCGATTTGCTGGCGCTTGACTGCAAGTTCACCCTGGATGACTCCGCGCTTTCGCGCCGGGCAGAGCTGGCCGCCCGGGGAACCCCGGAAAAGCTCACCGACCTGGAGGCCGAGGCGCGGGAGCTGGGCCTGCGCTTCATCCTGCTCGAGGGCTCCGTGGGCGTCTTGGCCAACGGCGCCGGGCTGACCATGACCACCATCGATGCCGTGCGCCACTACGGCGGCGAGCCGGCTAATTTCCTGGAGATCGGCGGCGACGCCTACGTCAAGGCGACGCCCGCGCTCAAGCTGGTGCTCGCCAACCCGAAGGTCAAAAGCCTGCTCATCAATTTCTGCGGCGCGGTGGCGCGCACCGATGTCATGACCGAAGGCGTGCTCGACGCCTGGGACGAGATCGAACCCACCCTGCCCGTGTTTTTCTCGATCCACGGCACCGGCGAGGAGGCGGCGGTCGCCATGCTGCGCGAGCGCCTGGGGATGGAGCCCTTCGAGCTTATGGACGACGCGGTCAAGGCGGCCGTGGCGGCGGCGCGATGATCGTACGCGGCGGCGAGACGGTGCTGATCCAGGGCATCACGGGGCGTCAGGGCAGCTTCTGGACCGGGCACATGCAGGCCTACGGCACGCGCATCCTGGGCGGCGTCAATCCCAAGAAGGCGGGCATCGAACACTGCGGCGTCCCGGTCTACGGCTCGGCGGCCGAGGCCGCGCGGGCCGGCCCGATCGACGCCTCCGTGCTCTTCATCCCGCCCTTGGGCGTCAAGGGCGCCGCGCTCGATGCCATTGAGGCCGGCATCAAGAAGCTCGTCATCCTGACCGAGCACGTGCCCGTGCAGGACGTCATGTACCTGCTGGCCGCCGCGCGCGAGGCGGGCGCCCGGGTGCTGGGGCCGAACACGGCGGGCGCGGTCACGCCGGGCGAGTGCTTCCTCGGTTTCATGCCCGCCTTCAACGCGCGGGTCTTCCAGCCGGGCCACGTGGGCGTCATCTCGCGCAGCGGCAGCCTGGGCACGCTGGTCTGTCTCAAGCTGGTGGAGGCGGGCTTCGGCATCTCCGCCTTCATCGGCATCGGCGGCGATCCGATCCTGGGCACCACCATCCGCGAGGCGCTCGTGAATCTGGACCGGGATGGGCGCAGCGACTCGGTCGTTATCGTGGGCGAGATCGGCGGCGCCATGGAGGAAGAGGCCGCCGAGCTTGTGGAAAAGATGGACAAGCCGGTCGTCGCCTTCATCGCCGGAGCCGCCGCGCCGCCGGGCAAGCGCATGGGCCACGCCGGCGCGATTGTCCTGGGAAATTCCGGCAGTTACGCCTCAAAGCGCGGCGCGCTCGAAGCCGCGGGCGCCGTGGTCGTCGACACGCCTTCCGGGATCGCTTCGGCGCTAAGAACCCGCCAAACGGGCATGTAAGGTATGCGGCCTGGGTGTTATTGTATGCGAATTATTGCCCACGAGGACCGGGCAGATGTGAGAGAAGGGTCCTAGGCATGAACGGCCCGAAGGCGTTTTTGGCCGGCCTTTGGCGCGACGAGAGCGCTATCTCGTCGGTCGAGTACGCCGTGCTCTTGAGCATGATCGCCGGCGGCATACTCTTTTCCGCCGAATTCCTGAGCAACGCGGTTGAGAACCAGATGGAAGACACCGCCGCGCTGTTCGCCGAAGATACTTGCGGTAACGACGGCGGTGGCGACGGAACCGGCGGCGCTGGGGGCTCTGGCGAAGGCGGCGCCAACACCTGCTAAGAATTTTGAACTGACCCCCTAAAACATTCAAATTAGGACACTACCGTCGGCGGCGACGGGGGCAGCGGCAATGGCTCCGATAACGGCGAGGGCTTCGTCGGCTGCTGAGGGCACCGGGCCGCGAATTTTTTGACAGGCGGCGTCTAGCTTATTGGCTCGAACCGCTTACCCGAAACTTCCCTTACCAACTCCTCGAGCGCGCGGCCCTCGGCCCGCGCCTCGTCCCAGCGCCGGTCCGCCTCCGCGGGTTCCAGATGACCGTAAAGCGCCAACCAGAGCGCCGTCTCGTGCAGGCCCCGGGCTTTGTGCCGGGCGAGCCAATTCTCGAAACGCCAGTCCGCCCCATCCGCCGCGGCACGCCCGGTCGCGCCGAAGACCTGTGCGTCGAGCCAAGCGCCACTGGAATCCTGTACGCGAACCGCCCTTGGCGCGTATTCGACCGACTCGAAGAAATGGAGCCGGGCCAGCTCTTCCCGGCCTAGACCCTCGACCAGGATGCCCTCAACCGAGCCGCCGGGCGCGGCAACCAGCAGGGGAAAGTTGTCCCCGCGCAACCTGACCAGACGGTGATCGGGCAAGCGCGCAGACGGCAACGGCCAGCCGGAGACGGGGCGGCCCAGCACCAATTCCAGGACCTCCCTGTCGCGCAAGAGACCGAAAAAGAAGAACTGCATCGATAGAGGAACCCGCTCACCCGTTGCACCCGAACAACCCGGTGGACCGCTCCGGCCCGCTGGGCGCAGAGGTCGTTTTAGCAAATGGGGTGCCGGGAGCCCACGGAAAATGGGTTCCTATCCCACGATCAAGCGGCGGTCTCCTGCAGTAGCCGCCTGATTCGGGGCCCGGCCGCCAAGAGGGCTCTCGTCTTCGCGCTGCTGGACAGGATAAAGAGATACGGTCCCGTAACCCCCAGCCCGAGGAGCGCGCCCTGCTCCGGAACCTGGGCGGCCCCGACCAGGGCGAACAGGAGCGGGGGCGGAACCAAGATCTTTGGGTCCCGGTAGGCGAACCAGCCGGTCCCCGACAGGCCGGCGGGCAAGGCGCTCTCCAGCGGCTCCAGATGCGCCAGGCCGCCGTCCATCATTCTTCGGAGTATCTCGGGGACCTTGGGCGGGGTTCGGATCACGGCCACGTCGGGCCAAGCCGTACCCGGAAATCGATGAACGAGGAGCGAGGTTCCTACATCATCAGCGCCGGCAGCCACCAGGGTCACCAACCAGGAAGGTTCGCCGGCTTGGTCTCCGACAAGCAGCTCAGCGACATCGAGACCGAAAAGACGCCGGCCCAACTCGATCACATCTTTATCGGGTTGGCTGGACCGGGTGAAACCTGCCGAGGCGACCACGCGCCGCGGCCGCCGGGCCAACCAAACCGCTCCCCCCGCGATCAGCAGAAGCACGGCCAGTCCGATTAGCGCACCAATAGCGATATTCATTACAATGCGGGTTCCAATGCCGCTCCATGGCATGTCCGAGCAGGGTCCAGCGGACGCGGGCCGCCGGCCCAACCTTCGAACAGCCGCGCCGCGCCGTAAGAATGAAAACGGGGGCCACAAGGTGCCCCCGTTTCACGAGTACCGCTGCCTTGAGCGGTCTGCTGCGCTTGCGTCTCCAGAACGCAGGGAAACTATGGCCGCCCTGCGCGCATCCCTAGCCCGGGATGGCGAGCGCGCTACTACTTCTCCGCGGCCTTCTTGCGCCTGGTTTTTCTGCGCACGGTTTTCTTCTTCGCGGTCTTCTTCGCGGCTTTCCGCCTAACGGCCTTCTTCCGCTTAGCGGGCTTCTTCCGCGCGGTCTTTTTTCTCGTCGCTTTTTTCCGGGTTGTCTTCTTCTTCGCGGCTTTACGTGTGGTCGCCTTCCGCCTCGTGGTCTTGCGCTTGGCGGCAGTCTTGCGCGTGGTCTTCCGCCTAGCGGTCTTCCGCTTCACCGTCCTCTTCTTAGCGGTCTTCCGCTTCGCGGCCTTCCTGGCAGTTTTCTTCTTCGCGGTCTTCTTCCTCGCTGTCTTTTTTCGTGCGGCCATAGCCTACCTCGTTTTCAGTAGCTGATCGATTAAGATGAGTTGTGGTTCGACTCTGCGTTAGGCGAACCGGAACAAGATGCTGTACCTTCGCCAGTAACTTCTGCGTAAGAAGCTACTACATACCGTAGATACGGAATCGCTTATACCTGTGTCGCGGATTCGCGCAAACAGAAAAATGTGCAATAAGAAAATTTTTTCATGCGCCGTTGCATTCAATTTTGCACTCGTCTTCTCAATTCAAAGACTCTGGTCGCGAATCACGGCGAACATTCATCGACAACTAAGAGCGCTATTTGCAAAGGCTCGCCGGTTCGATTACGCCGTAGAAAGCCATTCGCGGAAGCCACCGAAACGATAAGGTCCGACGTAGCCGACAGCCACAAAAGTCAATACCAGCCTACGATCTTCGCGTTTCGCGACTTCGCTCTGAGCGAGTTAAAAACCCGCAGGGCTATCTGAGATTTACACGCTGAACGGTTCGTTTATCGAAACGGAACCGTAACACCAAGTCTCGTTGATACGGACCCATTTCACCGCCGATAATTTGTCCGCCGGATAGGCGCGCGCCTACGCCGCGCACTCTTATTTTTTTTTTGCCCCGCCGGGCGGAGGGCTTTCGTAATAGGCGGCGAGGTTCTCGATGTCCCGATCGCTCAGTTGCTTGACCACGATGTTCATGACCTCGCTCTTGCGGCTCCCGTCGCGGAACGCCTTGAGTTGCTGTTCGAGGTAGAGCGCCTTCTGGCCGGCCAGGTTCGGGAACGACGGCATGGTGCCGATGCCGTCCTTGCCGTGACAGCTGTTGCAGGATTTGGCCTCGATCCGGCCGGCTTCGATATCGGGAGCCGCCGGCACATAGCCCGTCATCGGCAGCGCCGCCGACGCCGACGCCGTCGATTTCCTGGGCAAGTGCCACGGCAACCTGATGCGCATAGGGACCGAGGGCTAGAAACCGCAGGATTCGGCGATTCACGGCCCAGAATCCGGCCTTAACGCCAGGGCCCGATTGTGCTATAATTCCTCGAAAATACGGCCTAAAAAATGGCCGAAAGTAAAGAACGGGAGGTCACAGTGTTCAGATCGGTCACGGAAAGCCGGCGGACATCCACGCATAAGCGCGTGCTGCACTACGCGGAGGGGATGCTGATCGCCGCCGGCGTCTGCGCCTTGCTGCTGATCGGACTCGGCTGGCTCGCCGGGTCGTAGGAGAAGGCGGCAAGAACCGCTAGATCGCGTAGCCCACCGCGGCTTCGATCTGCTTTTTCAAATCATCCGCCGAGATCGGCTTGGTCAGCACGACGGTGGCGCCGACCTGCTCGGTGACCTCGTGCACCAAGGTATCCTGCTCACCCGTTAGGATGATGACCGGCGTCGCGCGCCGATCCGGATTATCGTCGTGGCGCAGCTTGGTGCAGAACTGCATGCCGTCCATCTTATCCATGTGCAGATCGCAAATGATCACATCGGGGGGTTCGAACCCGGCCGTGCGCAGCAGTGCGAGCGCTGCTTCCCCGTTTTCGGCATCGCTCACCTGCTCGATGCCGATCTGGGCGAGCAGGCGGCGTACGATCTCGCGCATGGTCTTATGGTCGTCGATGACCAGGACTCGGATATCGTTGGCGTGATCCTGCGGCATGATTTGACGGGTACCCATGACGTTCGCGGGAGGCGGAAAAACTGGCGTCCCCTAGGGGAGTCGAACCCCTGTTTCCGGCGTGAGAGGCCAGCGTCCTAGGCCACTAGACGAAGGGGACGTGAAGCGGCCGCCACGGCACTTGATGTAGCGAACCCGGACTTTCCTGGCAAGGGGCGCGGGGCCGGTTGGCGCGGCTTACGCCCGGGCGCGGCTGGCCTGGGCGCCGTCGGCCAACTCCCGCGCCGTGGTCAGGAAGCGCTCCACGTCCTCGGGATCGCTGTTGAAGGAGGTGACCAGGCGCAGCTCGCGGTTCTCCTCGGGCCCCCAGCGGTAGACCCCGAAGCCCGCTTCCAGGAGCCCGCCGATCACGGCCTCGGGCAGGCGGGGGAAAAGCTCGTTGGCCTCCACCGGATGGCAGAGCTCCACGCCCGGCAGTCGCGCCAACCCCTCGGCCAGGCGCGCCGCCATGGCGTTGGCGTGGCGCGCGTTTTCGAGCCAGAGATCGTCGCTCAGGTAGGCCGCGAGCTGGGCCGAGAGGAAGCGCATCTTGGAAAACAGGTGCCCGCCGCGCTTGCGCCGGTACGGCAAGGCCTCGGCAAGCTCCGGCTTGAACAGGAGCACCGCCTCGGCGGCCAGCGCGCCGTTCTTGGTGGCGCCGAAGGAGAGCGCCTCCACCCCCGCTTTCCAGGTCAACTCGGCCGGGCTGCAGCCGAGCGAGACCAGGGCGTTGGCGAAGCGCGCCCCGTCCAGGTGCAGGCCCAGGTCATGGGCGCGCGCCACCTCGGCGATGGCGGCGGTCTCATCGGGCGTATAGACCGTGCCCGCCTCGGTCGCATTGGTGAGACTCACCGCGGCGGGTTGAACGGCATGCACGAAGCCCACTCCCTTGATCGCCGCGGAAAGACCGCCGGGTGAAATCTTGCCGTGTTCGCCGGGCAGCAGCACCAGCTTGGCGCCGCCGGTGTAGAACTCGGGCGCGCCGCACTCGTCCACCTCGATATGCGATCCCTCGTGGCAGTAGACCGCGCCGTAGGGCGGGACCATGACGGAAAGCGAGAGCACGTTGGCCGCCGTGCCCGTGGCCACGGGGAAGACCGCCACGTCGGTCTCGAAGACCTCGGCGAAGCGCGCCGTCAGCGCCTTCGTGATCTCGTCGTCGCCGTAGGGATTGGCCGAGCCCTGGCCGGCGGCCTCCAGCGCGCGCAGGATCTCGGGCGCGGCGCCGCTGGCGTTGTCGGAGCGAAAGTTCACCATCGCAGGCGTTTATAGCAGAGGAACCGGGCGCCGGTCAGCCGCGCGCTCATGGAACGGGTTTCCCGCGCAGGCGGCCCAGCACCTCGCCGCTTTCCGTATCCACCACGATCACCTGCTGGCAGCCCTGCTCCGCCGGGCCGTCCAGGCGCACGACCAGGCGGCCGCCCTCGCTACGCGCCTCGGCGATGACGCAGCCCGCGGGCAGCGGTACCGCAATCTCGCCGAATCCGTCGCCTCCCGCCCGCGCCGTGTCCCCGCCATCGGGCTGCGAAACGCGCTGGGTCACGCCGTAGACGAGCAGCCCCAGGCCCGTGAGAATGAGAATACCCATGACGATGACGAGAAGCTTGAGCCACTGCATGCTTTGGGTCCAGGTTACGGGCCGGCTGACCGCCCTCGGGCTGGAAGAAACCATGACGACGGAAACCGCCAAGACCCACCGCTTCACCGCCGGCGAGGCCGAGGCCGGCGAGCGCATCGACCGTCTGCTCGCCGCTTGGCTGCCCGAAATCTCGCGCAGCCGCCTGAAATCCCTGATCGAAGCGGGGCGCCTGTCCGTCGGGGGCGAGACGATAAACCAGGCCTCTTACCGGGTCAAACCGGGCCAGAACCTGGTCCTCGCCGTGCCCGAACCGGTCGACGCCACACCCCGGGCCCAGGCCATTCCACTCGATATTCTCTTCGAGGACCCCGACCTCATCGTGATCGACAAGCCGGCCGGCCTGGTGGTCCACCCGGCCCCGGGCAATCCTGACAGGACCCTGGTCAACGCGCTCCTCGCCCATTGCGGCGACCAGCTCACCGGCATCGGCGGCACGCGCCGCCCGGGCATCGTGCACCGCTTGGACAAGGATACGAGCGGCGTCATGGTGGCCGCCAAGAGCGAGGCCGCACACCAGGGGCTGGTCGCGGCCTTCGCCGGCCGCCGGATCGAGCGTGCCTATCTGGCGCTCGTCTGGGGCCTGCCCCAACCGCGCGCGGGCGAGATCGACGGCAACATCGGGCGCAGCCCGCGCAACCGCAAGAAAATGGCCGTGCTCACCCGCGGCGGCCGGCCGGCGCGCACGCGCTTCCGGGTGGTCGAAGCCCTGGCCGGGGGCCAGGTCTCCCTGATCGAATGCAAGCTCATGAGCGGGCGTACGCACCAGATCCGGGTGCACCTGGCTCATAAGGGACATCCGCTTTTGGGCGATCCACTCTACGGACGGGGCGGCGCGAACCGTCGCAAGGGCCTGCCCGAGGCGGCGCAGGAGGCGCTTGAGGCCCTTGGCCGGCAGGCGCTCCACGCCCGGCGCTTGGGCTTCAGCCACCCTGTGAGCGGAGAGAAACTCCACTTCGAGAGCGAGGTTCCGGCGGATATGCGGGCCTTGCTAGAGACTTTGCACTCGTTTTAAGATCACGGAAACTTGACCAATTTAGTCATGTTTGCCTTGCCGGGCCCTTGCCACCCATGCCATAAATATATAAGAGATCGCTCAAATACGGGTTCAGCCGGCCGGCGCGAGCAGGCGGCCCGCCGGCCCAACTGACATAACGCTGAAGGGGTGACGAAAGTGGCTGGGCGCAGGCTTCCGGTTGCCGTAACCGAGGGCAATCTATCCCGCTATCTCCAGGATATCCGCAAGTTTCCCATGTTGGAGGCGGACGAGGAGTACATGCTGGCCAAGCGCTGGACGGAGGACGGCGACATCGAGTCGGCACACAAGCTGGTAACCTCGCACCTGCGCCTGGTGGCCAAGATCGCCATGGGCTACCGCGGCTATGGCCTGCCGCTGTCCGAACTCATCTCCGAAGGCAACGTGGGCATGATGCAGGCGGTCAAGCGCTTCGACCCGGAGCGCGGCTTTCGCTTGGCGACCTATGCCATGTGGTGGATCCGCGCCTCGATCCAGGAATACGTCCTGCATTCCTGGTCGCTGGTGAAGATGGGCACCACGGCGGCGCAGAAAAAGCTGTTCTTCAACCTGCGCAAGCTCAAGGGCCAGATGCAGGCCATCGACGAAGGCGACCTCCAGCCCGAGCAGGTGGCCAAGATCGCCGAAACGCTCGCCGTGTCCGAAGGCGATGTCATCGACATGAACCGGCGCTTGGCCGCGCCCGATCATTCGCTGAACGCGCCGCTCCGCATCGACGGCGACGGGGAGTGGCAGGATTGGCTGGTCGACGAGACCGAGAGCCAGGAAACCATGCTGGCCGAATCGGAAGAGCTGGGTAAGCGCCGTAAGCTGCTCGAAGCCGCCATGGAAACGCTGAACGAGCGCGAGCGGCACATCCTTCAGGAGCGCCGCTTGCAGGACAGGCCGACCACGCTCGAGGAACTGTCCCAACAATACGGCATCAGCCGCGAACGGGTGCGTCAGATCGAGGTGCGCGCCTTCGAAAAGCTGCAAAAGGCCATTCGCAACGCGGCGATCCAGGAAAATCTGGCCAGCCAGTAACTGCTCACTAGAAACACCCTGACTTGACCATTGATTCGCTGGCCGCGCGGCATTTATATCAACGATCCTTGGTATTAGCTGCGAGCAATGCCGCTATGGCCGAACAGATTACCCAGACCAGGACCGCGCCGCCCGGAGACCCGGACATGCTGCCCAGCCTGTGGTGGCTGTGGCTGCCTATCGCCGCCATCCTCGCCCTGCTCGCCGTGGATCAACTCTTCCCGCCCGGCGCCCGCAGCTGGGTGGGCAGCGAACAGGGCCTGGTGGAGTTTCTCCACGTCGTGCTGCCGTTGGCCAGCCTGCTCGTGGCACTCCGCATGCTCTTCATGCCCGAACGGCGCCAGCACCCCTGGCTGTGGCTCTGGCTGGCGCTGGCCGCGGCCGGCTCGTTCTATGTCGCGGGAGAGGAAGCCAGCTGGGGGCAACACTACCTGCAATGGGCCACGCCGGAATCCTGGCAGGCGATCAACGACCAGGGCGAGACCAACCTGCACAACACCAGCTCCTGGTTCGACCAGAAGCCGCGCATCCTGCTCGAGTTGGGCGTGGTGATCGGCGGCATTCTCATTCCCCTGGCCGCGCTTAGGCGGCCCGCCATCCGGCGCATGCGTTTCGCCGTCATCTTTCCGCCGCTCATTTGCCTGCCGAGCGCGCTCTTGGCCGAGATAGCACGGGCGTCCGAGCGATTGTTGGACTTGTTGGATCCGGGGACTCAGATATTCTCCCGCGCCAGCGAGGTGCAGGAGACCTACTTTTACTTCTTTATCCTGCTGTACCTGATCGTCCTGCGCCGGCGCCTGCTGGCGGGGGCCGCCTGACGGTCGGCGGCGATCTCTGTCCGATAACGAAATATTAGCCGGCGGCCTCATCCTGCTCCCGGGCGGCCACTTCCTCACCCCAGGTCTCGATCAGGACCTGTTGCCGGCGCCGCAGCGATTGCAGCCGCGCACTAGAGGTTGCCCCGTAATAATTCGCCAGGAGGACCGGAATCATCAGATAGATCGCCCAGGCGGTGCCGGCCGACCCATAGGCCAATAGCCAGTAAAAGGGGTCGGTGGCGATATCCATCCCGACATCATAGGCTTGGCCGCTCCTCCAGAGTGCGGCTATCGCCGGCAGGGTGCCGCAGAAGTTGAGAAGCCCCACGGTAATCGCCAGATACTTCTCGCGTGTGCGATCGACAAAATAGGCGACGATCGTCGGCAACATGTTGACGGCGAGAATCAGGCAAGTGGGCAGGAGAACGGCAACAACGGGAATCAGGAAAACGGCGGTCATGATGGTCTTCGAACCGCCTCTCCTTTTTCCTCGGCCTGCTCTAGCCTGTTGTGCCATCTCCGCTTCTCCTCAGAGCACGTAAAGCACGGTCAATCCGATGATCGCGACCCCGGAGACCACGGCGGAAACGATCGTCGAGGCATATTGGCTCTTGGTCTGTATGTAGGCGCGGGATGTCAGGCCTCCCTTTTCGAGCCACGCAATAGCCTTGGTGCATTCCGCATAGTCCTTACGCGCCCGCCCGTAACCTTTCGTGTCTTGGTTGCGGGCCTCCAGACTGTCCATAACGAAAAGTATCTCTTTTAGATCGCCGTTTTCCGCGGCCCGGGCCAACTCCTTGGCCAACCTCTCCCGGTATGCCCGATTGTGAAAGGTCTCCACGGCCGGCTCGACCAGTTGCGCAACCCACCGGGTCAGCGCCGGGTATTTACGCTTCGGCCCCTTTGACCGTAACACCTCCGCCAGGAGGCGCAGGATCCCTAGTCTCCGGACCGGCAATTCCTTGGAGCCCGCCTCATTCAGCATGCGCTCCGGTACCGACTTGAGGCGCGCGGCGCAAAATCCCGCTATATGGGGGTCGATAGGCTCTCGGTCGGGAATGCCGTTCTCGGCGATACGTTCCAGCGCCGGCAGAAAGTCTTCGACATCGGTGACATATTGTTCCTTCAGTAAGAGGCTCTGACACGGCCAACCCCGGTAACCCTCATAGAGTGCCCGCTCCAGGCCGCCGCCCAGGCGCGGACGATCCATGAAGAAATTGATCATGTCGAAGCCCTTCATGAGCGTTGCCATTTCGGCCTGCCCACCACGATGCGACTGCAGAAATGTCTGCGGCAGTTTGGCATTCATCATCTGGGCAAAGACTTGGCGCTCGCCATCGTCATGAAAATCGATTGTAAAAGCTTGCATTATGGCGTCGAAACGCGCGGCAAAGCTCTTGTATCGAATTGGGTGATCCGGCTCGATCGCCATTAGGACACGCGCGATCATGATGTCCTGCCCACCGCCGCGCGATGTGCCGCTTTGCACAATGCTCTGAATCGCTTCCGCGGTTTCCTCCTCGGAGAAGCCACGCCTTATCCAGCCCTCCAACTCGCCGCTGCTGATGAACTGACCCGCCTCCTCCCAGTTTTTTCCCATGGCGTAGGAAAGGCTGGGCTTGTTCCAGTATTCCTTACCGGCAAAGGTGATCGAGCGCGCTGCCTTGACCGGCAGCATCGGTTGCTTGGGGGTAAGCTGCTCGCCACTTACCCAGGTTTTCAAATTACTCACATCCCAGCGTTCCTTGGGATCATCGCTCAGCAAGCCTCGCAAGGGCTCCATTAGACTGAGGGAAACGCGAGTCTCACCCAACAATGTGGCGTAGCTTCCCTGATTGATCTTTTGTTCAATAATTTCTTCGTCACTCAGATCCGTTAAGGGATTTCCCCCGTGCAAAAGGATCGCCAAGGTTACGCCGAAGGCATAGAGATCATCGGCCGGCTTGCCGAACCCCCGCCCCGAAGGCTTTGCGATGGCGCTGTCGATCGGCTCATAGATGACCGGCTGGGAGATGGCCGGCGGAGCGCTGACACATTCTCCCAGAACCACTTCTTCCCTATCGGGGCCAGTGTAAAACAGGTTATCGACGCGGATCGCGCGATGGGTGATGAATCGGCCGCAAATCTCCGAGAGCGTCGCGCTCAGGGGCCCGATCACGGTGCGCACCAACTGATCCTCACGTATTGGTGCGAATTCTGCGTCGTGCGACGGAACCAGCCGTTCACCAAAATTCCGCTCAAACGCAATGGCGCACCGCCGTCCGCCAGTCTCCGGCCAGAAAATCTGTCCGGCCTCAACCGGGGTCACCAGCTTAAGCCGAAGAATTCGCGAAAGCTGTGGAATGATTTCCATCCGCGGCACGAGATCCAGACCGCAGACCAGGGCGAACATGTCACGGGACGATGCCCGGAGGTCGGTGATCTTGACGGCCTTGGCGAAGGGAGAGTCGAGTTCGGGCAGCGGCTGGTCCAGATGGAGCTGGTAGCGCCCGCTCAGAACGACTTGCCCCTCCTGGCCGTCTGGCTCACTTGCGACTTCGCTCATAACCTTCCCTCTGTTCACCGGTCCGGGCACGCGAAACAGCCGCCGGTCCAGGGGCCGGCGAAGCGGGCCCTTTTCCCGCCTTCCCAGTTAAACCGAAGATGACAAAGAGACGGTTAAATTTCCTTAAGGGATGGGCCGGAACCGACCGAAATTGGCGGCTCAGGGGCCGTAGGCACCCCGGGCCCCACCGGCCCGGTCAGTCCGCGAAGGGATCGCGCACCAAGATGGTGTCCTCGCGCTCCGGACTGGTGGACAGCAGGGCGACCGGGGCCTCGATCAGCTCCTCCACCCGCCGGATATACTTGATCGCGGTGGCCGGCAGCTCGGCCCAGGAGCGGGCCCCCTTGGTGCTCTGCTGCCAGCCGTCCAGGCTCTCGTAGAGCGGCTCCACCTTGGCCTGCAGTCCCGGCTGGGCAGGCAGGTAGTCCAGGCTCTGCCCATCGATCCGGTAGCCGGTGCAGACCTTGAGCTCGGTCAGCCCGTCGAGCACGTCCAGCTTGGTCAGGGCTATGCCGTCGATGCCGCCGACCTTGACCGCCTGGCGCACGAGGACGGCGTCGAACCAGCCGCAGCGCCGCCGCCGCCCGGTGACGGTGCCGAACTCGTTGCCGCGCTCGCCCAGCAGACGCCCGGTCTCGTCCTCCAGCTCGCTGGGGAAGGGCCCCTGACCGACCCGGGTCGTATAGGCCTTGGTGATGCCGAGCACGAAATCCACGGTGCGGGCGCCAACACCGGTGCCGGCCGCGGCCTGGCCCGCCACGGTGTTGGATGAGGTGACGTAAGGATAGGTACCGTGATCCACGTCCAGCATCGCCCCCTGAGCGCCCTCGAAAAGGATGCGCTTGCCCTGGCGCCGCGCCTCGTCGAGCAGGTGCCAGACCCGGTCCACGAAAGGCAGGATTCGGGGCGCCAATTCATGCAGGCCGGCCAGGACCTCGGCGCTGTCCGCCTCCTCCGCGCCCAAGCCGCGCAGGAGCACATTGTGATGCATCAGCAGCGCCTCCACGCGGCTGGCCAGCAGCGCCTCGTCGACCAGATCGCAAATTCGGACGGCCCGGCGACCCACCTTGTCCTCGTAGGCCGGGCCGATGCCACGCCCGGTGGTGCCCAGCTTGCCCGCGCCGCCAACGGCCTCGCGCGCCCGGTCGACGGCACCGTGCGAGGGCAGGATAAGGGCGGCGTTCTCGGCGATCCGGAGGGTCTCCGGCGTGACCTTCACGCCCTGACCGTCGAGCCGGTCCAACTCCTCGACCAGGGCCCAAGGGTCCACGACCACACCGTTGCCGATGATCGAGAGCTTGCCCGGGCGGACCACGCCCGAAGGCAGCAGCGAGAGCTTGTAGACCGTGCCGTCGATAACCAGGGTGTGCCCGGCATTGTGGCCGCCCTGGAAGCGCACCACGACATCGGCGCGCTCGGAGAGCCAGTCGACGATCTTGCCCTTGCCCTCGTCGCCCCACTGGGAGCCGACGACCGCGACGTTGGCCATATCAGCCTCCGTCCTTCACTTCGACGACGCGCCCCTCGACCAGCGCATGGTTGCACCCGAGCCGGCGCGCTTCGGCCAGATCATCGCCCACTGGTTCCAGCCCCGCCAGGGTAATCCAACCCTCCTCGCGCAACGCCCGGGCCGCTCCGGCCTCGCAGCCCTCGGGGAGGTAGAGGCGCCGCGGCGGCTCCGCCTCCGGCAGCGCGCGCTGGACCGTGTCCATGAACAGGGTAAAGCCGGTCGAGGATTCGGGCGCTCCGCTCCCGGGCCCGTCCGGCCCTTCCGTGGTGTAACGCCCGCCGCGGCCCAGTTCGCCGCGCACGCCCTGGGCGAAGAGGATGAAGCTGATGCCGGTCTGGTACTCGAAGCCGCGATGCTCGGCCGGGTCCACGGTCAGGGTGAGGTCCGGCGCGGCGGCGCGGATCAGCTCCACGACCCGCCCGAGACGCGCCAGCTCGCCCGTGGCGGCTTCGGGCAGTGCTTGGTCCGCCAAAGCCGAGAGCGCTTCCTCGGCCGGCCCGGCCGCGCGCAGAAGGGCCTGGAAGGAGCCGGCCTGCCTGCCGGCGATCTCGCCCACGGCGGCCACGTCCTTGCGGTCGAGCGCCTGGTGCAGGGCCGCAGACCTTTCCTCGTCCAGGCCCAGGCTGTCGGCCATGGCGCGCACCAGCGGCGGCAGGTTGAGATCCACCGAGAGCCCGGCCACACCCGCGGCGCCGAGCGCCTCGGCCGCCAGGAGAACCACCTCCGCATCCGCGCCCTCCTGCGGGGCGCCGATCAGCTCGGCCCCGACCTGGCCGAACTGGCGCTCGGGGCGAAGCTGGCTGCCCCGGACCCGAAGGACCTGGCCGCCGTAGCAGAGACGCAGGGGCCGCGGCGCGTTCTTCAGCCGCGTGGCCGCGATGCGCGCTACCTGGGGCGTCATGTCGGCGCGCAGGCCCATCATGTGCTGGCTTACCGGATCCATCAGGCGGAAAGTCTGCTGTGCCACGGCCGCCCCGGCGCCGGACAGCAGGGTTTCCTCGAATTCGAGCAGGGGCGGTTTGACCCGCTCGTAGCCCCGGGCCGCGAAGCAGGCGATCAGGGCCTCGACCACGGCCGCCTCCTGCCCCGCCTGGGGCGGCAGGACATCCTGAAGACCGGCAGGCAGCAACGCCTTATTACCAAGCTTGGTCATCGGGGCCTCGGGACGGTGATCTCTGTTGAGCGGACAAGGAAAGCAGGGGGGCGGCATCCGCGGGTGCGCCCCTCATCCGCGCCGGCGGGTTAGTAGCGCGTTTTAGCCCCTTGTATCAAATGGAAAAGCGGCGCCGGGATCCCCGGCCGGCCCGCTTTCGCCCCCGCGGCATCCTTTGTGATACCACCTCTCCTCAATATTGATCCATTTCATGGGAGCAAATCGGCTCGCCCGGGCAGGCGCGGTGCGAAGCGCGATGCGGGACATCGGGCGAGCGCCGCAACGAACCCGGCACGCCGATTTGCCCCACCGCAGGCCGGGCGCTTTTTCCCGCCAGCGGCGTCGCTCGCCGCTTGAAGTGTCCGGCACTACGGCGCAACTCGCTCCTGTCTGGCGGGCAAAAATCGCCTCGGTGAAATGGGTCAATATTGAGGAGAGGTGGTATAAACTCCGCCGCCACGAGGTTTTCGCCGCCCGGACCCATCCCCATGCCCGATCAGCCTGCCCGGCCTTCGCCCCCTTACCTGCCGCGCCATGCGCGCTCGCTGGCCGCCTCGGCGCGCGGGGCGGACCGCCTGCTCGGGCTGTTCTTCGTGGCGGTGGGCGGCCTATTGGTGGCGGGCTGGACCCTGCCCATCATGACGGTGCGCAAGCTGTTTTTCTTCGCCGAGCGCATCTCGATCCTGGAGGGCATCGGCGTCCTTTGGGACGAAGGGAACTATTTTCTTTTCGTCGTGATCCTCGTCTTCTCGGTGCTCTTCCCGGCGCTCAAGATGTTGCTGGCGCTCCTGCTCTGGTACGCCGCCGATGCGCGGGGGCCGCGCCTGCACAAGGCGCTCACCTGGCTCGAGACCCTGGGGCGCTGGTCCATGCTGGATGTTTTCGTGGTGGCGCTCACCATCGTGGCCATACAGGTCTCCATCGTCAGCGACGTGGCCACCCACGCCGGGCTCTACGTCTTCACCGCGGCGGTGGTGCTCTCCATGGCCGGCCTGCGCCGGCTCATCGTGTTGGCGCGGCGCGCGGGGGAAGACCTGTGCTAGTATTCTCCCGGGGTTCACGGGGGAGGTACAGGTGAGGGAGAGGGAAATAGTGCATGCGGCAAGGCCTGGCCCGGCGGCCCCGCGCCATAAGGCCTGCAGCAGCGGTCTTGGGCCTATCGCGACCGTTGCGGCCTTCGGCTTCATCGCCACCTTGCTCGTTTCGGCATGGCCTGTGTTCGCGCAAAGCGCCGGGGCCGAGACGGCCGCCCGGCTGCGGGCCGCCATCGCCGGCGATCATCGGGAGGCCAAGAACAGGGCCCGGGACGTCTATCGCCACCCCTTCGCGACGCTGTCCTTCTTCGGCATCGAGCCGGACATGACCGTGGTGGAGATCTGGCCGGGGCGCGGCTGGTACAGCGAGATCCTGGCTCCCTTCCTCAAGGGCAGCGGGCGCTTGTACGCGGCGAGCTGGGACCGGGACTTGAAGAGCGACTACGTTCAGCGGACGCTCAAGGGCTATCGCGAGAAATTTGTCGCGCGGCCCGACGTCTACGGCGAGGTCATCGTCACCGAGCTGTCGCGCAGCAAGACCGCCATCGCGCCGCCGGGCAGCGCCAACATGGTGCTCACCTTCCGCAATGTGCACAACTGGATGAAGCGCGGCTACGAGCGCACGATCTTCCGGGCCATGTTCGACGCGCTCAAGCCGGGCGGCGTGCTCGGCTTGGTCGAGCACCGCGGAAACCCCGAAGTCTGGCAGGACCCGCAGGCCCTGTCCGGCTACGTGAACGAGGACTACACCATCGAGCTGGCGGAAAATGTGGGTTTCCGCCTGCTCGCGCGATCCGAGGCCAACGCGAACCCAAAGGATACCAAGGACCATCCAAAGGGAGTCTGGACCCTGCCGCCCTCGCTCCGCCTCAAGGACCAGGACCGCGAAAAGTACCTGGCCATCGGCGAAAGCGACCGCATGACGCTGAAGTTCGTCAAGCCGGCTAATTAAACCCTGCGACCGACGATGAGAATTGCGCGGCCGATCGTGCGTCGCGGCGCCGTTCTCTAGAACACTCTCCGTTTAGTTTCACGGCTCGGCAGCACCCCCTCACCCTCGGTCGCTGCGCTCCCATCAAACCCTCCACTGGAGGGTTTGATCCCTCTCCCCAGGGAGAGGGTTGTGAAGGCTTGGCGAGGCCCAAGGCCGAGCCTTAGCCGGAGCTGGGTGAGGGGGCGACTCCACCTAATCGGAAAAGATTCTAGAACCTCAGGGCATTCGCCCGCTTGATGTTCGGCAGGGCGCGTACCGCCTCCAGCACCTTTGGCGGTACCGCTTCGTCCACCTCCAGGAGCGCGATGGCGTCGCCGCCCTTCTCCGCGCGGCCCAGATGGAAGGTGGCGATGTTGACCTGGGCATCGCCCAGGGTCTTGCCCAGCGCGCCAATGAGGCCCGGCTTGTCCGCGTTGGTGATGTAGAGCATGTGGGGGCCCAGCTCGGCCTCGATGGCGATGCCCTTGATCTCCACAAGACGCGGCTTGCTCTGGCCGAAGAGCGTGCCCGAGACCGAACGCGGGCCCCGCTCGGTGGTCACCGTCAGGCGGATGAGCGACTGATAGTCGCAGTCGCGCTCGTGCGTGGTCTCGGTCACGGCGATATTGCGCTCGCGCGCCAGCATCGGGGCGTTGACCATGTTGACGCTGTCCAGGATGGGCCGGAGCAGCGCGGCGAGCGCCGCCTGGGTCAGCGGGCGGCAGTTGAGGCCGGCCACCTGACCCTCGTACTCGATGGCCATGCCCTTTAGCCCGGTCTGCGTCAACTGCCCGGCGAAGCCGCCCAACTGCTCCACCAGGCGCATGTAGGGCGCGAGGCGAAGCGCCTCCTCGGCGGTCAGCGAGGGCATGTTGAGCGCGTTCGTGATGGCGCCCGTGAGCAGGTAATCGGACATCTGCTCGGCGACCTGGACCGCGACTTTCTCCTGCGCCTCACTGGTGGCGGCGCCCAGGTGCGGCGTGGCCACCACCTCGTCCAGGGCGAACAGCGGGTTGTCGTACGCCGGCTCGTGGGTGAAAACATCGAGCGCCGCGCCCGCCACCTGGCCCGATTCGATGGCCGCCTTCAGGTCCTCTTCCACGATCAACCCGCCGCGCGCGCAGTTGATGATTCGCACGCCGGGCTTGGCCTTGGCCAGCGCCGCGGCGTCGATCATGCCCCGGGTCTGATCGGTCATGGGCACGTGGAGCGTGATGAAATCGGCCCGCGCCAGGAGGCCGTCAAGCTCGATCTTCTCCAGGCCCAGGTCGCGCGCCCGCTCGGGCGAGAGATAGGGGTCGTAGGCGACGACGCGCATCTTCAGGCCCATTGCGCGCTCGGCCACGATGGCCCCGATGTTGCCGCAGCCGATCACGCCCAGCGTCTTGCCCGAAAGCTCCACGCCCATGAAGCGGGACTTCTCCCACTTGCCGGCCCGGGTCGAGCGGTCGGCGGCCGGGATCTGGCGGGCGAGCGCGAAAAGCATGGCGATGGTGTGCTCGGCCGTGGTCACCGCGTTGCCGCCCGGCGTGTTCATGACCACGATGCCGCGCCCGGTGGCCGCCGCCACGTCGATGTTGTCCACGCCGATGCCGGCGCGGCCGATCACCTTGAGGCCGTTCGCGGCGGCGATGACCTCCGCCGTGACCTGGGTGGCCGAACGCACGGCCAACCCTTCGCAGTCGGCGATCCGTTGGAGAAGCTTGTCCGGCGCCAGCCCCACCGCTACCTCGGCCTCCAGGCCGCGCGCGCGGAACACGTCGAGGGCGCGCTCGCTCAGCTCGTCGGCGATGAGGACCTTGGGCATGTTCCTTGCCTCACGCGGCCTTCGTCTGTTGCCTCACTTCGGCGAAGGCCCAGTCGAGCCAGGGCAGGAGCGCTTCCAGATCCTCGCGCGCCACGGTCGCCCCGCCCCAGATGCGCAGGCCCGGCGGCGCGTCGCGATGGCCGGCCAGGTCGTAGCCCGCCTTCGCCTCCTCGATCAGCCCGGCCAGGCAATTGATCGTGTCGCGCTGCGCGCCCTCCTCCAGGCTCTGGAACCAAGGATCGGTCAGCCTGAGGCAAATGGAGGTGGGCGAGCGCGCCGCCGGATCCTCGGCCAGGAACTCGACCCAGCCGCGCCCCGCGACCCAGTCCGAGATCAGGGCGAGGTTCGCTTCGGCATGGGCGATGAGCGCCGGCAGGCCGCCCACCTCCTCGGCCCAGCGCAGGGAATCCAGCGCGTCCTCGACGCAGAGCATGGAAGGCGTGTTGATGGTCACGCCCTCGAAAACGCCTTCGTTCAGCTTGCCGTTCTGGGTCAGGCGAAAGATCTTGGGCAGCGGCCAGGGCGGGCGGTAGCTCTCCAGCCGCTCCACCGCGCGCGGCGAGAGCGCGAGCATGCCGTGCCCCGCCTCGCCGCCCAGCGCCTTCTGCCAGGACCAGGTGACCACATCGAGCTTGTCCCACGGCAGATCCATGGCGAACACCGCCGAGGTGGCGTCGCAGATGGTCAGGCCGCCGCGGTTCTCCGCGATCCAGTCGCCGTTCGGCACGCGCACGCCCGAGGTGGTGCCGTTCCAGGGGAAGACCACGTCGCGCGCCCGGTCCACCTGGGACAGGTCGGGCAGCCTGCCGTAGTCCGCCTCGATGATGCGGATATCGTCCAGCTTGAGCTGCTTGGCGGCATCGGTCGCCCAGGCCCGCCCGAAACTCTCCCAGGCCAGCATATCCACCCCGCGCGCGCCCAGGAGCGACCAGAGCGCCATCTCCACCGCCCCGGTGTCCGAGGCCGGCACGATGCCGAGGCGGTAATCCGCCGGCAGGCCCAGGAGTTCGCGCGAGCGCGTGATGACTTCATTGAGCTTCGCCTTGCCCGCCTGGGAGCGGTGCGAGCGCCCGGTAAAGGCGCCGGACAGGGCCTTCGCGGACCAGCCGGGCCGTTTGGCGCAGGGGCCGGAGGAGAAGCAGGGATTGCGCGGCCGGGTGGCCGGACGATTTACGGTCATGGGATCGGTCTTAGAGCCACATGTCTACGGAAACCGCGGAACCGGATTCGCCCGGGCCGCAACCGCGCGGATACTAGGGAGCAGGTTGCACTGCGTCAACGCGGGCTGACCTTATACCGACGTTCCTTAATATTGACCTACCGCGGCCCACGCGGAGCGCCGAATATGCCGTCTCGGGCTCGGGCGTGCCAGACGGGGTTTATGCAGAGGGTGCCCCTAGCTCCAGCTCCAGGTAGCGCACGTCGTCCAGGGGATTGTCGTAATAGGCGGGGATCTCCTTGAAGCCGAGGGAGCCGTATAGACTCCGCGCCTCGTCCATGAAGCCCAGCGTATCCAGGCACATGGCGCGGTAGCCCGCCGTGCGCGCGGCTCCGACCACTGTTTCCGCCAGGCGCCGGCCCAGGCCGAGACCGCGGAAGCCGGGCCGCACCCAGAGGCGCTTCATCTCGCAGGTGCCCTCATTGAGCTTCCAGAAGCCGGCCACGCCGGCCACCTCGCCATCCACCCGGGCCAGCCAGAGGCCGCCGTCGGGCGGCACGTAGCGCCCGGGCAGGGTCGCCAGCTCCTCCTCGAAGCCCTGGAAGCAGAGGTCCACGTTGAGCCAGGCCTGATATTCCAGGAACAGCGCGCGCAGCGTTTCCATGTCCGCCGGCCCCTCGGCGGGATCGATGGAAATGGCGCGTTCAGACACGGATGCGCCCCTCCATGTAGGGCGCGACGCGGCCCGAGATCAGCACCCGCTCACCTTTGTGCTCGACCACCAGCTCGCCGCCGCGCGCCGAGATCTGCCGCGCGGTGAGCCTGCTCTTGCCCAGGCGCTTGGCCCAGTAGGGCGTCAGGATGCAGTGCGCCGAGCCGGTCACCGGGTCCTCCGGAATGCCGGCCTTGGGTGCGAAGAAGCGCGAGACGAAATCGCAGGACTCCCCCGGCGCGGTGGCGATGACGCCGCGGGTGTCCAGCGCTGCGATCTTGGCCATGTCGGGGCTGAGCGCGGCCACCTCCGCCTCGCCGGCGAAGACCGCCATGCGGTCCATCTCGTCCCACAGCTCCTCGGGCGAGGCGCCCAGGGCGTCCGCGACCTTTGCATCGT
>JAZGBC010000067.1:0-2606 GCA_036444495.1 Kiloniellales bacterium
TCATATCGTCATTGTGGGCAACTGTGGTACCCACGGTCAATCAGAAGTGGTGGACGGCGGCAGCGGAGCGGCCCGTGTTCGATCACGGTTCCTGCGCTGCCGCGCGCATTTCGGTTTCGAGCTTCTCAAGGTCGATCCCGGCCCGCCGGTGCCGGGGTGTCTCGACGAAACCGCGTTTCCCCTCCAAGATGGCGGCCATGACGCTGCGGCTTATCACCTGGAACGTGAACTCCCTGCGCCAGCGGCTCGACCACCTGGCGCGGCTCACCCAGGCGCTGGCGCCCGATCTGGTCTGCCTGCAGGAGACCAAGGTAACCGACGAGGATTTCCCGCGCGAGGCCGTGCGCGCCCTGGGCTACGAGCATCTGCTGATCCACGGGCAGAAGGCCTACAACGGGGTGGCCATCCTCTCGCGCCGGCCCTTCGAGGCCCAGGGCACCCAGGGCTGGTGCGGGCGCGACGACCGGCGCCACGCCTACGTGCGCCTTGCGGGCGGCCTGGAGGTACACAACTTCTACGTTCCCTCGGGCGGGCCGGTGCCGGACCCGGAGACGAACGACAAGTTCGCCCACAAGCTGCAATTCCTGCGCGAGATGGCCGACTGGGCCGCGGACGGGCTGGCCGGGCGCAAGGCGGTGCTTCTGGGCGACCTCAACGTGGCGCCGCTCGCGTCCGACGTCTGGAACCACAAGCGGCTGATCCGCAACGTGGGCCACACGCCGCTGGAATCCGAGCACATCGCAAACCTGATCGAGGCCGGCCGGCTGATCGACGCGGGACGCCATTTCTTTCCCGAACCGGCGGCGCTCTACACTTGGTGGGGCTACCGCTTTGCCGAGTCCTACGCCAGGAACTACGGCTGGCGCCTGGACCATGCGCTGGTCACGCCGCCCGCCATGAAAGCGGTCAAAGCCCTACAGGTGGTCACGGACACCCGCACCTGGGAAAAGCCGTCGGACCACGTCCCCATCGTGCTCGACCTGGATTAAGCCTGGGCACCGGCATCAGTCGGCCTGGTACATGAAATAGCGGTCCGGCTTGACGCCCTCGGGCAGCGGCAGGACGCGCGCGCCGTCCCAGCCAATGTCCTGGTCCGAAACCACGACCCCTCCCGGGCACAGCAGCAGCGGCAGTTGCGTGGCCAGGAAGGCGGCGAGGCGCGCGTTGCGTTCCGCATCGCCGGTGCCTACGTCGCTGTGCACGAGCGGCACGGCGCGGGCGAAGCGCGCCACGGCGGTGGCGAGCGTCTCGCGCACGTCGCCGAGGAAGATGTGATCGTCATCGGGAATGCAGTCCGGGTGCGCCGAGACCGCGCGGTCGAACACGAAAACTTCCCGCGCCGGACAGATCTCGCGCAGATGGTCGTAGGTACGCCCATTGCCCAGGCCCAGCTCGAAGACCGGTCCCGGCAGATCGCGCACCAACTCCGCCGCGCGGTCGAGGCAGGCGCGCTGCGCCTCGAGCCGGCGGATGACGCTATCGAGCCGGCTCACGCGTTCTGTCCGTTCCCCTTGGCGCGCGCTTCCATGAGCTGTGCGGTGGTGAGTTCCAGCCGGCGAGCGAGGACGCGCATGATCTCCACGCCCATTTCCGGAAAATCGGTGATCATGCGGAAGAACAGGTCCTTGGTGATCTTGAGCGCGACCAACTCGCTCGTGGCGGTAATCGTCGCGGTACGTGGCACATCGCACAGGATCGCGATCTCGCCGACGATCTCGTTCTGGCCGATCTGCGCCACGACCATTGGCCCACCGTCCGTCTTGATCAAGACATCGGCGCTGCCTTCGACGATGATAAAGGCGGCGTCGCCCGGGTCTCCTTGTTTGCAAAGATCCTGACCCGGCTGATAGGTGATGCGCTCGCTGGCAAAACACATGAGCTTGAGCTTCGCCGGCTCGATATTGGCGAAGAGGGGGATCTTGCGAAGGACCTCGACCTCCTGCTCGATAGACATCGTCCCTGTCTCCCGTTTTCTGTTCTTATTCGGCGGCCATGATGCCGGTCAGGGCCGACCCCGGCTTGTTCAGGTCGGCAAAGCTACCCTGTTCGACCAGGCGCCCGCTGTCCATGACCAGAACGCGGTCGAAGTGTTGCGCGGCACTTGGCCTTTGCACGGTCCAGACCACGCCCTTACCCTTGCGGTGATCGAGGATTCGCTTCATCAGCCGGTCCTGGGTCTTGCTGTCGACGACGGCAAGCGCGTCGTTGACGACCAAAAGATCGGGGCGTTTGAGCAGCGCGCGGGCCAAGCCGATCCTTTGCCGCTGCGCCGAACTCAACCGCTTGCCGCCGACGCCCACCTCATAGCCAAGACCGGCCTCGATCACCGTCTGGCGCAGGCCGAGCGAATCGAGGGTTTGGGTCACGGCATCGCCCACGATGTCCTCCGCCATGGCCTGGCCGTATGCTAGGCGGCCGAACAGAATGTTGTCCTGCAGGGAGGCGGCGGCGTTGTAGGCGTCGGGCCGATAGAACGCGACCGCACCGGGCGCCGTTTCGGGCAGGAGTTCGGCGAAGCGCTTGCGCGCGGCGACGGCTTTGACCTCGGCCTCCTCGTCGATCAGGCCCATGCGGTGGCGCGCCTCCACGTAATCGAAGGGCAGGCG
>JAZGBC010000068.1:0-7673 GCA_036444495.1 Kiloniellales bacterium
GGGTGCTCGACTACTGCCTGAGCTACCAGGACCTCTACCACCACCCCAAGGAAGACCTGATCTACCAGCGGCTACGCGCGCGCGACCCGGCCGCCGCCGGGGCCTATGGCGACCTGCTGGGTCAGCATAGGGACCTGGCGGAGCTGACCCGGCGCTTCGCCGCCGGACTTCATAACGTCCTGAACGAACAGGAGATTCCCCGCGACTCCTTCACGCAACTCGCCCACCGCTTCCTCGAGGTCTACCGCGGCCATATCAGGACCGAGGATGAGAACTTCCTGCCCGCCGCGGAGCGCGCCCTGGCCGAGGAGGACTGGGCGGAGATCGACGCCGAGATGTCCGAGCGCGGCGATCCCCTCTTCGGACCCAATTCGGAGGAGCGCTACGCCCGGCTGCGCCAGGAAGTCCTCGCCTGGGCCGAGGAGGGTTAGGGTGCAGACCCCCTAATTCTTCGACTTGTCCACCAGCTTGCCTTCGGCCAGCCAGGGCATCATGGCGCGCAGCTTGGCGCCCACTTCCTCGGCCGGGTGCGCGGCCCACTGCCGGCGCAGGGCCTTGAAGCTGGGCTGGCCGGCGTTGCACTCGTTGACCCATTCGCGGGCGAAGCGGCCGGTCTGGATGTCCGCCAGGATGCGCTTCATCTCGGCCCGGGTCTCGTCGGTGATGATCCGCGGCCCGCTGGTGTAATCGCCGTATTCCGCGGTATTCGAGACCGAGTAGCGCATGTTGGCCAGCCCGCCCTCGTAGATCAGGTCGACGATCAGCTTGACCTCGTGGACGCACTCGAAATAGGCCATCTCGGGCGCGTAGCCGGCCTCCACCAGGGTCTCGAAGGCGGCCGCGATCAGCGCGCTCAGCCCGCCGCAGAGGATGACCTGCTCGCCGAACAGGTCGGTCTCGCATTCCTCCTTGAAGGTGGTCTCGATGACGCCCGCGCGCGCGCCGCCGATGGCGCTGGCGTAGGACAGGCCTATCTCGGTGGCGTTGCCGCTGGCGTCCTGGTGCACGGCCAGGAGACAGGGCACCCCGTTGCCGCCCAGGTATTCCGAGCGCACCAGATGGCCCGGCCCCTTGGGCGCGATCATGAAGATATCCAGATCGCCGCGCGGCTCGATCAGGTTGAAGTGGATGTTGAAGCCGTGGGCGAAGGCGAGCGCCGTCCCATCGCGCAGGTTCGGCGCCAGATGGTCGCGGTACAGCGCCGCCTGAAGCTCGTCGGGCACCAGCACCATGACCACGTCGGCCCACTTGGCCGCCTCGTCCGCCGCCACGACCTCGAGGCCGGCGTCCCTGGCCTTCTCGGCGCTGGCCGAGCCCGCGCGCAGCGCCACGCGCACCTCGGCGACCCCGCTGTCCTTCAGGTTGTTGGCGTGGGCATGGCCCTGGCTGCCGTAGCCGACCACGGCGACCTTCTTGCCCTTGATGAGATTTACGTCGGCGTCGCGGTCATAGTAGACGCGCATGGAAATCCTCCCGTGTTAATCCCTGTGTTTCTCCGCCTCCGGCCCTCGACGCCGGAGGCGCTATTCCTTGCCGCAAGCGGCGCCACCCCGGGGGGCGCGCCCTTACAGCCCCTTCGGCCCGCGCGAGATGGCGACCACGCCGGTGCGGCTCACGTCCACCAGTCCGAGCGGCTTCATGAGGTCGATAAAGACCTCGATCTTCTCGCTTTTCCCCGTCATCTCGAAGGTGAAGTGGTCGTGGCCGGAATCGACCACATTGGCGCGGAAGATATCGGCGATGCGCAGCGATTCAACCCGCTTGTTGCCGCGCCCGGCGACCTTGACCAGGGCCAGCTCGCGCTCCACATGGGGCCCCTCCACGCTCAGGTCGCTGACCCGCCGCACCGGGACCAGGCGGTTGAGCTGGGCCTTGATCTGCTCGAGGATCTGAGGCGTGCCCGAGGTGATGACGGTGATGCGCGACAGCTTGGCCTCCGGATCGACCTCCGAGACGGTCAGGCTCTCGATGTTGTAGCCGCGCCCCGAAAACAGGCCGATGACCCGGGCCAGTACGCCCGGCTCGTTATCCACCAGCACGGCGATGGTGCGCGTTTCGATCGTCAGGTCTCTTGGCGGCATGGGACGGGTCCCGGTTTCTTTGCTCCAGAATTCTGTCAGATTTGTGCCGCAAGGGCACGGGGAGAAGCGGCGCGGCGCGAAGGGTCTTACGGGGTTATACGAGCACCATCCCCTCCTCGGAAACCGGCTTCGTGGCCTTGTCGTCGGGGCCGAGCAGCATCTCGTAATGCGCCGAGCCGGATGGAATCATGGGGTAGCAGTTCTCCATCTGCTCGACCTGGCAGTCGAAGATCACCGGCCGGGGCGTCTCGATCATCTCTATGATCTTGTCGTCCAGCTCCTCGGGCCGGGTCGCCTTTAGGCCGAGCGCGCCGAAGGATTCGGCGAGCTGCACGAAATCCGGCAGCGAGGCCACATAGCTCTGCGAGTAGCGCCCGCCGTGCAGCAGCTCCTGCCACTGCCGCACCATGCCCATCCACTGGTTGTTGATGATGAAGACCTTCACCGGCAGCTCGTACTGGGCGACGGTCGAAAGCTCCTGGATATTCATCAGGAACGAGGCCTCGCCCGCGATGTCGATCACCAGGGCGCCGGGATGGGCCACCTGAACGCCGAGCGCCGAGGGGAAGCCATAGCCCATGGTGCCCAGCCCGCCCGAGGTCATGAAATGGCGGGGTTCCTCGAACTTGTAGAACTGGGCCGCCCACATCTGGTGCTGGCCCACTTCGGTGGTGATGTAGGTCTCGCGGTCCTTGGTCAGCTCGTAGAGCCGCTGGATCGCGTGCTGGGGCTTGATGGTGGAACCCGAGTTGGCATAGCGCAGGCAGTCGCGCGCGCGCCATTCCTCGATCTGCGCCCACCAGGCCTTCTGCGCCTTGCGGCTCGTCTTATGGCCACCCGCCTTCAAGGCCTTGAGTAGGGCGTCGAGCACCCTGGTCACATCGCCCACGATGGGCAGGTCCACCAGCACGTTCTTGTTGATCGAGCTGGGATCGATATCGATGTGGATCTTCTGCGAGTGGGGCGAGAATTCGTCCAGGCGCCCGGTCACCCGGTCGTCGAAGCGCGAGCCCACCGCGACCATCAGGTCGCAGTGATACATGGCCAGGTTCGCCTCGTAGGTGCCGTGCATGCCCAGCATGCCCAGGAACAAGGGATCGCTGGCCGGGTAAGCGCCGAGGCCCATGAGCGTGGAGGTGCAGGGCGCCCCCAGGGTGCGCACCAGGCGGGTCAGCAGCGTACTGGCCTTATCGCCGGAATTGATCACGCCGCCGCCGGAATAGATGATCGGGCGCTTGGCCTTGGCGATCATCTCGGCCGCGGCCTCGATGCTCGCCTTGTCCGCCTTGACCTGGGGCCGGTAGCTCTGGTGGTCATCGACCTCGTCGGGGCTCAGGTAGCCGTTGCCGGTCGCCTGCAGCACGTCCTTGGGCAGGTCGACCACCACCGGGCCGGGCCGGCCGCTGCGCGCCACGTAGAAGGCCTCGTGCATGACCCGCGGCAGGTCCTCGATGGATTTCACCAGGTAGTTGTGCTTGGTGCAGGAGCGGGTGATTCCCGTGGTGTCCGCCTCCTGGAAGGCGTCGTTGCCGATCAGATGCGTGGGCACCTGGCCGGTCAGGCAGACCACCGGGATGGAATCCATCAGCGCATCGGTCAGCCCCGTCACCGTATTCGTGGCGCCCGGGCCGGAGGTGACCAGCACCGCGCCCACCTTGCCCGTCGAGCGCGCATAGCCCTCGGCCGCGTGGACCGCCGCCTGCTCGTGCCGCACCAGGATGTGGCGCAGCTCGTTCTGCTGGTGCAGCGCGTCATAGATCGGCAATACGGCGCCGCCGGGATAGCCGAATACGACGTCAACACCCTGATCCAACAGGGCCTTGATCACCATCTCCGAGCCGTTCATGCGCCGGGACGCCATCGCTCACTCTCCACCTACAACGGCAGGTTGTCTTGCCAGCCTGTTTGCGCGTCTCCCGAGGCGCAAACCCTTGTGCGCGCGGGGATTTCGGGGCCGCGCGGAGGGCGTAACCTAGTCGCTCCCCACTAGCCGGTCAACAGAAAGTGACGAATAATCGTAAAGATTTTAGGCTCTAAACTTTCCAAATATTGCGCAATCTGGATCGCTTCGCCGGACCGATCCTTGGCGCCCTGTGTGCGCAACCAGGTCATCTGGCGCTTGGCGTAGTTGCGGGTCGCCTGCTGGGCGCGGAACACCGCCTGATCCAGTGTGAACTCGCCGGCCAGATGGGCGGCCAGCTCCGGTACGCCCAGCGCCTTCATGATCGGCAGGCTGGGGTCCAGCGCGAGCGCCAGCAGGGCGCGCACCTCTTCCAACGCGCCGCCCTCGGCCATGGCGGCGAAGCGGGCGTTGCAGGCGGCGTAGAGCTCCTCGCGCGGCGGCTGGCAGGTGATCCGGAGGAAGCGGTAGGGCGCGGGTGGCTCGGCGCCCTCCTCGGCCTGCCAGGCGGCGAGGGAACGGCCCGTGGCCTCCACAACCTCCCAGGCGCGGATCAGGCGCTGGCTGTCCCCCGGACTCAGACGCGCGGCCATGACCGGATCGCGCACCGCCAACTCGGCGTGGAAGACGGCGCCGCCCAGGTCCCGGTGCCGGGCCCGGGCAGCCTGGCGTATCTCCGGCGCGATCTCCGGCACCTTGGCCAGGCCCCGCTCCAGGGCGCGCAGGTAGAGCCCCGTCCCGCCCACCACCAGCGGGACCTGACCGGCGGCGTGGCAGGCGGCGATCTCTTCGAGCGCCATCTTGCGCCAGCGCCCGGCCGAACAGCGCTCCGAGCCCGGCAGCACGCCGTAGAGCCGGTGCGGGGCGCGGGTCAGGGCTTCGGCGCCGGGGCGCGCGGTCAGCACCGCCAACTCGCGGTAGACCTGCATGGAATCCGCGTTGATGACCACGCCGCCCACGGCCTCGGCCAGGAGCAGGGCCAGGCCCGATTTGCCGCTGGCGGTGGGACCGGTGATGACGACCACCGGGGGCCGGTCGCTGGTTGGGATACTGTCTCCAGTCATGATCTTCGCTTGTGCCCGGGCGGGCCGCCGTTCTATAGGCGGCCCATGACCTACGTGCTTACCGTGATCGGCGCGCCCGGCTCAAGGACGCTGGACAGCGCGCTGCTCGATGCCGCCCGCGATGCCCTGGCCGCGGCGGGGGCGATAGCCGGCCCTACGGATTGGCTAAACCCGGGCGACGCCTGCGATATCCCGTTCGAGAGCAGCATAGCGGAGAACGCGGAAGCCGCCGTCCGGGACCGTCTTGGAGACGCGCCGGTCGACCTCATGGCCCAGGCGCGTGACGGCCGGCGCAAGAGCCTGCTGCTCGCCGATATGGAATCCACTATCATCGCCCAGGAGATGATCGACGAGTTGGCCGAGGCGGCGGGCACAGGCGAGCAAGTGGCCAAGCTCACCGCGCGCACCATGGCCGGCGAGCTAAATTTCGCCGAGGCGCTACGGGCGCGGGTGGCGCTGATCGAGGGGCTCCCGGTCACGACGCTGGACGAGGCCGCGACAAGGGTCACGTTCAATCCCGGCGCGCTGACATTGGTCCGAACCATGCGCGCGAACGGAGCCTATACGGCGTTGGTCTCCGGCGGGTTCACGCATTTCCTGGGGCCGGTACGTGAGGCCTGCGGCTTCCACGAGGCGCGGGGCAATCGTCTGCTCACCGCCGATGGCCGCCTGACGGGTGGTGTGGCGGAGCCGATCCTGGGTCCGGACGCCAAGCAGGCGGCGCTCCTGGAGTTGGCCGAGCAACAGAGCCTCGCGCCCGCGGATGCCTGCGCGGTGGGTGACGGGGCGAACGACCTGGGCATGGTGCAGGCGGCGGGCCTCGGCGTGGGCTACCGGGCCAAGCCGTTGCTGCGCGAGGCGGCCCGCGTTGCGATCGATCACGGGGACCTTACCGCGCTCCTGTTCCTCCAGGGCTACCGGAGCAGCGAGTTCCAGGATTAGGCGCGGGGCCAAAAAGGAAACGGCGGCCGATCCGGCCGCCGCCTCGCTGTCGATCCTTAAGTAAAGTTCAACTCTTGTCGATGCGCACGGCGATCCACTGGAAGTCGCCCTCGCGGAAGACCAGGAGCGTGACCACGCGGTAGCCCTCGTCCTTGGCCTTCTTGACCCGATCGGCGACCTCGGCGGGGCTGCGCACCTCCTCCTGGTCGATCTCGACGATGACATCGCCGGGCTTGAGGCCCTTCTCCGCGCCCGAACCCGCCGAATCGACATCGGTGATCACCACCCCGTCGGTCTTTTCGCCCAAGCCGAAGCGCTCGCGCAGCTCCGCCGTGAGCTTGCCGAGACGCAGGCCGAGATCGGGCACCTCGCTGCTTTCGGGCTCATCCTGGCCCGGTCCCTCGGTCACGGCCGCGACCCGCTCGTCCTCCAGCTCGCCCAGCCTGACCTTGAGCGCGACCTCCTTGCCCTTGCGCCAGACGACCACATCGACGTCCTTGCCGATCGGCGTCTCCGCCACCATGCGCGGCAGCTTGCGCATATCGGTTACCTTGCGCCCGTCGAACCTGAGAACCACGTCGCCCTGCTGGATTCCCGCTTTCTCCGCCGGGCCGCCCTCGGAAACGGAGGCGACCAGCGCGCCGCGCGGATCGCCCAGGCGCAGGCCCTCGGCAAGCTCCTCGGTCACGGTCTGGATGCGCACGCCCAGCCAGCCGCGGCGCACCTCACCGTGCTCGCGCAGCTGCGCGATCACGTTCCTGGCCAGGGCCGAGGGTATGGCGAAGCCGATGCCGATCGAGCCGCCCGAGGGCGAGAAGATCGCCGTGTTGACGCCGACGACCTCGCCGTCCAGGTTGAACATGGGACCGCCGGAATTGCCCCGGTTGATGGCCGCGTCGGTCTGAATGAAATCGTCGTAGGGGCCGGAGTTGATATCGCGCTGCCGCGCCGAGACGATGCCCGCGCTTACCGAGCCGCCCAGACCGAAGGGATTGCCGATCGCGATCACCCAGTCGCCGATCCGGGTCTTTTCCGAATCGCCCCAGGAGGTCGCGGGCAGCGGTTTGTCCGTTTCCACCTTGAGCAGGGCCAGGTCGGTCTTCTTGTCGCTGCCGACCAGCGTGGCCTTGAGCAAGATGTCGTCTGCCAAGCGCACGGTAATCTCGTCGGCCCCGTCGATGACGTGCTGGTTGGTCACGACGTAGCCGCTGGAGTCGATGATGAACCCGGAGCCGAGCGAAGAGGCCTTGCGCCGCTCCTGCGGCGGGGGCTGGCCGCCGCGGCGCTCGAAGAATTCCTTGAAGAACTCCTCGAACTCCTCGCCCCGGCGGGATTCGATAACCTGGGTGGTGGCGATATTGACCACGGTGGGCAGCAGCCGTTCCGCCAGATCGGCGAAACTCTCCGGCGCACCGCGCGCCTGGACGGCCGCGGACCAGAAGGTCAAGGCCATGATAAGAGCCAGCGCCGCGAGGCCGCGCAACAGTGGAATTCGTGGAAGCGGACCGCCCGCCGTCCGGCGAGGATCAATGGTCAACTGCGTCACCTTCTATTTCTCCATGATTTGGCGCCGCTCCGCAGCGGAGGGCGCCAGTCGAATTCGCGCTCACAACTGTTTGTATACCGATTTGGGGCGAGTCGTCCCCTTGTTCAAGCATCCGTTTCGTCCCAATGATGCCGCGTGAT
>JAZGBC010000069.1:0-4967 GCA_036444495.1 Kiloniellales bacterium
GCCGAAGGCGCTCATGGCGTCGATCAGCAGGCCGCGGCCGTGGCGCGCCGTGACCTCGGCTATGGCCTCGATCGGATTGAGGATGCCCGAGGTGGTCTCGCAGTGCACCGCGGCGACGTGGCTGATGGCGGGGTCGGCGGCGAGCGCCCGCTCGAGCGCCCCGGGGTCCGCCGGCACGTCCTCCGGAGTCTCATGAATCATGCAGTTGCGGCCGAGGTAACCGCAGATCTGCGCGATTCGCTTGCCATAGGCGCCATTGACCAAAATCAACAGCTTACCGCCCTTGGGCACGAAATTTCCCACCATGGCCTCGACCACGAAGGTGCCGCTGCCCTGCAAGGGCACGCAGACGTGGCTGCCCTCGGCGCCGGCGACCGCCAGCAGGCGCTCGCGCACGCGGGCGTTGACCGCGATGAAGCCCGTATCGCGCGAGCCGTAGTCGTGCAGCATCGCCTGCTTGACGCTGGGCGAGGTGGTGAGCGGCCCCGGCGTCAGCAGCCAGGGGTCGCCGGTCGGAGAGGCGGCGGGCGTGGCGGCGGCGGGACTGGTTCCGTCGGTCACGGTGACGGCCATGGCTCTGGTCCTTCGTCTGAGATTGAGCGGTGACTTGCCCCATATGGAGACAGGCCCTAACATAAATCAAATCGATATTACTTATATATGAGATAGGCTATGTCTATAAATCACACGCAGCTGCGCGCCTTCCACGCCGTGGCCGATGCGGGCGGCTTCACCCGGGCCGCCGGGATGATCCACGTCACCCAGCCCACGCTCTCGGGCCAGGTCGCCGCGCTGGAGGAGGCCTATGGGGTCAAGCTCTTCGAGCGCCGCGGCCGGGGCATCGAGTTGACCGACCTGGGCCGGGGCCTATTCGATGTGACCCGCCGCCTGTTCGCCCAGGAGGCCGAGGCGGAGCAGCTCCTGGCCTCCGCGCGGGGCCTGCTCTCGGGCCTGCTGCGGGTGGGGGCGGACGCTCCCTACAACGTCATCCCGCTGCTCGCCGCCTTCAACCGGCGCCACCCGGGGATACGCCTGTCCATGACCTTCGGCAACTCGGAGCGCGTCCTGCAGGAGCTCTTCGAGCGGCGCAGCGACATCGCCGTCCTCCCCGACATCGGCCCGGACAAGCGGCTCTATGCCGTGCCCTTCCGCAGCGACCGGCTGGTCGTCTTCGTCAAGCGCGGCCATCCCTGGGCGAGCCGGCGCAGCATCCGCCTGGAGGAGTTGAACGGCCAGCGCCTGATCCTGCGCGAGGCGGGCTCGACGACCCGCGCGATGTTCGAACGCGCCATGGCCGAAGCCGGCATCAAGCCGGATCAGGTGCTCGAGATCGGCAGCCGCGAGGCGGTGCGCGAGGCGGCCGCCGCGGGCCTGGGCATCGGCGTGGTCTTCGAGGGCGAGTTCGGGCGCGATCCCCGGCTGCACCGCCTGGCGCTGCGCGATGTCGAGCTGGAGGCGGTGGAATACGCCGTCTGCCTTGAGGAGCGCCGCCCGGTGCGCGTGGTGCGCGCCTTCTTCGATCTCTTGCAGGAGACGGCGCTAGTGTGATGGTTCCGATATCCGGCACATTAAATGTGCCGCAGATCGGAAGCTGAATCGCACTGGATTCAAATAGCTAGTGCCCCTTCGACGCCGAAATTCGATGACGCGAATTTCGGATTCGGGGCACCGGGGACCTGAGGCCGGGGCTACTTCCGGCCTTTGGAGGCGAACTGCTGGGGATCCTCCCCTTCCCACCAGGCTTTCAGGCGCGTTGAAAGCGAGTGCTTTCCCTTGGCCGCCGGCTTCTTGGCGGGCTGTTTGGGCGGGGCTTTCGGCGCCTGTTCCTGGGGCGAGACGCCATTTCCCTTGGGCTCCTTGGGCTTCTCCGCCTCCTCGCGCTGATTCTTGTCCTCCGATCCGCCGCGCACGACGGAGACGGCCTTTTCCAGTTGGGTCACCAGGGCGCCGGCGGTCTCCTCGCTCTCCTGGAGCACCACGGTGACCGACCCGCCATGGGCCTGCAAAAGCTCGAAATGGCGCTTCGTCACCTCGCCCTTGCTGGCCTTGATGTCGTTGAGCGCCCGGCGCGTGCTGGCGACCACCTGCTCGACGCCGCGGAAGTTCTGCTCGCCGATGATCTCGTCGATCTCCGTCAGGGCCTTGGAAATCTCCTCAATCGCTTTCGCGCAATCGACGCTTTCCGCATTCCCCTTCAAGTTCTTCTTTTGGTGTTCCGCGATCCGGCTGACTTTCTTGGACAGATGGTAGAACTTCTGGGTGCTCAGGCTGCGCAGGGTCTCCTGCACCCGTTCCTCGGTCAGCGCGGCCGACTCGTCGCCGGTGGCGGTGTGGCGCAGGGTGTTGGGCACCTCGATGCTGGCCAGATCCTCCTCGGTCAGCTCGCGCTGCTCCCGGCGCCGGTCCGGGCCCACGTAATCATCGGTGGCGATGAATTCCTTGCGGTTCTCGATCTGGTTCGTGACCCGCTGGCGCAGGGCTTCCACGGTGACCGGCTTGACCACCATGTCGTCGGAGCCCGCCTCGAGCGCCCCCTGGACGGCTTCCAGCTCCGGCTTCGCGGTCAGCGCCACCACGACCACGAAGGGGATCTCGCCCAGCTCACTGTTGCGGATCTTGCGGATCATGGTGCAGGCGAGCTCGCGCTCGGCGTCGATGTCGAGGAAGACCAGGTCCGGCTTGGCGCTCCCGACCTTCTCGGTGAAGAGATCGAAACTCGCGCAAGCCTCGATGTCGCGGAAACCGATCAGCCTGAGCGTGTCGCCGAGCTGGCTCCGGCCGGACGCCTGGGGATCGACGACGAGGACCTTCGCCGCGCTCAACGAAATCGGCTCGTTACTCTGGGTCTGTTCGCCCGAGGACATCTGCCCTATTCCTTACCCACGACCGGGTCCAGAGGCATACTGCGGAAGCCTACACGGATACCCGGTCACGGTTGATTTTTCCTTAAGTTCCAGCATCAGGCGGCAGGCAGTCCGGCATCAAGCGGCTGAAATCAATTCAAAATCCCCACCGCCATGTGACCAATTGGCGCCCGGCCCCGAAGCCGGCGGCGGATAGGGGACCGCAGGTATTAACCGGCCGTTAACGGGTCCGCCAAGCCTGGGTACTTCGGGTGATGCCGCGGGTCAGCAGGGCATGCAGGATGCGCGCGCCGGCGCAGGTATAGGCGATCATCATGGCCATAGCCGCGGCGAAGGGAAGCTCGCCCTGGTCGTCCATGTTGAGGACCGCGACCGAGGCCAGCGTCGTGTCCGTGGAATAGAGGAAGACCACGGCCGAGACCGTCGTCATGGCGTTGAGGAAGAGGTACATGGAGATATCCAGGATCGCCGGTATGCAGACCGGCACCGTGATCCTGAGGAAGGTCCGGTAGAACGGCGTCTTGAGCGAGGCCGAGACGGACTCGAACTCCGGGTCCATCTGCTTGAGCGCGGTCACCGCCGTCAGGTGGCTGACCGTATAGAAGTGGGTAACCGTGACCAGCACCAGAATGCCCATGGTGCCGTACAGGAAATTGAACGGATTGTCCGGGTTGTTGAAGAAGAAGATATAGGCCAGGCCGAGCGCCATGCCCGGCACCCCCAGCGGCATCATGGCGACGGCATGAAAGGTATTGCGCCCGGCCGTGAAGCCGCGGCCTTTTTCCATAAGATAGGCGCCGAAGAAAATGATCACCGTACCCACGGCGGCCGTATAAAGGCTCATGCGGATGGAATTGAAATATGAATCCCAGCCCCCGCCGTTGGCCAGATCGAAATCGTAGTTGCCCAGCGTCAGTTCCAGGTTGTAGGGCCAGAAGGTGATGAGCGCCGCGTACTGTGCCATGCCGATCATGCAGAAGATCAGAAGCGCGATGAAGGAACAGAAGGCCAGCATGGCCATGTCGCGCCGGCGGTCGGGTTTGGGCTCGTAGGGCACGGCGCGGGCCGAGATTAGCGCCACCTGTTTTTTCTGCACGATGCGGTCGACGGAGAAGGCAACCACCGCCGGAATCAGCAGAATAAACGAGACCACCGCGCCCATCTGGAAGTTCTGCTGACCGATCACCTGTTTGTAGATGTCGGTCGCCAGCATGTTGAAGTTGCCGCCGATCACCTTGGGCACGCCGAAGTCGGTGAAGATCAGTATGAAGACCACGAAACCGGCGCTGATCAGGCCGTACTTGCAGCCCGGTATGGTGACCGTGAAGAAAGTCTTGATCTTGCTGGCGCGCAGCGCGATGGCCGCTTCGTAAAGGCGCGCGTCCGTGATCGAGAGCGCCGTAATGACGATCATCAACGCGTGCGGGAAGACCCAATAGCTTGATCCGATCAGGATGCCGATGGGGCCATAGATCGACTCACCGAATAACAGGTCATTGGCCACGCCCTGCCTGCCGAACCAGTAGACCAGCGAGATGCCGCTCAGCAGCGAAGGTGTGAGCAGCGGGATCGCCGCCACCAGCTTGAAGAACCACTTGAAGGGCATGCAGGTGCGCGTCAGCGCATAGGCGTAAACGAAGGCCGCGCCGAGAACTATAACCGTGCCGATGACCGAGATGTAAAGGCTGTTGATGGCGGAGAAGAACAGCGCCGGGGTATCGAAATACTCAGCGTAATTGGCCAGGCCGACGAAGTCGCCCGCCTTGTTCTCGACGCTCTTGGACATCATCGTGTAGAGCGGCAGCAACACGAAGACCGCCAGGAAAACGCCGATCACGCCCATGCAGCCGCGCATGATCCAGTCGTCGCGGCTTATCTTGGCCCTTATGCGCGGGGCGGCAACCGGGGCGGCGGCAACGCTCATGGCTCAGCCCCCCGGATAGATCCGGATGTATTTCGGCGGGAAGCGCACCGCCAGCCTGGAGCCCACGTTGACGTTCTTCCGGCGCACCAGATTGATGGAGAAGTCGGCACGGATTTCCGCCCCGCCGAGGGCCGGGCCGCCGAGGGCGGCGCGGTAAAAGGAGCCCAGGAACTCCATCT
>JAZGBC010000070.1:0-8327 GCA_036444495.1 Kiloniellales bacterium
CTACGGCCTGTCGCGCGACGACGCGGGCAGCTTCCTCGGCGTTTACGAGCAGCGCGGAATCATCGACCAGGACCCCTTCATCACCATCGACCAGGACAGCGTGGGTGAGCTGGTGAGGATGGGCGCCGAGCGCGGGCGCGCCACCCGCCCCGGCCTCAAGCTCGGCATCTGCGGCGAGCACGGCGGCGACCCCGCTTCCATCCATTTCTGTCAGAGTGCAGGGCTCGACTACGTCTCCTGCTCGCACTACCGCGTGCCCATCGCACGCCTCGCCGCAGCCCAGGCGGAGCTCAAGGAGAAGACGGAGCAGGACGACTGAAAGGGAAATAGGGGGACACAATAATATTGTGTCCCCCTATTTCAGATCCGATCGGATAGTGCTCTGGCCTGTTTTCCGCTCCACGATGACGCGGAAGCGGTAGGGGGACTCCAGGCCGCCGGCCTGGATCTCGTTCTCGCCGAAGGTCAGGTCGGCCGTATCCGACTGCTCGAAGGAGGCGATGCGCACGCCGTTGACCAGGGTGCCCAGGTGGCTCTGCAGGTCGCGCAACACCAGACGGCCGGTGATCTCCTCGATGGCAAATTGCCGGGGGGACAGCTGGCCGCTGATCGGGATACGGAGCATGAGTTCCGCCAGGACCGAATCGGGTTTTTCGCCGGGCAGTGCGTGACGGCCGACTCGGAACGGCAAGTCCGCGATGACCATGCCCTCCCCGCCGATCTGCCCCCTCATCTCAGTGGAGGCAGGCAGCAGACGGATGCTGGCCACCTCGATGAGCCGGGCGCCTTCGGAGTAGATCTGCTGCTCCACGAGCCGGCTGTCGGCCTGGGACAGGCGCTCGCAGAGCATGCGCAGCAGCGGTAAGGCGAGCGGGTTGTCCTTCCGAAAGGTCGAGAGGAACGTCTCCTTGGAGATCGTGACAAGAGTAATATTCCCGAGCGCCCGCGTCGTCGTCGAGCGCGGCCGGTCGTGCAGCACCCCCGTCTCGCCGAAGATCGCGCCCTTGCGCAGCACCGCCAGGCGCACCTCCTCGCCGCCCACGTCGCGCAGGACCGCCACCTCGCCCTCCTTGATGATGAAGATCGCATCCCCGGGACCGCCCTCCCGATAGATCACTTGGCCCGCGGTGTAACTGTCTTCTTTCATGGGATGGGTTCGCTAGGTCTGCAACGCATTGGCGGACCGTCGGTATAGGTTACCCTTCGGACACACGCAACGGCCGCGCGAGCGCAATAAACCTACCCCGCGTGCTTACGGCGCCATCGTCAGTTCAGGACTGAAAAGGTTCCGAGCCTAGAACGCTGCCCAGGCGGGTTTTTTCGGCGTTAGGCGCGCTTCGCCGGCGGTCAGCACGTCTTCGAGATTTTCCAGGCGCAGCAGCGCCAAGCCCAGGCCGTCGGCGGTGGAAAAGATCGTGCCCGCGTCCTTGTTCCCCGCCATGACCGCGGTGCCCGGCGCGGGCGCGGGGCCGTCGATCTCCACGGGCAGGAGGCGCTTCTTGACCAGCGCGCGGTATTTCATGCGCGCGGTGAGTTCCTGCCCCACGAAGCAACCCTTGTCCCAATCGACGCCGTGCAACTCCTCGAAGCCGTTTTCCAGCAGGGTCGCCCGCTCCACCTCCAGGTCACGGCTGCCGTCGGGCACGCCGAGCGAGATGCGCAGCCGGTCGTAGGCGGCGGGGTCCGCCATATGGAAACCGGCTGTCTCGATGGCCGCCTCCGCGTTCCCACGGGGCAGGACGGCGCGCGCGCCGAGCTCGGCCAGGCGCGGGTCCACATAGACCAGTCCGCCCGCGAAGGGGACCGCGTGCCCCGGTTCGGCAAGCAGATCGAGCGCGGGGAGGGCCTCGGCGCCGAACAGGGCGGCGACGCGGTAGTCCGCCGAGACGTCCGAGAGTTCCACCTCGGCACGCAGCTTGTACAGGCTGAACCGCCGCAGCAGGTCGTCGAGCCGCGCGGCCTCGCAGTCGATCAGGATCGAGTCGTCATCGGGCGCCGTGGTGAGGAAGAAATCGTGCAGGAACTTGCCCTGGGGCGTGAGGAAGGCGGCCCAGAGCGCGCGCCCCGGCGCAAGCTTGTCCATGTCGTTGGAGACCATGCCCTGCAGGAAATCGCGCGTATCGGGTCCGCTGGCGCGGATAAGACCGCGTGTTTCCATGATTACCGCTTGGCAATCGCTCATCTCGAAGATCATCCCTCCCACATGGCGCCCGGACCTAGAAAGTGGTCCCGCCCGGCTCCCTTGGCAAGGGCGGGGTATCAAGGGGGGCGGGCGGCTTGGCAGGCCACGGCAGGCACCTTTATAAGGCGCGCCTATGCGGCTTTTGTTCATCACCTCGACCCGCATCGGGGATGCGGTCCTGTCGACCGGACTGTTGCGGCATTTGCTGGAGCGGCACCCCGGCGCGCGGGTGACCGTGGCCGTCGGCCGGGTCTCGGTCCCGTTGTTCGAGGCGCTGCCGGGACTTACGCGCACGATCGCGATCGACAAGCGCCCCTTCAAGGGGCATTGGCTGGCGCTGTGGCGCGCCGCCGCCTTCCGCTACTGGGATCTCGTGGTGGACCTGCGCGCCTCGGCCATCGCCTATCTCTTGCCCACGCGCCGGCGGCTGGTGATCGGTTCGCCCGATTACAGCTTGCACCGGGTCGAGGAACTCGCCGCGCTTATCGGGCTGGACCCGCCCCCGGCGCCGACGGTCTGGCTGGCCCCCCGGCACGAGGAGGCCGCCCGCCGCCTGGTGCCCAAGGGCAGTCCCGTGCTCGCCGTCGGGCCCACGGCCAACTGGGCCGGCAAGCAGTGGCGGGCCGCGCGTTTCGCAGAACTGGCCCGGCTGCTCACCGATCCCGGCGGGGCCCTGGAGGGCGCCCGGGTCGCGATCTTCGCCGCGGAACACGAGCGGGAGCAGGCCCAGCCGGTGCTCGACGCCTTCTTGCCCGAGCAGCGGATCGATCTCGCGGGCGGCGTGGACCTGCCCACGGCGGCGGCCTGCCTGCGCCGCTGCGCGCTCTATGTGGGTAACGATTCCGGGCTCATGCACCTGGCGGCGGCGGCGGGCACCCCGACCCTCGGGCTCTTCGGCCCCAGCCCGGACCGGCGTTATCGGCCCTGGGGGCCCCACGCGGCCTTCGTGCGCACCAAGGAGTCCTTCGAGGAGCTTCTGCCCGATCCCTCGGCGGCGCCGGAGGTCAAGGAAACGCTCATGGACGGGCTCCCGGTGGACTCGGCGGTCGCGGCGGCGGAAGCGCTGCTGGCACGCCTATAGTCAACGCGCGAGCCCCTTCACGGCGTTCATCACCTCCGCCACGGTAAGATGGGCCAAAACCGGGCGGTGCAGGACCTCGACCGAAGGACCCTGGGGCTTCGATTTGACCGGGTGGGACTCCGCGCTGAAAAGCACCACCGTGGGACAGCCCGACGCCGCGATTACGTGGATCGGCCCCGTATCGTTTCCCACCGCGACGCGCGCCCCGCGGGCAAGAGCCGCAATATCGTTGATGTTGCTCTCGATGTCGTAGGCCTGCGGACAGGCCTCGGCGATCGCGCGCGCCTCTTCGCGCTCGTCGGGGCCGCAGATCAGGACCGGGGCCATGCCCTGCTCGGCGAGACGGACGGCGAGTTCGGCGTAACGCGCCGCCGGCCAGCGCTTGCCGGGCCGGCTGGCCGAACTGCCCGGCGCCAGCAGGGCGTAAGCGCCGGCGATCCCGTAACGATCTACATCCGCGCGCAGGAAGGAAACATCCGGCGGGGGCACCCGGGCGATTCCGGCCAGCGCCAATTGCGCGGCCTCGCGCTCGCCGATGGGCAGATCGCTGCCGCGCGGCATGACATAGCGGTGCGAGCAGCCGGCCACCGTGCCGACCCATTCAGGGCGGCCGGCCAGGCGGAAGTACCAGGCGCTGCGCTGCGAGCGCTGCAGATCGTAGACCCGCGCGAAGCCGGCCGCGCGCAGGCGCCGGGCCAGGGCCAGCCAGGCCGGGACCTGCCAGGGGCGCGGCCGCTCATCGACCCAGACCTCCTCGAACAGCCCGCTTTCCTCGGCCAGCCGCCGATAAGGCCGCGTCGTCAGCAGGGTCACGTGGTCGCCCCGGTGGTGATCGCGGATCGCCCGGAAAGCGCCAAGTGCCAGGATAATGTCGCCAAGCGAGGACAGCTTGATGACCAGAATGCGCTGGGGGGACGGCCCGTTCATGGTAGGGGTGGTAACCGCCCGCCCTTTTCTTGGCAAGGCGGGGGCGAAGATTTGCCCTACACGGGGCGGGGCAATCCGCGCTACAAGTCGCGCCCATGAGTCCGCCGTATCCCACCCGCCTCCGATCCCTGGTTGCCGCCGATGATTTCTGAGCGCCCGGACCTGGCCGCGACCAGCTATGGCGGGCGGTCCTTGCGCGTCATGCAGGTCATGGCCGGCGGCCGCGAGGGCGGCGCGGAGACCTTTTTCGTCAGCTTGGTTCTGGCGCTGCACCGGGCGGGGCTGGATCAGCTCGTCGTGATCCGCAAGAACCTGGCCCGCGCCATGGCGCTGAGGCAGGGCGGGGTGCGGCCGATCGAGTTGCCCTTCGGGCGCTGGACCGATTTCACCACACTGCCGTCGCTTCGCCACCAGGTGAAGATCTACCAGCCCGACGTCGTGCTCACCTGGATGAACCGGGCGAGCGGCCTCTTTCCCAAGGGGAACTTCCTGCGCCTCGCGCGGCTCGGCGGTTATTACAAGCTCAAGAACTACCGGCGCTGCGATCACCTCCTGTGCATCACGCCGGACCTGGTCGAGCACGTGGCAACAAACGGCTGGCCGCGCGAGCGGGCCCATTACCTGCCCAACTTCGCCGCCGTGGGCGAGGCGCCGCCCCTGCCGCGCGAGCGTCTGGACACACCGCCCGACGTGCCCCTGCTACTGGCGCTCGGCCGGCTGCACGAGGCCAAGGCGATCGATGTTTTGCTGCAGGCGCTCACCCTGGAGACGCGGCCCTATCTCTGGATGGCCGGTGACGGGCCGCTGCGCGGGGGGCTGGAAAGATCGGCCGGGCGCCTGGGCGTGGCGGAGCGCGTGCGCTTCCTGGGCTGGCGCGACGACCGGGACGCGCTCTTCGGCGCCGCGGACATCTGCGTCTTTCCCTCGCGCTACGAGCCCCACGGCACGGTGACCATGGAGGCCTGGGGCCATCGCACCCCGCTCGTGGCCGCCGCCGCCGCCGGGCCGGCGGCTTACGTCCGGGACGGCGAGGACGGCCTGCTGGTGCCCATCGATGACGCGCCCGCGCTGGCCAAGGCGATTGGCCGCGTGATCGACGAGCAGGGGCTCGCCGGACGGCTGGCCGACGGAGGATGGCGGCGCTACCAGGCCGAGTTCACCGAGGAGACTTGCGTGGCGCGCTACCTCGACCTGTTCCAGCGTCTCCTGGCCGCGCGCCACGAGGCGCGGGCGGCGGCCGGCTGAGGAGCAAGAAAGCGATGACCGAGATCTTTGACCTGATCGTCCAAGGCGGGACCGCGGTGACGCCCAGCGGCGTGGCACTTGTGGACATTGGGGTCAAAGACGGGCGCATCGCGGCGATCGGCGCGCTTCCCGCGGCCCAGGGCGCGGAGGTCCTGGACGCGCGCGGCCTGCACGTGCTGCCCGGCGTCATCGACACCCAGGTCCACTTCCGCGAACCGGGCAACGAGCAGAAAGAGGATCTGGCCAGCGGCACGGCGGCCGCCGCGCTCGGCGGGGTTACCGCCGTCTTCGAGATGCCCAACACCTCGCCTTCTACCACCACGCGGGAGGCCCTGGAGGACAAGCTGGCGCGTGCGCGCGGCCGCGCCTGGGTCGATCATGCCTTCTTCGTCGGCGCGGCAGCGGAGAACGTGGCGGAGTTGCCCGCCCTCGAAGTCCGGCCCGGCTGCTGCGGGGTCAAGATTTTCATGGGCTCCTCCACCGGCAGCCTGCTGGTCGAGGACGACGAGACCCTGCTCGAGGTCCTGCGCCACGGGCGGCGGCGGGCGGCGGTGCACGCGGAGGACGAAACGCGCCTGCGCGAGCGGCTCAAGATCGCGCGCGAGGGGGGCGAAGTGGCCCTGCATCCCGAGTGGCGCGATGTGGAGACCGCGCGGCGGGCCACGGAGCGCCTCATGGCGCTCGCGCGCCGGGCCGGGCGCCGCGTCCACGTGCTGCACATCACCACGGCCGAGGAGATCCCCATCCTGGCGGCGAACAAGGACCTGGCGACGATGGAGGTGACGCCCCAGCACCTGACGCTGGAGGCGCCCGATTGTTATGAGCGTCTCGGCACGCGCGCGCAGATGAACCCGCCGATCCGCGAGGCGCGGCACCGTGACGCTCTATGGCGCGCGCTGGCGGAGGGAGTCGTCGACGTGATCGGCTCCGACCACGCGCCCCACACCCTGGAGGAGAAGGCCAAGGCCTATCCCGCCTCGCCCTCGGGCATGCCGGGCGTGCAGACCCTGCTGCCCGTCATGCTGGATCACATGAACGCGGGGCGCCTGAGCCTGGAGCGCCTGGTGGATTTGCTGTGCGCCGGGCCACAACGCATCTACGGCATTGCGGGCAAGGGGCGGATCGCCGTCGGCTACGACGCGGATTTCTCCATCGTGGACCTCAAGGCCCGGCGCGAAATCAGCAATGCCTGGATCGCGTCCAAGTGCGGCTGGACGCCCTTCGACGGCATGACGGTGACCGGCTGGCCGAAGCTGACCGTGATCCGCGGCCAAACGGTCATGCGCGAGGACGAGTTGATCGGGAAGCCCGCGGGGGAACCGCTGAAGTTCTGGGAGACGCTGCCGGCCGAGGCAGTGGGCGAGGAAGCGTGAACGGCCTCGAGAATTCGCCCTGCATCCTCATGCAACGACCGTAATTGATGCGAATCATTGCGTCTCCGCGTCGTCTTCCCTTACAGAAGGCTCAGAAGGGGAGCTTTCAAATGATCAAGCCGGCCAAGATCTTTTGGGTGGGTCTTTTCGTGGCGCTGTTCGGCGCTTCGGGCACTGCTAACGCGGAACCCGTTCCACTGGATGGAATAAATCACGTCCACGGCATCGCCCTCGATCCGGACGAACCGTCACGGGTACTCCTCGCGACCCACTACGGCCTATTCGCGGCAACATCCGACGGTTTTGCGACACGGGTCTCGACACTCAACGCCGACTTCATGTCCTTCGCCGTCGACCCCCGCAATCCCCGGAAGTTCTATGCCAGCGGCCACCCGGCGAAAGGCGGCAACCTAGGGGTCATGACATCCGACGACGGTGGTGTGACGTGGCGCCATATTTCCGATGGTATCGATGGGCCGGTGGATTTCCACGCTCTTACCGTCAGCCCGGTCGACCCGAATGTCCTTTACGGCGTCTACAAGGGCCTGCAGGTGAGTCGGGACGGCGGTAATACATGGAATAGGGTCGGAAAGGCGCCGGAGAAGCTGTTCGCCCTCGCGGCCTCGGCGAAAGACGCAAACATCCTTTATGCCGCGACCATGAAAGGCCTGCAGGTTAGCCGTGACGGCGGCCAAAATTGGGCGTTCGCGTCCTTCATTCGCCGGCCGGCGACCATGGTCCACGTGACGCCGCAGGGCCGGCTCTTCGTCTTCGTCTACAAAACCGGTCTCATCGCGATGGAAGAGGCGCAGCTTGACTTCAAGGTCATCGCCCGCGATTTCCAGGACCGCGTGTTAAGGGGCCTCGCCGTCGATCCGCGTAACAAAGACCGAATCTACGGCTTCGCCGATACGGGCGCGGTCATGACCAGCCGGGATGGAGGCCGGACATGGACCAGTTTCGAGGGAAGCGAGAGGGCGACGGCCCAGGCCATCGCGGCGGGAGAGCGTCTGTTCGCGGAAAACTGCCGGCAATGCCACGGGGTCCAGGGGGTGGGCGAAAGGCCCGAAGATCCCTATGCCAAGGACGAGTACGGTTTCGTCGCCCCGGCGCTGAACGATGACGCCCACGGCTGGCATCATCCGGACCGGCAGTTGATAGACATGATCCTCAACGGTTCGTCCCGAAACGAACGCATGGCCGCCTGGAAAACAGTGCTCTCACGCGAGGACGCGGAGAACCTCGTGACCTACATCAAGTCACTGTGGAGTTTCCGAAGCCTGGCCTGCCAGGGTGGACGCCACATGATGTGTATGCGCTGAGCGGGTTTCACCAAGCGGGCCCGGTAGCCTGGACCGCCGCGGTTACGGGAAGCCTTGCCCGCGGAGGGGGCTAAACCAGCTTGCCGCCGCCAAAGAAGGTGGACACGTAGCGCGGCGCGCCGATGGCTTCCATGAAGCGCCGCTTTGTCGTGACCGGATCGAGTGTCTCCGGCGGCGTGACGGGAGCGAAATCGGGC
>JAZGBC010000071.1:0-5688 GCA_036444495.1 Kiloniellales bacterium
ACGATCTTCAGCGAGGGCGATGCCAGCGGCGAGGCCTTCATCATCCATAGCGGGCGCGTGGAGATACTTAAACGCACCTCGGGCGATCCGATCCGGTTGGCCGTGCTCGGACCGGGCGATGTGCTGGGCGAGATGGGGCTCCTGGAGGAGCGGCCGCGCTCGGCCACGGCCCGGGCCCTGGACGAGGTCACCCTGGAGGCCGTGGAGCGGGAGGAATTCCTGCGCCTGCTTCTGGACGAGCCCAGCGAAGCCATGGGCTTGCTGCGTGCGCTCTTCGAACGCCTGCGCAGCGTGAACCAGATGCTGGTCAACGCTGGCCTGGAAGCCAAGGCGGCGCACACACCGCCACGGGTCGTGATCTTCGCGCAGGACGAAGAAGGCAATGACGTCTTACCCGAGGCGGGGATCGAGGTACGCCGTTTCCCCTTTCGCATCGGCCGGGCGCCGGAGAGCCGCGAGGAGGAGGCGCTCGCCTTCAACGACGTGACGTTGCCCGACCAATCCCCGCACCGGCTCTCGCTCAATCATTTCGCGCTCGATATGGATGGGTCCGAGGTCATCGTGCGCGACCGGGGCAGCCGCCAGGGTATGCTGATCAATGGCGCCCACGTGGCGGGCGGCCGGGGTCCCGATCAGGCGGTGTTGAGGGATGGATACAACGATGTGGAGATTCACACCGCGCCATCGAACTTTGCCGTCGGCAAGGCCTACCGTTTCAAGATCCTCGTGCAGCAGCCCTGACGGCTAGTCCTCTTCGGACAGGAAACGTCCGGCGGCGCCGCTGCGGCCCAGGCTGTAGCGGTCCACCGCCACCGCCTTGATGAGCGCGTAGACCTGCGCGCCGCGCTCGATGTTCAGGGCGACCAGCGAGCGGCGCGTGATGCGGGCCCAGAGCGCCGCGCCGTTGGCGTCCAGTTGCAGGTCGACCTGGGGGCCTTCCTCGATGCCGATGTCGCGCACCACGCAAGGCACCGCGTTCAGAATGCTGAGACCCTCGGGCCGGTGGCGGGCCAGCGAGACGTCACGGGCGCGAATGCGCAGGCGCAATTCGGTCCCTACCGGCAACTCCAGCCGCGGAACCAGCAAGGTCCCGCCGGCGAAGCTGAGCTCGGTGAGGGCGAAGGCCTCGTCCTGACGCTCGACCCGGGCGGTGATCACGGCACCGGCCTCGTAGCGCCCGGTCAGCGGCCTGAGGTCGAGCCGGCTGGTCAGTTCGTCCACCGGGCCCACCGCCTCGACCCGGCCCTTGGAGATCAGCACCATGGTATCCGCCAGGCGCACGATCTCGGGCATGGAATGGCTGACATAGATTATGGGGATGCCCAGCTCGTCGCGCAGGCGCTCGATGAAGGGCAGGATCTCTTCCTTGCGCGGCTGGTCGAGGCCGGCCAGCGGCTCGTCCATCAAGAGCAGCCGGGGGTTGGCGAGCAGGGCCCGGCCCAGGGCGATGCGCTGCTTCTCGCCACCGGAGAGGTCGCGCGGATGGCGGCTCAAGAGCGCTTCCAGGCCGAGCAGCGCCACGATCTGGTCGAACTGGATATGGCGCTCGGCCGGCGGGACCAGCTTGTAGCCATAGACGAGGTTTCCACGCACGCTCAGATGCGGGAACAACCGGCCTTCCTGGAACACGTATCCCAGCCGGCGCCGCTCGGGCGGCACGTCGAGCCGGCGGCTCGAATCGAACAGCAGGTTGCCGTTGACCGAGATACGCCCCCGGTCGGGCTTGAGCAGCCCGGCCATCATGTTGACCAGCATGGTCTTGCCGGCGCCCGAGCGGCCGAACAGCGCGATCACGCCCGAGGTCTCGCAGGTGAAGTTCGCGTCCACCTCGAAGCTGCCGAGCCGTTTTTGCGCCGCGACTTCCAGCATGGTTCGAGCCCTAACCGTCGATCCGGGCGCGCAGGCGGCGCGCGATGATTTCCGAGGCGGCCAGCGCGGCCAGCGAGAGCAGCACCGACAGCCCGGCCAGGCGCAGCGCCATGGCCTCCCCGCCCGGGGTCTGGATCAGGCTGAACAGCGCCAGCGGCAGGGTGCGCGTCTCGCCCGGGATGTTGGCGGCGAAGGTGATGGTGGCGCCGAACTCACCCAGGGCTCGGGCGAAGGCGAGCACCGCGCCGACCAGGATGCCCGGCGCCATGAGCGGCAGGGTGACGGTCAGGAAGACCCGCGCCGGGCCCGCGCCCAGTGTGCGCGCCGCGGCCTCCAAACGCCGGTCCACGGCCTCGAGCGACAGGCGCATGGCCCGCACCATGAGCGGGAAGGCCATGACCGCCGCAGCGAGCGCCGCTCCCTCCCAGGTGAAGGGCAGGCTGACGCCGAAGGTCTGCAGCAGGATCCTGCCCAGCGGCCCCTCGCGGCCGAGGAGGACGAGCAGCAGATAGCCCACCACCACCGGCGGCAGCACGAGCGGCAGATGGACGATGCCGTTGAGCGCGCTCTTGCCGACGAAGTCGCGGCGCGCCAGCAGCCAGGCCACGAACAGGCCGACGGGCAGGCTGGTCACCACGCTCCAGACCGCCACGCGCAGACTGAGCCCCAGCGCCTCGATCTCAAGGGGGCTGATTTCGAACATCACTCGGCCGTCCGGACTTCGAAGCCGTGTTCGCGGAAGATGTCCCGCGCCTCGGGCCCGCGCAGGAAGTCATAGAGCGCGGAGACGGCCGGACCCTCGCGCCCGGACACGAGCGCGAGCGGGTAGACGATGTCGGGATGGGATCCTTCGGGAAAGCGGGCCACGATGCGCACGCGCGGGCTGATTCGGGCATCGGTCGCGTAGACGATGCCGGCCGGGGTCTCGCCCCGCTCGACCAGCACGAGCGCCGCGCGCACCGATCCGACATAAGCCGCCTTGGGAGCGACCTCGGACCAAACGCCCAGGTTCTCCAGCGCGGCCTTGGCGTAGAGACCGGCCGGAACGTGCGCCGGATCGCCCATGGCCAGGCGCCGCCCGCCCAACGCCGCGGCCAGGGGGAAGTTCCGCGTCACGGTCAGCTCGAGCGTCGTCTTCTTGGGTGCGATCAGGACCAGGCGGTTGCCCAGAAGATCGATGCGCGTGTCCGCCGCGATGCGGCCCCGTGTTTCCAGATGGTCCATCCAAACCGTGTTCGCGGAGAGGAACAGGTCGGCAGGCGCGCCGTACATGATCTGCTGGGCCAGGGTGGAGGAGGCGGCGAAGACCGCTCGGACCCTGCCGTGCCCGCCCGCCTCGAAGGCGCGCGCCACGGCCTCGATCGCATCGGTCGTGCTGGCCGCGGCGAAAAGCGTGACCTCTTCCTTAGCGTCCGCGCCGGCGGAGCCAACGACCGCAAGCGCCAGGACCAGCCCTGCCAGATACGCCGCCAACCGCGGGCGCGCTCGGGTCATTATCAGCGCTCCTTGGTATCAGTCGCCATAAAGCTCGTGCGGGTCGGTCTCGACCGGCAGGAGCTCTTCGAGCCGGCCGTCCTCGCCGAGCCCGCGGTAGAAGCAGCTGCGCCGGCCGGTATGGCAGGCCACGCCGGTCTGCTCGACGCGCAGCAGGAGCGTGTCGCCGTCGCAGTCGATGCGCAACTGCACCAGGCGCTGGACCTGGCCCGAGGTCTCGCCCTTGCGCCAGAGCGCCTGGCGCGATCGGGACCAGTAACAGACGCTGCCACTGGCGAGCGTCTCGGCCAGCGCGGCGCGGTTCATCCAGGCCAGCATCAGGACCTCGCCGCTGTCGTGCTGCTGGGCGACGGCGGGCACCAGGCCGTCGGCATCGAAACGGACGGCCTCTTCCAGGGCGGAGGGCAGCGCGGCCGGGTCGCTCATGTGATCCTACTCCCTATTCAGCGAGACTTGGTATTAGCCGCGCGGTTGAGCCGCTCGAAGCCGGCCTCCAGGTCCGCGATCAGGTCGTCGGGGTTTTCCAAACCGATATGGAACCTGAGAAGCCGACCTGGTTCGTCCCAGTTAGTGGCCGTGCGGATTGGCGTCAAGTCGACGGGCCGGACGAGGCTGTCGTAGCCGCCCCAGCTCACCCCCATGTGGAAGAGATTCAGACCGTCCAGCATCGCCGTCACCGCGTCCCCCGGACAGGGCTCGAGCAGCACTCCGAACAATCCCGAGGCACCCGTGAAGTCGCGCTGCCACAGGGCATGGCCCGGGTCGTCGGGCAGGGCCGGGTGAAGCACGCGCGCCACCTCCGGCCGCGCCTTGAACCAGTTGGCGAGCCGCAAAGCGTTTTCCTGATGCCGCGCCAGGCGCACCGAGAGCGTACGCAGGCCGCGCAGCGCCAGATAGACGTCGTCCGGGGCGGCGGCATAGCCAAGTTGGAACGCCGTGCGGCGCAGCGTCTCGTAATGCGCCTCGCCGGTCACGACCAGGCCCATCATGGCATCGGCGTGGCCGACGATGTATTTGGTGCCCGAATGGATTATCACGTCGACTCCGTGGTCGGCGGGCTTGAAGTAGAGCGGCGTGGCCCAGGTGTTATCGCACAGCACCACCAGGCCCGCCTCATGAGCGGCGCCGGCGATGGCCGGCACGTCCTGGATCTCGAAGCTGAAGGACCCGGGGGATTCCAAATAGACGAGCCGCGTATTCGGCCGGATCAGGTCGGCGATCCCGGCGCCGATCAGCGGGTCGTAATAGCCGGTCTCCACGCCGAGGCGCTTGAGCAGATGATCGCAGACCTGGCGCGCCGGGTCGTAGATCGAGTCGGTCACCAGGATATGATCGCCGGCGCCCACGAAGGCGAGGAGGGCGCAGGAAATCGCGGCCAGGCCCGAGGGCAGCGCGATGCAGCCGTAGCTCCCTTCCAGCGCCGCCACAGCCTCCTCCAGGGCAAAGGTCGTCGGCGTGCCGTAGCGGCCGTAGTACAGCGTTCCCTTGTCGAACTTGCCGTCGATCGCCGCCTCGAACCCGGCCACGGTATCGAAGGCAAAGGTCGAAGCGTGATAGACGGGCGGGTTGACCGCGTGGTGCTGGCGCTCGGGCTCGCGGCCCAGGCGGGTCAGCAAAGTCTCCATCCTGTATTCCGGCTTCTTCTTCATATCGTAGCTGGCCCGCGGGTTCTGGCGACTGGCCGCACCCGGGCCGGCATGACCCGAGGCGTCGAGCCGCGAATTCTAAGCTAAAGGGCCTGGATTCTGCCAGAACCGCGCGGGATTTGGCCCTGGGCGGAACGATAAATCAATCCGGCGGCCCGATTGAGCCTTCACCCTATTCGGTCGTGTCGCCGGAACATTCGGTCCGGGGGGACTCTCCAAGCTCTGATTCTGCGCGTTCCGCGGTGATTCTGCGCGTTCTGCGGCGTCAAAAAGGAGTTTGACGCGATAACGCGAACGGGTCATCATCACCGAAATTCAAGGGCGGGATACAACGTCCGGGGCCCATCAAGCTGAATTCTTGAATTAAACAGGGAGCGTCTACCATGAGACCTTTGAACGTAATAACAGCAGCCCTTGTGGCCGCAATTCTTACGACTGCGGGAGCGGCGTCGGCGGGAACACTCGAAGACGTCAAGGCCCGCGGCGTGCTGCGCTGCGTCGTCAGCACCGGCATCGCCGGCTTCGCCTATCCGGACGCAAGCGGTGTCTGGAAAGGCTTCGACATCGATTTCTGCCGTGCGACTGCCGCGGCGGTCCTGGGAGATTCGGGCAAGATCAAGGCGGTCACCTCGACCGGCAAGACCCGGTTCACCCTCCTGAACTCGGGTGAAGGCGACGT